>NZ_BOMA01000003.1:0-469536 GCF_016861935.1 Pseudomonas sp. 008 | reverse complement strand
GTATTACCTGAAGCACAAACAAAATCGCAGAAGCCATGGCTTCTGCGTTTTTGTTTGCCGTCGCTCGGTCAGCTACATGACTCGCCCTGGCAGCCGAGGAACACTTCGGTAAATGACTCCAGTAGCGACTCGGCGTAGATCATGCTGCGGTGCGGCAGCGGTGAGTGGATCGAGGTGTGCAATTGGCCTGTCACATTGTGGGCCCTGAGCAGTTGTTCCGAATACCGCACTTGCTCCAGGGTTTTATGCGACAGCGACCACCAGCAGCTGACCTGGACCTTGAGCAGCGGCAGCGAGAATTGTTCGAACGCCGCCACCAGACGTTCATGTATCGCATAGGCTTGCGCGTTCATGATCTCTTGCTTGATGCCTTCCAGGGTCGCGATCATTTCCTGTTCCCCGGTCGCTGTCTGTTCGCTGGCCCAGCGATAGAAGGCCTTGAGGTCGGCCGTCGGGTTCCGGGCGATGAAGCTCGCCGCCGCCGGTTCCAGATGCGCGAACATCAGGTTGAAGACTTCGAGTGCTGCCAGCAGTTCGTTTTCCGCGCTGAGGTGGTTCGGGTTGTCTTCTTCCAGAGGCTTGCGCGGCAGGTCGGCAGGCAGGTCACGTTCCGGCAGAGTGGTGTCGACGAGGCCGAGGAAGGTCACTTCCTTGCCCTGGCGCTCCAGGTGGGCGGCGACGTCCATGGCAATGGCGCCGCCCAATGACCAGCCCATCAATCGGTAGGGGCCGTGGGGCTGCTTCTCGACGATCTGTGCGCTGTAGTCGGCAATCATCTCGGCCCATGTCTGAGCGTTCGAGTCTTTGTCGGCAAAACCCTTGTGCATCACGCCGAAGGTCCGGGCATGGGCACTGAGTTTTTTCGCCAGCGGCTGATAACAGAACACGATACCGCCGCTGGGGTGCAAGCAGAACAGTGGCGGTGCCGACGCTGTCGAGGCGTTGAGTTCGACCACGCATTGCACATGCTGCTGATGCTCCCGTGCGATGAATCTGGCCAGTGCCTGGACATTGGGATGAGCCAGCATGTGTTGCAACGCCAGTTTGATGCCCAGGCGCGCGTTAAGGGTCGAGATGAATTGAATGGCCAGAATCGAGTGGCCACCGAGTTCGAAAAAGTTGTCGTCCAGGCTGACACGCTCGACCTGCAACGCTTCTTGCCAGAGTTCGGCGAGCGCCTTTTCCAGTGGCGTTTCGGGGGCAATGAAGTGGCGCTGCGTCTGGCTGAGGTCGGGCTGCGGCAGGGCCTTGCGGTCGAGCTTGCCGTTGGGGCTCAACGGCATGGCGGCCAGTACCAGCAGATGACTGGGCACCATGTAGTCGGGCAGATTGGCCTTGAGCTCAGCCTTGAGGGTTTCGCGCAGGTCGAGTTGCTGCTGCTCGCTCAGCGAGTCGCTTTGGGCCACGACATAGCCGACCAGTTGCAAACCCACCGCGCCTTCCCGGGCAACCACCAACGCCTCGCGGACCTGCGGCGATTGCAGCAGGCATGACTCGATTTCCCCGAGTTCGATGCGGAAGCCGCGAATCTTCACCTGGTGATCCAGTCGGCCTGCATACTCGATCACACCGTCGGCGCGATAGCGCGCCAGATCGCCGGTGCGGTAGAGACGACCGCCGCCCTGAACATCGAACGGGTCGGGGATGAAACGCTCGGCCGTAAGCTCAGGTCGCTTGAAGTAGCCGCGTGCGAGCAGGTCGCCGGCAATCATCAGTTCACCGACGACGCCCACCGGCACTGGCTGGCCGCCGGCATCGAGCAGGTAAATCGCCCGTCCGGCCAGAGGCTGGCCGATCGGCATGCTTTTGGGCAGGGCGATTTGCCCTGTCACGTAGTCGCTGCAATCCAGCACCGTGGCGCTGACCGTCGTTTCCGTCGGCCCGTAGGTGTTCAGCAGCTTCACGTGCCCGAGCCCGGCCTTGCCCCAGGCCGCCACGCCCTCCGGTGGCATCGCTTCGCCACCGACGATCACTTGCCGCAGTGCACCGTAGTCGCGCTGACCGGCTGCGGCGAAGTCCTTGGCCAGCATGTTCCAGTAGGTGGTGGTCAGGTCGCTGACGCTGAACTGTTTGTCGAGCAGTTCGCGGTACCAGGTTTCACTGTCCCAGATATCCGGCCCGCGCAGCACCACCGAGGCGCCGCAGATCAACGCCGGGTAAAGCTGCTCGACAAAGGCGTCGAAGTTGAACGTGGCGAACTGCAGGGACCGGTCCTGTGCGGTCAGGCCGAGAAACTCCAGCGCCACCTGGGCGTGACGGGTTAACGCCGCCTGGGTGATGCCGACCCCTTTGGGGCGACCGGTGGAACCGGACGTGAACATCACATAGGCGAGGTTTTGGCCGGTGGTGCGGCAGGGCGGGTCAAGTGCGGGCAGCGTCCCCCGGACATCGATGTCGTCGACGCAGCGTCGCTGGACGCCGGGCATCGAGGGCAGCCGACCAAGCAGCGAACGCTGGCTCAGCAACACGCTCAGGCCACTGTCTTCAATCATCCAGGCCAGGCGTTCCTGCGGGTAGTCGGGGTCCAGTGGCACATAAGCGCCGCCGGCCTTGAGCACCGCCAGCAGGCTGACAATCATCTGCGCCGAACGCTCCACGGCAATGCCCACCAGCACCTCGGGGCCGACCCCGCATTCAATCAGGGTGTGGGCCAGGCCGTTGGCCGCATGGTTGAGCTGCGCATAACTGAGCTCAAGGTCGTTGAAGATCAGGGCCACCGAGTCGGGGGTTGCCAGCGCCTGGCGTTCGAACAACTGATGCACGCCGTCCTCAGGCATGGCTGACGCGGGCGGATTCCACCGCTGCAACTGAACCTGGCGTTCGTCGCTTGCCAGCAACGGCAATTCGCCGAGCGCACGCAGCGGATCTTCCGTGAGTGCATGGAGCAGGTTCAGCCAGTGCCGGGCCAGGCGTTCGAGGGTCGCGGGGGCGTAGAGGTCCCGGCTGTATTCGAGACTCGCGTGGATGCCCTCGAGCGAATAGCCGACGTCCAGGGACAGATCGAATTTGGCCTGGCCGGGACCCGCGCCGAGGAACTCCAGCGCCAGCCCGTCCAAGTCGATCCGGTCCGGTTGCGCGGCTTCAGTGCGCCAGTTGAACAACACCTGGAACAACGGATTGGCGTGTTCGCTGGCGTGCAATTGCAACGCGTCGAAACTCAATTCCAGCGGGTAATCGCCATGGTCCAGCGCCGCCAGCGATTCGCGCCGCAGCCGCTGGAGAAAGTCTGCGCAGGACAACAGCGGATCAATGCGCGCACGGTACACCTGGGCGCTGACGAAAAAGCCGACCAGATCCTGGGTTTCGCTGCGATTGCGGGTGGCGTTGGGTACGCCGACGGTAAAGTCGTATTGGCCACTGTAGCGGCTCAATAACAATTGCCAGGCCCCGAAGGCCACGACGAAAGGCGTCAGTTTTTGCTTCTGGCAGAAGCGGTTCAGGGCTTGCGCGAGGGGCGCTGGCACACTGAAGTCATACTGCCCGGCAGGGTGGCCGTGCCGGGCATTTCGTGGGAAGTCCACCGGCAGATCGAGGGCCGGCAATGTTTGCCCCAGATACTCTTGCCAGTATTCGGCGCTGCTGGCGCAGGTTGCACTGTGCAGGTATTCGCCACGCTGCCAGGCGGCATAGTCGGCGTACTGGATGGCCGGGCGTGGCAAGGGTGATGTATCGCTGCTGCCGGCCTGGGCAAAGGCTCGTGCCAGGTCTTGCATCAGAATGGCATTGGACCAGGCATCGGAAACGATGTGGTGCATGTTCATCAGCAACAGATGCTCGTCGGCCGAAATCTGCAGCAGTGTCGCCCGCATCAGCGGCGCCTGACGCAGGTCGAACGGCGTGCCGGCCTGGGCCTCGATACGTAGCGCGATCCGGTTGGCGCGGGCCTCGTCCGACAGGCCCGACAGGTCTTCATGGCCGAGCACCAGTGTTGCCTGCGCATCGACCACCTGCATGGCGCAACCATCGATTTCGACGAAGGCACTGCGCAAAATATCGTGCCGCTCAAGCACCTTGTTCAGGGCTGTTTCCAGCCGCCGGGGTGCCAGGGGGCCGGTGATGCGCATGACACGGGGCAGGTTGTAGGCGGCGTTGTCCGGTGACAGTTGCTGGAGAAACCACAGCCGCTGCTGGGCGAAAGACAGCGGCGCCGGGCGCTGATTGGCGCGGGCGGTTATCCCCTGGGGTTGATCACCGGCATCGGCCAGCAACAGCGCCAGTACATCATCATCGATCAAATCGTTCATCGGGGCTCTCGTAGTCGGCGGTGGATCGTTCAGGCGGTCGCCAACGGTTTTTTTTGCGCGACGACCTTGCCGCCTTCCATTCGCACCAATTGGTCAGCGACATCGAAGTAACGGTCGTCGTGGGAAATGACGATGATGGTCTTGCCCAGGTATTTGAGTTCCGGCAACAGCTCGGTGTAGAAGATGCGCCGGAAGGCCGGGTCCTGGTCGGCCGCCCACTCGTCGAACACCAGCACCGGGCGTTCTTCCAGCCAGGCGTTCAACAGGGCCAGGCGTTTGCGCTGGCCGGTGGAGAGGTCGGTGGTGCTGAAGGCGCCATCGCGGATGCTGACCTTGTGCGAGATTTCCAGGCGTTCCAGGTAACGGTTGGCGTCTTCGGGAACGTTCTGCTCGCCTTGCACCAATTCGTCGAACAGGTAGTAGTCGGCGAAAATCGTGGTGAACAACTGGCGATAGTCGTCGCGGTCATGCGCCAGGACCGGCTTACCGTTAAGGATGATTTCCCCGCCCTGCGGCGCATACAGCCCCAGCAACAGTTTGATCAGCGTGGTCTTGCCGCCGCCATTCTCGCCGACGATAAACACGATCTCGCCCTGGGCGATGGACAGGTTGACTGGCCCGAGGGCGAAGGGCTTGCTGCCGTCCACCGCCGGGAAGGCGAAATGCACGTCGCGCATTTCAAGGTGTTCGACCACCGGTTTCGGCGCGTCTTTGTCACTGAGCAGCAGGTGCGGTTCCGGCGAGGAAAACTGCTCCGCCAGGTCGGCAATGCGCTTGAACGCAATGTTGGCGCGGCTGACCACCGGCAGGGTGGTGACCAGGTATTCCATCGGGCCCTTCATGTACAGCAGCACCAGCACGAACCCGCTGAGCACCGCTTTATCGGTACCCAGCCACAGCGATTGCAGGGCCAGCGCCAGGCCGATCACCACGAAAAACAGCATCGAGCCAAGGGTCTTGGCCACCACGAAGGTGTTGACCGCGCGGATGTGCGTGTTGCAGATGAAATCAGCGGTGCCTTCGATGCGTTGGCTGAACATGCGTTGGCGGCGCGGACGATGGATGCGCAGTTCCTTGGCTCCGGCGGCAATCGCGCTGTAGTGCTTTTGCAGTTCGTCCTCGGCTTCGCGAGCCGCCTGGAAACCCTTGATGCCCTTGGCCCGGGCCACGTATTGCAGCGCGGTGCCGATCACCAGGGCCACCAGCAGCAAGGCAAACATCGGCAACGACAGGTAGGCCAGGTAGCTCAGGCAGCCCAGGGTGACGGTGAATGCAATGGCCAGCGGCGCGAAGGAAAAGGCGAAATCACTGACGGTGTCGACGTCATGGGTCAGCACCGGAATCAGTCGATAACTGCGGAAGCGCTCGATCTGTACGATCGGTGCCAACAGGACTTTTTCCCCCAGGGATTTACGCAGCCCGGCAATGATGTGTTGCCCGACATGGTTGGTGCCGATGTCCGACAGGATCGACGTCAGCAACGCCACCGCGCACAGGCCGATAAACGTTGCCAACACCCGGGTCGACGGGGTGCCGGCGGCGTTCAGCGCGTCATTGATGGTCGCCAGTAACGCGGTGATGCTGAGGCCACCGAGCATGCCGAGCATGATCGACACCACAACGATGACCCGGAAAGGCCTGAGCAGGCCGAGGACTTCACTGAAGGCTCCGCGGGATTTTGAGGTCATGGAAGTTTCCGCTTCAAGTGCCGCTAAAGGGCAAAGGTTCAAGAGTTTGGCTGCTTAAAAGACGAAACCCGTGGGCGGCGATTTAGCCGCGCACGGGTTTGTTGCAGGTCATGCGACAGGAGGTGGGAGCCTCAAAGATCCCGCGCGACGCGAAAACCGAGCCAGTCGCCACGGGTGTCGGGGTAGGTGGCATTGCGGTTGCCCGAACGCGAGAACACCGGAGCTTCGCCCCAGTCATTGCCGCGAATGCGCCGGGCCGTGCATTCGCCGGTTAACCACGCGCTGCCATCGCTCGGTGCGCCGACGTAGTTGTCGTTGTAGCAATCGGCGGTCCACTCATAGACGTTGCCGTGCATGTCGTACACGCCGAAGGCGTTGGCCGGGAAACTGCCCGCCGGTGAGGTGAAGTTGTAGCCATCGGCGGCGCCGTAGGTGTTGGCGTGTTTGGCGATGCTGTATTCCTTGCCTTCATCGAACGGGAAGGGGAACGGGCCACTGCTGCCCGCGCGGGCGGCATACTCACGCAGCGATTCGCTGACCAACCGATAGTGCTTGCCGGTCTTCTTCGAGAGCCAGGCCACATAGGCATTGACCTCGGGGAAGTTCATACACACCGCCGGATGCCTGGCCGTGCGTTCATAGCGCGGCACGCCAGCCTTGCACTCGCGGCCCGGCCGGGTGTCGCCGTCGGGCATGAGGTAACCGCTGTCGCGCAGGTACGCGTCCCACTCGCCGGCCAGCACCTGAAAGCGGCTGATGGCCAGCGGTTTGGCGAAGGTCACCGGGTGCAACGGACCTTCGTCGGGCTCGCGGCCCACCTCATTGTCCGGGGTGCCCATGGTGAAAGTCCCGGTGGGCAGCACGACCATCTCAGGGCAGTCCTTGCAGTCCTTGAACACTTTGCCGGGCTGGGCGGGGGCGGCGGCCTGAGCGGCGCCCGGCAGCAGGCCTGCAACCACGGCGGCGAAGGCCAGTGCGGGGAGCGTCTTCAGGGAAAAGCTACGCAGCTCACTGTTCATCATTGCTCTCGATAAAAAGTTAAAGGGAATCAGGGGGGCTGATGCCAGTCAGTCAAGTGAAGGCCAGACCTGTGGCGAGGGGGCAAGCCCCCTCGCCACGGGTCTGCACTTGGCGCAGGCTTTTCTTAACTGACTGACATTAACCATGGGGCTGGCGATCAGAGCTGTTTGCCGAGCAACGCGATGAAGCGGTCGACTTCAGCTTCGGTGTTGAGCAGCCCCGGCGCGGCGCGGATCACCGAGCCCACGTCGCGCTCCACGGCATCGGCGATCACGCGGTTTTGCATCAGCCAGGCGGCGATCTTGTCGCAGCTTTTGCCCTTGACCCGGAAGAAGCTGAAGCCGGACGACAGCTCGGGGCTCAGGGGCGTGACCAGTTCGATCTGCGGGTGCGCTTGCAGGCGTTTTTTCATATAGCTGTTCAGCGCATGGATACGCGCCTGAACATCGGCCTTGCCCAATTGCAAATGCAGCTTGAAGGCTTCGTTCAGTGCCCAGCGATGCTCGAACGAGTGGTAGCCGCCCGGTGTCATGGTGGTGGAGAAGGCCGTGGCTTCGGAGAAGGTCGGGATGATTGGCGTGACGTATTTGACCTGTTCACTGCGGCTGCAAACGATGCCTGTGCCACGGGGGCCGAATAGCCATTTGTGGGTGCCGGCGATGAAGAAATCGCAGTTCATGGCGGGAAAACTCAAGTCCTCGACACCGAAACCGTGCACGCCGTCGACCAGGTAAATAATGCGGTCCTGGTCGGCGCGATTGCGGTTGTGCTTGTCCACCAGCGCGCCGATGTCGGCGATCGGCAGTTTCACGCCACTGCCGGAATGCACCCAGGTCATGCCGAGTACACGGGTTTCGGGTTTGATGTTCTGCTCGATCGAGGCCAGGATCTCCGTTTTGGACACCGTCTGCGGATCCTTGAACAACCTGATCTTGCGCACCCTAGTACCGTCCCGTTGGGTGCGCAGATCGAGAATGGTGTGGGTCGCGTAATGCTCGTGGGCGGTGGTGAGGATTTCCTGGTCGGGGCGCACATGAACGCCGCCGTAAATCATCGCCAGGCCTTCGGTGGTGCTGCCCGTCAGTGCGATCTGTTTGGCATTGGCTTGCAGGTAACGACCGGCCCAGACACGCACCTCTTCTTCACGCTGCTCGATCACGCCCAGGTCCCAGTCCATCGCCAGTCCGGGGTTTTTATCGAGGGCGGCACGGTGCATCTCGATCGCTTCACGCACAGGCTTGGGGTGCGAGGTGATCAGGAAATTGGAGAAATGCAGGTAATCCGGATCCTGGTCGAACAGCTGCCGCAGCTGTGCCCATTTGTCCCCAGGCGGCGAGGGCACTGGCGTGGCGTTGGCGACGTTGTTCAGGCCGGCAGTCAACGGCAGGCCGGCGGCGAGGATCCCGGCCTGTTTCAGAAAGGTGCGACGATCGCTCATGGTGTGCTCGTGCCTTGTTGTGAAATCAGCGCTGGCTTGGCGGCTTTCTGCACCTGATCCCAGACCCGCAGGAAGTTGCCGCCCCAGAGCTTGGCGATGTCTGCTTCGGAGTAGCCGCGCGAAATCAGTTCTGCCGTGACATTGCGAATGTCACCGACGTTTTCCCAGCCTTTGACGCCGCCCCCTTCGTTGAAGTCGGAGCTGATGCCGACATGGTCAATGCCGATTTTTCGCACCGTGTAATCGATGGCGTCGCCGAGGTCCTTGAGGCTGGCTTTGGGTTCTTCTTCGAGAGTCGCGTAGAGACGGCTGGCGTACTGGCCGAATTTTTTCTCGGGCCAGGCAGCGATGACCGGATCGCCCGGCATCAATGCCATGGCGAGGTTCGGCAGGGGCGGCAGGTCGAACTCTTTGCGCAGTTCGTTGAGTTTGTCCTGGGTGGTCTGGGTCAGCGGGCGCAGGTATTGGGAGAAACCGACCACCTGCACCACGCCGCCGCTGTTCTTGATCAGCTGCATTTCCTTGTCGCTGAGGTTGCGCGGGATATCGACCATCGCCCGTGGCGCCGAGTGCGAGGCGACCATCGGTGTGCGGCTCAATTGCGCGACTTGCTCCAGGGCCTTGGTCGACATTTGCGACACGTCGATGATCACACCCAGGTCATTCAAGCGATGTACCGCTTGCTTGCCCAGGTCCGAGAGGCCGTCGAGGGCATCTGGCGAATCGTTGAAAAACGGCAAGGGGCGCGAAGAGTCGGCCCAGTCGTTATTGCCGATATAGCTGAAGCCGAACATGCGCATGCCGCGTGCCGTCCACAGATCCAGCAGCTTCAGGTCGTGGCCCAGCGGGTAGGCATTGAGCATGCTGATGAAAATCGCGAACTTGCCTTCGCCGTGCAAACGACGGAAATCGTCGGGGGTGTAGGCAATGGCGACCTGATTGGGAAAGTCGCGGACCATCCCCGAAATAATCTTGTAGCGGATCTCCTGCTGGTTGCGTGCCTCTTCGACAAAACCGGCGGTGGGCTTGTGCGGCGCGTTGGCTCCATTCCACAGTTCCGGCCAGCCGAAAATCGTCAGGGCCGCGCCGGACAGGCGTCCGCGGTTGGCCTTGACCAGGTCGAACTGGCCCTCGCCATCCTTGTCGGCTTCGTTGCCCTGGGTGCCGAAGTTCTGCATCAGGCTGATGTGGCTGTCGAAGGAGAGCATGCGCTCGTGCAACTCGTCGGCCTGTTGCATGACCTTGATCGGGTAACCGGGGTTGTCCTTGAACCCGTAATACCAGACTGCGAAGCCAGCGCCGGCGCTGATCGCCAGGGCCAGCGGCAGGCCGATGTAAAGAGCCTTTTTCGAACGTGGTTTTGTCATTGCCATCTCTGTCAGGTTCGCCGCCCCGGTGCAGGCGCAGGGGCCTTTGCTATCTGGGAGGAACGAGTGGCTGGCAGAAAAAATTAGGAGACAGCGAGATACCCTGTGGCGAGGGGGCTTGCCCCCGTCCGGCTGCGAAGCAGTCGTAAATCCGGTGCATGCGGTTTGCCTGGCGGAACGAGGTTGCAGGTTTCAGGACTGCTTCGCAGTCCAACGGGGGCAAGCCCCCTCACCACAGGGATTGTGTTTGGCACGCTTAAATTTCCCCCCACAACAAACGTTCTAGCTTGGATAAAGCCTGCTTCATGGCTGACACAGGTAGGGCAATGACGATTTCTCGACGATGGTTCATGGCAGGCCTGGCGCTGACTGGCGCTGCCGTGCCTGCGGCTTATTATGGGCATCGCGAATGGACGAAGCCGGACCCGACGATCACCCCCGGCGAAGCGACGGTCGACCTGGCGGACACCGCGGGTCAGCAGTTGGCCAATTCGCTGCGCGGCATCTGGGATATCCGTTTCGAAGGTTCGCAAGCGGGCCTCGACGGGTTACCGCAGCACGGGCTGGAGCTGTTTCTTGACATCGCCCAGCGCGGCCGTGGCCTGCGTGGCTGCCTCGATACCGCGCTGCAGTTACGCGGTGAAGCCGAGCCGCGTTACCGGGTGATCGGCGACCTGGTGTCGCCTGACGCCAGCCAGCTGTACTGGCGCCTGATCGATCGGCAATCGGCCAACGGCGCACCGACTTATGAGCTGGCGGTCACGCTCGATGAGGTCTGGGCCGATTTCGGCAATGCCGGCAGTGGCACGCTCAGCGGGCGGATTCTGCGTCTGGATCGCCCGCTCGGTTTGCTGGAACTGGACAATCGTTTTGTCGCGCGCAAACGGCTGTTTCCCGAAGCCCGTGAGCGTGTGGGGTTGAATCCGCCGTTGCTGGCGTGGCTGATTTCCCCCGAGCACCGTTTGTTCCACCAGCTCTGGCACGCCTCGCGGGACAAATGGCACAAACTCTCCAAGGACCAACAAGGTGCCTTGCGCGGCATCGGCTGGCAGCCGGGCCCGCGGGGTAACGAGCGCGATGCCCGGGGGCCGCGTAAAGACCGTAATGGTTCGGGAATCGACTTTTTCTTCATGCACCGGCACATGCTCGGCACGGCGCGTTCGATGCAGGACCTGCCGTCCTGGTCGAGCTTTCCGATGCCGCAGCCAGAGCTTGAACGCGACCGTCAGGGCTTCGCCCGCTATTTCGACAATCACGATGGCACGGCGCTGCCGCCCACCTGGCTGGCCGCCGAAGACACCGAGTACACCCAGTGGGTCAGCGACATCAAGACTGCCGAGACCTACCACAGTAATTTTCAGGTATGGGAGTCCCGTTACCGCGACCCGCGTTACCTGTCGAAGCTGACCCTGGGGCAGTTCGGTTCGGAGGTGGAGCTGGGGCTGCACGACTGGCTGCACATGCGCTGGGCCTCGGTGCCACGGGATCCCTCCAACGGTCAGCCGGTGCCTTTTGCCCGGGATCCGGCGGACTTTGCCGCGCGCTGGTATGCGCCGGAAAACGACTTCCTCGGTGACCCGTTTTCATCCCACGTGAACCCGGTGTTCTGGCATTTCCACGGCTGGATCGACGATCGCCTGGAAGACTGGTTCCGCGCCCACGAGCGTTTCCATCCGGGGGAACTCAGTCGGCTTGAGGTCAATGGCGTGCCCTGGTTCGCTCCGGGGCGCTGGGTTGAAGTCGATGATCCGTGGCTCGGCCCGAGCACCCACGGTTGCAGCACCACGCCGGGATTGCAGGTCGGCAAGTCGGTGGAAATGGACCCGGAAACCATGAAGCTGGCGCTGCGCATTACTTTCGGCACTGATGAAAAGAAACTTGCGGATTTGTTCCGGCGGGTGCCGCAACGGCCTTGGTATGCGCGGAATCTGAAGGTCAAGCCGCTGAGGTCGTAAGCCAGGCACTTGTGGCAAGGGAGCAAGCTCCCTCGCCACACAGTTTTTGGTGACGGATAACCTCGATCAAAGCACCTGCCACCCCCCACCCAACGCCTTGTACAACGCAATGCTCGCCTGCAACCGCGACAACCGCAGTTGCACATTCGAGTCCTGCGCCGCATACAGCGTGCGCTGCGTTTCCAGCACCGTCAGCCAATCCTCGGCGCCAGCCTGATAGCGGCTTTGCGCAATGTTGAACGCGGCCTGGGCCTGGTTCAGTTCTTCGCGTTGCCACTGCCGCTGTTCATCCAGGCCGCGAATGCTGTTGAGGGCTTTTTCGACGTCGGCAAACGCATTGATGATCGCGCCTCGGTAGGCTTCCAGCAGTTCTTGTTGGCGGGCCGTGGCCTTGTCGCGCTCGGCACCGAGGCGGCCGTTGTTGAAGATCGGTGCGACCAGCCCGGCGGTGAGGTTGTAGAACGGGCTGCGCAGAATGTCGCTGGCCGTGTTGGCGCCCGAGCCGATGTCGGCGCTGAGGGTCACGGCGGGCAACATGGCTGCGCGCGCGACCGTGACGTTGGCCTGGGCGGCGGCCAGTTGCGCTTCGGCGCGGGCGATGTCCGGGCGGCGGCTGAGCAGTTCGCTGGGCACCCCGGAGTCGATTGAAGGCCATTGCAGTTGCTCGAAGGATTCGTGGCTGGGCGGAAGTTGCTGAACCGGTCGGCCCAGCAGGGCGGCGAGGCTGATCCGGGCGTCCTCGGCTTGCTGGCGAATCAGCGGCAATTGCCGTTGTTGCGCCGCCACCAGGCTTTTTTGTTGGGCCAGTTCCAGCGCGGTGGCCGAGCCTGAGTCGAAACGGGTCTGCACCAGTTTCAAAACGTTCTGTGCATTGGCCAGGTTCAGCTCGGCAATGCGACTTTGTTCATCCAGCGACAAGGCTTGCGCGTAGCTGTTGGCCACGCCGCTGAGCAAGGTCAATTCAACCGTGGCCTGATCGAACTCGCTGGCGCGCAGCCCGAATTGCGCACTGTCCCGGGACGCGCGTTTGCCGCCCCAGAAGTCGATCTCGTAACTGGCGCTGAGGTTGGCGTCAAAGTAGTCCACGGCCTTGTTGCTGCTGTCGGCATCGAGTTGACTATAGCCGTTGCCGCGCAGCAATTTCTGGCGGTTGGCGTTCATGCCGGCCTTGATCTCCGGCAGCTGCGAGCCGCCGGCAATCACTGTGTCGGCCCGGGCCTGATGCACCCGAGCGATGGCGGCGGCCAGGTCATAACTGCCGACGCGGGCCTGTTCGATCAAGCGATCAAGCTGCGGGCTGCCGAACTGCGTCCACCATTGCCGGTTTGTCCGGGAAGCATTTTCATCGTGTGGCGATTGCCAGGCCGGCGGTGGTTGAATGCCGCTGTCCGGGCGCGCAGCCGGGTGGCTGCACGCGCCGAGTATCAGGCAAAGGGTCAACAGGCTCAGTTGCGGTTTCATAGATCGATCATTCACTGGTAAGGGCCGTGACCGGGTCGAGCCGGGCAGCTTTGCGGGCCGGCATGAAGCCGAAGACAACGCCGGTGATCAGTGCGCAGGCGAAGGCGCCGATGACCGCCGCCAGGGAGAAGGCCACCGCCACTTTGCTGAGCACCAATACGCCACCGACGATTAGCGCCAGGGCGATGCCGGCAATCCCGCCGACCACCGAGAGCATCAGCGCTTCGGTGAGGAACTGGCGCAAAATGTCGCGCTGACGGGCGCCGGTGGCCATGCGGATTCCGATCTCGCGGGTCCGTTCGCGCACGGTCATGAGCATGATGTTCATCACGCCGATGCCGCCCACCAGCAGCGAGATCGCCGCAATCGAACCGAGCATCAGCGACAGCGTATTTTGCGTGCGCGCCTCGGCCTGAATCATCGCGGCATTGTTGGTCAGTTCGAAATCGTGTTTGCCGTCGTGCAGGCGCAGCATCAACTGCTCGATGGCCTTTTCGGTCTCTTTGACCTTGCGCGCATCGGCTGCGGCAATGGCCACGTATTCGGGGTTGTGGGTGCCGAACAGCCGGACACTGGCCGCCGAGTAGGGCACGGCAATCCGGTTGTCACTGTCGGAGTCGCCGGAACTGGCGCCTTTTTCAGCGAGCACACCGACGACCTGAAAGGGCACGTTTTCGATCAAGATATATTGGCCGATGGGGTTGGCGACATCCTTGAGCAACTTGCTGCGCACCTTGTGGCCGATCACCGCGACCGCTGCGGCGTTGCGCTCATCGGCCTCGGTGAAGTAACTGCCCTCGACCACCGGCCAGTTGAAGATCGCCGGAAAGTTGGTGTCATTGCCGCCGACGTAGCTCAGGTGATCGAGATTGCCGAAGCGCACCCCGGCTTCGGCGCCGTTGACCGGCATGATTCGCATGACTTGCGGCAAACTGGCCAGCGCCGCGACGTCATCCAGGGTCACGATGCCGGGCGGCGTGCGCGGGTTGGGAGCGGAGCCACTGAGGTAAATGATGTTCGAGCCGAACGCGCCCATCTGCGCCATGACCTGACGCTTGCTGCCTTCGCCGACCGCCAGCATCACCACCACCGAGGCGACGCCGATGATGATCCCCAACAGCGTCAGGGCGGTGCGGAAGCGGTTGATCCACATCACCCGCCAGGCTGCGTGTACGGCATCCACCAATTCACCTTTCCAGGCTCCGGTGGCCTCGCTGCCTTCGCTCAGCCGCTTGCGCAAATCCACCGCTTGCAACGCACCGGGATTGGCCGAGGCCTGCACGGCGGGGTTGTCGCGGGCGCTGTCGCTGATGATCAGGCCATCACGGATTTCGATCACGCGTTTGGCCCGCGCCGCCACGTCGCGGTCGTGGGTGATGAGGATCACCACATGGCCCTGGCTCGCCAGTTCGTCGAGCAGTGTCATGACCTCGGCGCCGCTGTGGCTGTCGAGGGCGCCGGTGGGTTCGTCGGCGAGGATGATGTGGCCGCCATTCATTAATGCGCGGGCGATGGACACCCGTTGCTGCTGGCCGCCGGAGAGCTGGTGCGGACGGTTGCCGGTGCGCTCGGCCAAGCCCAGACGGTCGAGCAGGGCGGCGGCGCGGGCGTGGCGTTCGGCCGCTGGGGTGCCGGCGTAGATCGCCGGCATCTCGACGTTTTCCTGGGCCGAACCGGACGGAATCAGGTGGTAACCCTGAAACACGAAACCGAAGGCCTCGCGACGTAGCCAGGCCAGTTCATCGCTGTCGAGTGCCGCGACATTTTCGCCGGCGAACAGATACTCGCCGGACGTTGGTCGGTCGAGGCAGCCGAGGATGTTCATCAGCGTCGATTTGCCGGAGCCGGAAGCGCCGACGATCGCTACGAACTCCCCGGCGTGGATCGACAGGTCGATGCCGCGCAACACATGAACTTCAGGCGCGTCGCCGCCACCGTAGGATTTACGAATGTCCTGCAGGTCGATCAGAGGCGTTTGCATTCAACCTCCGCTGCCGTCGGCGGGGCCGATCAACAGGTGATCGCCTTCGGCCAGTCCGTCAAGGATCTGCACCTTCAAACGATCGCTGATGCCGGTGCGCACAGACCGTTGTTCGATCTCACCGTTTTGAGCGACCACCCGAGCCGTTTGACTGTCGGTCTGCGGGCCGCCCTGCAAGGCGGCGACCGGAGCGGTAAGGACGTTTTTTGCCTGATTGGAAACGAAGAACACTTGGGCGGTCATTTCCGCCATCAGCGCGTTGTCGGCGTTGTCGACGTCCAGCAGCACCGTGTACAGCACCACGCGGGCCGTCCCGCTTTTACTGGAACTGGCCGGACTGCCGCCGCCCTGGCTGGTCTGATCCAGCGGTTTGGGCGGTATCGGCAAAATCTGCCGCACCGTGCTGCTCCAGCGCCGGTTACCGCCGCTGAGCGTGGTGAACCAGGCGCTCATGCCGGGTTTGACGTGGCCGATGTCAGCCTCCGAGACCTCGGCCCAGACCGTCATCGGCGACAGTTTGGCGATGCGCAGGATCAGCGGCGTTTGTTGCTGGGCGTTGAGGGTCTGGCCTTCGCGAGCATCGAGGGCCACGACCGTTCCGCTCATCGGCGCGTAAATGCGCGTATAGCCGAGTTCGGCCTGATCGCTGCGCAGGTTGGCCTGGGCCTGGCGGATCTGCGCCTCGAACATGTCGATGCGCGCCTGGGTGGTGCGCAGTTCGGCTTGGGCCGTTTGCACGTCTTCGTCCCGTGTCGCGCCGCCGGCGGCGAGGTGCTGTTGACGCTGATATTTCTGCCGGGCCAGGTCGTGTTGTGCCCGTTGCTCCTGCAGCTGCGCCTTGAGGTTGTCGATGGAAAAACGCCCGGCGTCGAGTTTGGCCTGTTGGGTGGAAGGGTCGATTTCCACCAGCAACTGGCCTTCCTTGACCACGTCACCGACTTCCACATGGATCTTGTGGATCTGCCCGGAGGCCTGGGCGCCGACATCGACATACCGTCTCGGTTGCAGGGTTCCCAATGCCGTGACGCTGCTTTCAATGTCGCCGCGCGCGACCTGGACCGTGGCGAAGCGGTCACGACCCGCTGGCAAAACCTGCCAGGCCGCGATGGCGATAACGGGGATCAGACAAAGGGCAACAAGCAGGGCGCGTCGGGTGTGACGGGGACGTTTCATGCAGGGTTCCGGCCAATAGGATTCGGCCCGTCATTCAACTTGCGCGCAAAATCTGGCGGCAGCTGAACGCTGTCGGAGGACCGACAGCCACGGGGAGCTGTCCTGTAAACGAGGGAAGGGGCGGGGAATTTAAGCGTTGAGGCTTTGAGTGACAGACAGGTATAGAACAGCACTATTTAGCAGGCAAATGGAAACAGCACTTTAAATCTATATGAGAATTACTATAAATTACACACTCGAAATCGCCATCATCGTGCCATTGCCTATTTGGGCGGTAGCGGATCTGGTTCAAGGATAGAAACCGCACCCCGTGCGGCCGGGAGTCATGTTGGAAAACTACTATCGCGAGCTGGTGTGTTTCCTGAACGCCAAGCTAGGCAACCGCCAGGTGGCCGAAGATGTGGTGCATGACGCGTATCTGCGGGTACTGGAGCGTTCCAGCGACACGCCGATCGAACAACCCCGGGCGTTCCTTTATCGCACCGCGCTCAACCTGGTGATCGACGACCACCGACGCAATGCCCTGCGTCAGGTCGAGTCGCTGGACGTGCTCGACAGCGAAGAACGCTACTTCATCCCTTCGCCCCACAACAGCCTCGATCACGGTCAGCGCCTGGACATGCTCCAGCGCGCACTGGCGGAATTGCCACGGCTGTGTCGCGAGAGCTTCCTGCTGCGCAAGATCGAAGGCCTGTCACACCCGCAAATCGCCGAGCACCTGGGTATTTCCAAAGCGCTGGTGGAAAAGCACATCGTCAATGCCATGAAGCATTGCCGGGTGCGCATGCGCCAGTGGGATGTCGCTTAAATCAGGCCTCGTTAAATTTTTTTTCATTGTCCTCGTTCCTATTCAACAGACGATCTGCCGCCGCCAAAGGCCGGTCAGGTCACCCAGGCTTTATCCCCGCAGCTGCGGGGTTTATCCAGAGGACACTGGAAATGACACAGGCAATTGCATCGCCCATCGTTCACGACCTGATCGGCGTTGGTTTCGGCCCTTCGAATCTGGCCCTGGCCATCGCCCTGCAAGAGCGCGGGCCGAGCCAGGGCGAGCTGGATGTGCTGTTTCTCGACAAGCAGGCGGACTACCGCTGGCACGGCAACACCCTGGTCACCCAGAGCGAACTGCAGATATCGTTTCTCAAGGACCTGGTGACGCTGCGCAACCCGACCAGCCCGTATTCCTTCGTCAATTACCTCAAGCACCACGGTCGTCTGGTGGACTTCATCAACCTCGGCACCTTCTATCCGTGTCGCATGGAGTACAACGACTACCTGCGCTGGGTCGCCGGGCAATTTACCGGGCAGAGCCGCTACGGCGAGGAAGTGCTGACCATCGAGCCGGTGCTGCATAACCAGCAGGTCGAGGCGCTGCGGGTGATCTCGCGTGATACTCAGGGTTTGCAGCATGTGCGCACCACCCGTTCGGTGGTGGTCAGCGCCGGCGGTACACCGCGCATTCCCGAAGCGTTCAAGGCATTGAAGGATGACGGTCGGGTGTTCCACCATTCCCAGTATCTGGAGCGCATGGCTACACAACCGTGTGTGAACAACCAACCGATGAGCATCGCAATCATCGGCGGCGGGCAGAGCGCGGCGGAGGCCTTCATCGACCTCAACGACAGCTTCCCGTCGGTGCAGGTGGACATGATCCTGCGCGGTTCGGCCCTCAAACCGGCCGATGACAGCCCCTTCGTCAACGAAGTGTTCTCGCCGGAATTCACCGACCTGGTGTTCCAGCAGGCCAGCAGCGAACGCGAGCGTCTGGTCAATGAGTACCACAACACCAACTATTCGGTGGTGGACATCGACCTGATCGAGCGCATCTACGGAATCTTCTACCGGCAGAAAGTCTCGGGCATTGCGCGGCATGCGTTCCGTACCCTGACCACCGTCGAAAAAGCCATCGCCACCGAACGCGGTATTGAACTGACTGTGCGCAATAATGCCACCGGAGAAGTCTCGGTTCGTCGTTACGACGCGGTGGTGCTGGCCACGGGTTACGAGCGTCAGATGCACCGCAAACTGTTGGCGCCGCTGGAGCAATACCTCGGCGATTTTGAGGTCGATCGCAACTACAGGCTGATCACCGACGAGCGCTGCAAGGCCGGGATCTACATGCAGGGCTTCTGCCAGGCCAGCCACGGTTTGAGCGACACCTTGCTGTCGATCCTGCCGATCCGCGCCGATGAAATCGCCGGCTCGTTGTATGACCATGGCAAATCCCGCGGGCATGGCCGCTCGGTGAGGGACTTGTTGTTGGCCACTGCCAGCTAAGATTTTGTGGCGAGGGGGCTTGCCCCCGTTCGGCTGCGAAGCAGCCGTAAATCCAGCATCGCGGTCTGTCTGACAAATTGCGATTGCAGGTTTGGGGGCGCTTCGCACCCCAACGGGGCGGTGCGGCGTTCCGACAAGCCCCCTCGCCACAGGTTTGCGATCAACCTGAACCCTTCCTGAAGAACCCCGCGATTCCCCCCGCAACACCCCTGCGCAGCGTTTACTCTCTAGATATCGCGGCGTAAGCTTCGCGCGTTTTCATCAATTAGCGGAGACCCACAGTGGGTACTTGTTCGAGTGACAGTTGTCGGCCGGTCTCGGTAACCGGCATTTTCCCGGCAAGATAACGCGCAGCCTTTTTGTGCCGTTGTCTCGCCGTAAAGCGAGCAGCGGCATCCCGATCGTGGCCGGTTTTGGCCCGACTCCCGACGTCCTCTCATCGACGCTGAACAGCGTGTGATGTTCGACCCCGTGTCGTCATCGCAGCGCCTCGACACGCCTGCTCGACGGTTTCCCGGCTGACCCTGGGGGGCACTGCCATGAACCTGACCTGGCTGAAAGAATTCTTCGCCGGATTCCTGCGTAACCGTCACATCGCCCGGCACTTCCGTCGACTGGCGCTGCTGGAAAGCTTCACCGACACCACGGTCAGCCGTGAGGTCCCGCCGACGCTCGCGCAAACCCTGGTCGCCGCTGCCAACAGCGACACCGGCCAATTGCTGGATAACCTCGGCAGCCACCCTGACGGCCTGACTGAACCCGAGGCCGATGCGCTGCGCGAACAATACGGCCTCAATGAAGTCGAGCACGAGCAACCGCTGCCGTGGTGGACGCACCTGTGGCACTGCTACAAAAACCCGTTCAACCTGCTGCTGACCTTGCTGGCGGTGATCTCCTGGCTGACCGAAGACATGAAAGCCGCCATCGTGATTTTCTCGATGGTGGTGCTCTCGACCTTGCTGCGTTTCTGGCAGGAAACCAAATCCAACCAGGCCGCCGACGCGCTCAAGGCGATGGTCAGCAACACCGCCACGGTGATGCGTCGGGAGGTGGCGAACAACGGTGCGCGACGCCTCGAATTGCCGATCAAGCAACTGGTGCCGGGTGACCTGATCGTGCTCTCGGCCGGTGACATGATTCCTGCCGATTGCCGGGTGCTCAACGCCAAGGACCTGTTCGTCAGCCAGGCCGCGATGACCGGTGAATCGATGCCGGTGGAAAAATTCCCTCGTCAGCAGGACAACCACACCCACAACCCGCTGGACCTCGACAACATCCTGTTCATGGGCACCAACGTGGTGTCCGGCACGGCCATGGCGCTGATTCTCACCACTGGCAACAACACCTATTTCGGCGCACTGGCGCAGCGGGTCGGTGCCACCGATCGTGCGCCGACTTCGTTTCAGACCGGGGTCAACAAAGTCAGCTGGTTGCTGATCCGCTTCATGTTCGTCATGGCGCCGCTGGTGTTGTTCATCAACGGTTTCACCAAGGGTGACTGGACCGAAGCGTTGCTGTTCGCGCTGTCGATCGCCGTGGGTCTGACCCCGGAAATGTTGCCGATGATTGTTACCTCGACCCTGGCAAAGGGCGCGGTGTTCCTGTCGCGCAAAAAAGTCATCGTCAAACGCCTCGACGCGATCCAGAACTTCGGCGCCATGGACGTGCTCTGCACCGACAAGACCGGCACGCTGACCCAGGACAAAATCTTCCTCGCGCGCAACGTCGATGTCTGGGGTAACGATTCCGATGACGTGCTGGAAATGGCCTACCTCAACAGCTACTACCAGACCGGCTTGAAAAACCTGCTGGACGTGGCCGTGCTGGAGCACGTGGAAATCCATCGTGAACTGAAAGTCGGCACGGCGTTTCGCAAGGTCGACGAGATTCCATTCGACTTCACCCGGCGGCGCATGTCGGTGGTGGTGGCCGAGCGTGATCAGCCGCATCTGCTGATCTGCAAAGGCGCGGTGGAAGAAGTGCTGGCGGTGTGCACCCGGGTGCGCCACGGCGATGCCGACGAGGCGCTGAGCGATGAATTGCTGGCGCGGATTCGCCAGGTCACCGCCGCCTTCAATGCCGAAGGCCTGCGGGTAGTGGCGGTGGCGGCGCGGCCGATGATCGAGGGGCGCGACACTTACAGCCTGGCCGATGAACAGGCGCTGACGCTGATCGGTTATGTGGCTTTCCTCGATCCACCGAAAGAAAGCACCGCGCCGGCGCTCAAAGCCCTGGCCGCACACGGTGTGGCGGTGAAAGTGCTGACTGGCGACAACGAACTGGTGACCGCGAAAATCTGCCGCGAAGTCGGGCTGGAGCAGCAAGGCCTGCTGATGGGCAACGACATCGAACGCATGAGCGACGCCGAGCTGGCGGTGGCGGTGGAGACCACCAACGTCTTCGCCAAACTCACGCCGTCGCACAAGGAACGCATCGTCCGCCTGCTCAAGGGCAACGGTCACGTGGTCGGCTTCATGGGCGACGGCATCAACGATGCGCCAGCCCTGCGCACTGCCGACATCGGCATTTCGGTGGACAGCGCGGTGGACATCGCCAAGGAAGCGGCGGACATCATTCTTCTGGAAAAAAGCCTGATGGTGCTGGAGGAGGGCGTGCTGGAAGGGCGGCGGACCTTCGCCAACATGCTCAAGTACATCAAAATGACCGCCAGCTCGAACTTCGGCAACGTGTTCTCGGTGTTGGTGGCCAGTGCGTTCATTCCGTTCCTGCCCATGCTGCCGATGCACCTGCTGGTGCAGAACCTGCTCTACGACATTTCGCAGATCGCCATCCCGTTCGATAACGTCGATGAAGACATGCTGAAACAGCCCCAACGCTGGCAGCCAGCGGACGTCGGACGCTTCATGCTGTTTTTCGGCCCGATCAGTTCGATCTTCGACATCAGCACTTTTGCCTTGATGTGGTATGTGTTCGATGCCAACACCCCGGACCACCAGACCCTGTTCCAGTCTGGCTGGTTCGTGGTCGGGCTGCTGACCCAGACGCTGATCGTGCACATGATCCGCACGCCGAAGCTCCCGTTCCTGCAAAGCCGCGCCGCCATGCCACTGCTGGTGATGACCGGCATCATCATGGCCGTGGGAATTTTCCTGCCGATGGGGCCGCTGGCGCATTACTTCAAACTGCAGGCGCTGCCGTCGCTGTATTTTGTGTTCCTGCCGGTGATTCTGCTGGCGTACATGGCACTGACCCAGGCGGTGAAAGGTTTCTATATTCGGCGGTTTGGCTGGCAGTAATGCTGCCAGATGCAGGAGCTGGCGAAGGCTGCGATCTTTTGATCTTTAAGCACGTATCTTTAGGAAAAATCCTACAGAAAGCACGACAGGTCTTCCGTAGCCTTGCTCCCCCACGAATCTGTCACCTTCAAGGGACCTGTTTTGCCAAATAAAGCCTTGCGCATCCTGATCGCCGACGAGCAGCATTTTCACCGGCTGAAAACCGAGCGGTTGTTCAACCAGCTCGGTTATTACCGAGTGGCACCGGTGCAAAGCCTTGCCGAGATGCTGAACCTGGTCGAGTACGGTTGCGAGCCGTTTGATCTGGTGGTCATCAATGCCTCATTGGCGGATGGGGCGTTGGACCTGCCTGGGTTCTTCCTCGATAACGGCCAGGTTCATCATGCCTTGATCTACGACGGCCACGCGCAGCTGCCGGATCTTGCGTCCGTTCAACGGCTGATGGCGCTGATCGATCTGCATGGGTGTGAAGCTGAACAATCCCTGGATCACCAGCCATTCGTTGATGCTGGGCTACCGCTCGTCGAAACTATCATTTCTGACAGGTAGTTTCTTCCTTCTACCTATGCAAAAGTTTTCGCACAGCCGCTGCGTCTGCTCCGGGGTTTTCCGGGGACAAACGTTGAGTTTGTGCATAAGGAATTACCATGAAAAAAGTGCTGATTGTGGACGATCATCCGGTGATACGCGCCGCAGTCAGACTTGTACTTGAGGGGGAAGGTTTCAAACTCATCTTTGAGGCGTCCAGTGTTCGCGAGGCATTGTCGATACTTCGTGAGCATGAAATCGATCTGATGGTACTGGATCTGAGTCTGTCCGATGGCGATGGCTTGACCCTGATGGAGCGAATCGCAGCCAGTGATCGGTCATGTCGGGTAGTGGTTTTCACCGCCTCGGATCCATCGTTATTTCAACAGCGTTGCATGCACGCCGGGGCCATGGCGTATGTCGCCAAGACCACCGACTTGAGTCAACTGCAAAAAGCCGTGCATGCGGTCAAGGCCGGTTACACCTTTTTCAAGCAGCTGTCTTCGGGTCCGCAGGACCTTGGGCAACGCAGCGAAAAACAGAGGATCGACGAGCTCTCCACCCGCGAACTGGCGGTCCTGCGGTATTTGGCCCAAGGCATGACCAACAAGGCAATCGCCGAGCGTATGAATTTGAGTGTAAAGACCACCAGCACCTACACCAGCCGCCTGGTCGAAAAACTCGGAGTGAAGTCGAAGGTGTTCCTGCCGGAATTCGTCACGCGCAATGGTCTGTTCTGAGTGAACCCGACCGTGCGCACTTTACTGTTAGCGTGTGCACTGTGCCTTGTACAACTCATTCAAACAGCGCTGGCCGACGAACCGCAGCCGTTGCATTTGCTGGGGCGCTCCACGGTGCAGGGCTATCAGGTAAAACTGGACGAAACGGACTGGCAATGGCTACGCGATAAACGGACCCTGCGCCTGGGGGTGACGGGCCCCGACTACCCGCCATTCGAGGTGACACGTCACAGCGATGAGTTGGAGGGCATCACGGCCGATTACGCCGAACTGTTGGGGCAACTGCTGCACGTCAGGATCGAGGTGCTGCGTTATGCCACCCGTGAAGCCGCCATGGATGCCCTCAAGCGCCATGAACTGGATCTGCTCGGGACATCGAACAACTTCGAGGCGGCCGATCCGTCGCTGACCAGATCCCGGGCCTATGCCGAAGATCAGCCGATGCTGGCCACTCGGCTGGACGAGCGGATGCCTGTCGATCTTGCCGGCAAATGTATTGCCATGGTTGAAGACTATTTGCAGGCGCAGGCTGTTGAAGATTTTTATCCCGACGCACGTTTGCAGCGTTACCCCTCGACCCTCGACGCGCTCGGGGCGGTGGCGTTCGGTCAGTGCGATGTGTACCTGGGTGACTTCATCAGCGCCAATTACCTGATCAACAACAACTACCTCAATAACGTTCAGCTGGCGGGGCCTTCCGGTCTGGATGCCAATCCGTTCGGCTTCGCTTTGGCGGCGGACAACCCGCGTCTCAAAGGCATCGTCGACAAGGCGCTGGCAGCGATTCCCATGGAGCAGCGCTTGGCCATTGAGGTGCGCTGGAGTGCCGGCAGGGCCAGTACGGCGGGTCAACAGCAGGTGCGTTTGAGCGTCAGCGAGCAACGCTGGCTGGATCGGCATCCGACGGTCACCGTCGGTGCGATCGACAACTTTGCCCCGCTGACATTCTATGATGCCCAAGGTCGGCTGAGCGGGTTGACGGCACAGTTGCTGACGCTGATCAGCCAGCGCAGCGGTTTGACCTTTGAGGTGCAACGCGGCCACTCGCTGGACCGGCAAATCGAGCAACTTCAGGGCGGCGAGATCGACCTGCTGCCGGTAGTCACGCCCAGTACCGAGCGTGAAGACGCGTTGCTCTTTACCCGCGCTTACCTTAGTAACCCTTTCGTGCTGGTCAGTAAAACGAAAGTGGACAGCCCCAGGACGCTGGACGATCTGGCCGGTAAGCGCCTGGCCATTTATCGCGGTCATCCGTTGTTCGGCTTCATCCAGGCCCGGGCGCCGCAGGTGCGCCTGGTCGAGGTGCAAAGTCCGGCGGAGGGAATGGAATGGGTGATCGGGGGGCGGGCTGACGCGACGCTCAGTTCATTGATCGTCGCCCGTTACCTGATCGCCCGGCAGTATCACGAGCAGCTGCGTGTCAGCAGCACCGTGGGCGATCAGCCCGCCCGCATCGCCCTGGCCACTGCCCGTGGCGCGCTGGAGTTGCACTCGATTCTGAACAAGGCATTGCTGAGCATCTCGCCCCAGGAGATGGACGATCTGGTGGCGCGCTGGAGCCATGATGTGGTGGTGGATGACAGCTATTGGCTGCGTCATCGCCAAGGCATTGTTCAAGCGTTTACCGTGGCTGGCGCCTTGCTGTTGCTCGCCCTGGTCTGGATTGCCTGGCAGCGCCGGCAGATCCGCCAGCGCCAGCAATGGTTGCAGCAATTGCAGGACGCCAAGGACGTGGCGGACGACGCCAATCGCGCCAAAACCACCTTTCTGGCGACCATGAGTCATGAGATCCGCACGCCGATGAACGCGCTGATCGGCATGCTCGAACTGGCCCTGATGCGCGCAGATGAAGGCGTCATCGACCGTTCTGCGATTGAGGTGGCGTCCAGTGCCGGCCAACAATTGCTGGCGCTGATTGGCGACATTCTGGATATCGCGCGGATCGAGTCAGGGCATTTATCCCTGACCCCTGAGCGCGCCAATCTGCGGGGGCTGGTGGCATCGGTGTGTCGGGTTTTCGAGGGCCTTGCACGGCAGAAATCGCTCGTGTGGCGAATCGATCTGGACGAACACAGCGACTGCGATGTGTTGATCGACCCCATCCGTTTCAAGCAGGTGCTGTCCAATCTGCTGAGCAACGCCATCAAGTTCACCCGTGAGGGTGAAGTGAGCCTGACGCTACGAGTGGCGCCCGTCATGTCGGGGCATCTGGCGGTCAGCGTGCAAATTGAAGACACCGGCATAGGCATCAGCACCGTCGACCGACAACGGTTGTTCAGCCCGTTCATCCAGGCCGATAACGGCCGACAGTCAGCCCGAAGCGGCTCTGGCCTGGGTTTGGTGATCAGCCGCACGCTGTGCGAAATGATGGGCGGGCGGTTGCAACTCGACAGCGTCCTCGGACAGGGCACGCGAGTGGACATTGACCTTGAGCTGACCGCCTTGTCACCGTTGCCTTCCAGTGGCGGGGTGGATAGCGGGTTGCAGGCGCCGACACGGCCACTGACTATTCTGGTGGTCGATGATCACCCGGCCAACCGCTTGTTGCTTTCGCGACAACTGAGCCACCTGGGGCATCAGGTTCTGGAGGTCGAGGATGGCGCGCGGGGGGTTGAGCTGTGGCGTGAGCATGACTTCGATCTGGTCGTTACCGACTGCAATATGCCAATGCTCAGTGGTTATGAACTGGCGGGAGCCATACGCGATGAAGAGCGCGCCAAGGGATTGCCGCCGACGCTGATTCTGGGGTTTACCGCCAATGCGCAGCCCGAGGAGAAGGCCCGCTGCCTGGAGGCAGGCATGGACGACTGCCTGTTCAAACCGATCCTGCTGGCGGATTTGCACGCTTGGCTGGCGTCCAGGTTTTTGAACCAGGCGCCAGAACCTGACGCAGAACCCTCAACGCCGGAGATGGACCTCAGTGGCCTGGAACAATACGTCGGTGCGGACCGCACGTTGATTGATAGTCTGGTGCGCGAGCTGACGGTGACCAACCGGGTGGATCGGGATGATCTGCTCCAGGCGCACGCCAATGGCAATCACCGTGTGCTGCGCGACCTGGCGCACCGCATCAAGGGCGGTGCGCGCATGGTCCGGGCGGTGCGTTTGATCGAGCATTGCGAGCAACTGGAGCGTGTCATCGATGTGGGGGATTCGGCGCTGCTCGACGATGCCGTCGATCAATTGCAGCACGCGATGTCATCGCTGGATGAACGCTTGAGCCAAGATTTAAGTCAGGGCTGAAACTCAATCCCACTGCGGCGCAATGCCTTTGGGGCTGGTCAGCCGCTGGCCGCGATCCAGGCCCGCGATCAGCGCCATGTCGGCGTCGCTCAGGGTCAGGGTGCAGGCGTGCAAATTGCTTTGCAGGTTGGTGCGTTTGGTGGAAGAGGGGATCACCGCGTACCCCAGTTGCATGGCCCAGGCCAGGGTGACTTGGGCCGGTGTCGCCTGCAGGCGATCGGCGATCTGCTGGATGAGCGGATCTTTCAGCACTTCGCCATAGGCCAGGGTCATATAAGAGGTGATCTGGATGCCCTGGCTTTGCGCAAATTCGACGACCTTGCGGTTTTGCAGGTACGGGTGCAGTTCGATCTGGTTGGTGGCGATGTTCTCGGCGCCGACCGCAGCAATGGCTTGCTTCATCAGGTCGACCGTGAAGTTGGACACGCCGATCCGACGGGTCAGGCCCAGTCGTTTGGCCTCGAGCAGCGCCCCCATGAACTCTTCGACCGGCACCTGATCTTCCGGTGACGGCCAGTGGATCAGGGTCAGGTCCAGATAGTCGGTTTGCAGCTTATCCAGGCTTTCTTTGAGGCTGTCGATCAACCGGTCTTTGGCAAAGTTGGCGACCCAGATTTTGCTGGTGATGAACAACTCTTCACGGGCAATGCCGCTGGCGGCGATGGCCTGGCCGACTTCGGCTTCGTTTTCGTAGATTTGCGCGGTGTCGATGACCCGGTAGCCCAGTTCAAGACCGGTGCTCACCGAATCGATGACCACTTGGCCTTGCAGGCGAAACGTACCAAGACCGAATGCGGGGATAGACATCAAAGACTCCAGGGGTTGCAGTGGGAATGGGCGGGAGTATCCCCGGCTGCACCCTTGAGAAAAACCGCTGGTTTGGCAAAGCACTGTTTACCGCAAGTCATGAATGGGTTGTTGGAAGATCAAAAAATCTTCCTCCATCGTTCTCCAGATAGAACGATGAGGCTGATTTTTGCAGTCTAGTGCGCCAAAGGTCATGGTTTTAAGCTTTATCCATCGCGTCACACAACAGATTCAGAGGCCAAGATGAAAAACATCATCGGTATCTACACCAGTCCACGACCTCATTGGGTCGGCGACGGTTTTCCGGTTCGCACGTTGTTTTCCTACGACAACCTGGGCAAACACATCAGCCCGTTCCTGCTGCTGGATCACGCAGGTCCCGCCGAATTCACTCCGACCACCGAGCGTCGTGGCGTGGGTCAGCATCCGCACCGCGGGTTCGAGACCGTGACGATCGTCTACAAGGGCGAACTGGAGCACCGTGACTCCACCGGCAGCGGCGGCAAGATCGGCCCCGGCGATGTGCAATGGATGACCGCGGCCTCGGGGATCATTCATGAGGAGTTTCACTCCGAAGGTTTCGCCAAAACCGGCGGCACCCTGGAAATGGTGCAGCTGTGGGTCAACTTGCCGGCCAGGGACAAGATGGCCGAGCCCGGTTACCAGACGATTCTCGACGGAGATATCGCGCGTATCCCGCTGAAAGACAATGCCGGCAGCCTGCGCTTGATCGCCGGTGAGTTCGACGGCCACAAAGGCCCGGCGCGGACCTTCACGCCGATCGACGTGTGGGATGTGCGCTTGAACGCCGGCAAGTTGCTGACCCTGGATCTGCATGAAGGACGCAACACCGCACTGGTGGTGCTGCGCGGTACGGTTCAGGTCAATGGTCAGGAACTGGTGCGTGACGGGCAGTTGGCGTTGTTCGAACGCAACGGTGATCAGCTCAGCCTCGAAGCCGACAACGATGCAGTCGTGCTGCTGCTCAGCGGCGAGCCGATCGACGAGCCCATCGTCGGCCACGGCCCGTTTGTAATGAACACCGAGCAGGAAATCCATCAGGCCTTCAGCGACTTCCAGTCGGGCCGGTTCGGCCGGATGAGCGGTTGAACACGACGCAGTAGTGGGTTGCTCTGCAACCTGGTATCTCCCACATTGGTTTTGTGGCGTTTTGCAGATCGCAGGCTTCGCCAGCTCCTACAATCTGTGAGATCTTCATGCCATTGGCCTTTGTTGGAGTTGCTTGATGCTGTCACTGCTCACCAATCACCCGTTGCTTAGCGCGCTGATCCTGATCCTGATCGATCTGGTGTTGTGGCGTTTGATCACGGCCAGTAGCAGCAACTGGAAACTGGCCGCGCGAGTGGTGATTTTCGCGTTGTTCAGCGTGCTGCTGTTCAACGAAGGCTTGAACCCCATGGCGCCGGCGCCCTGGGCCGACAATGTGCCGTTGCACCTGGCGGCAACCGGTTTGCAGATTGGCTGGTGGCTATACGCAGCGCGCACCCTGACGGTATTGCTCGGCGCGGTGATGATGCAACGGGTCGGGCACACCGGGCGCTTGTTGCAGGACTTGCTCGGCGCGGTGATTTTCCTGATCGCGGTCATTGCTGCCCTGGCGTACGTGCTCGAATTGCCGGTCAAGGGCGTGCTGGCGACATCCGGCGCGTTGGCGATCGTCGTCGGCCTGGCCTTGCAAAGTACCCTCAGCGACGTGTTTTCCGGGATCGTCCTGAACACCACCAAACCCTATCAACTGGGGGACTGGATCTCCATCGATGGCACCGAAGGTCGGGTCACCGACATCGATTGGCGCGCCACACGCCTGCAAACCTCCCAAGGCAGCATGGCGGTGATCCCCAACTCCCTGGCGGCCAAGGCCAAGATCATCAATTTCAGCCGGCCCAGCGATATTTTCGGCGTCTCGATCAGTTTGCAAGTGAGCCCCCACGCGCGTCCGCAAACGGTGATCGATGCCCTGGAGCGGGCCATGCAGGGGTGCCGCTTTCTGTTGGACAAACCGGCACCGTGCGTGGCGTTGAAAAGCTCCGGCAGCACCGGCGTGGAATATGAAATCAGCGGCTTCGTGGTCTCCATGGATCAGAAACGCATGGTGCGCAATCTGCTGTTCGACCTGGCGTTCCGGCACTTGCAGGCGTCCGGCGTCATCCTGTTGTCGAACGTCGAGCCCAACGCTCCTGCTGCCTTGTCACGGCAGCGGGCGTTGCTGGACAGCTCGAACATCTTCTCGACCCTGCGTCAGGAAGAGAAAGAAACCTTCAGCCAGAACATGAAGCTGCAAACCTTCCGCGCCGGAGAAATGATCCTGCCAGCGGGGGAGGTCAGCGATCATTTGTTCATCATTGAATCCGGCGTCGTGTCGGTGGAGCTGAGCCGCGGCGGGGTCAAGATCGAAAGCGGGCGCATGGGGCCGGGAGAGGTGATCGGCGAGGGCGGGATTTTGTCCGATATGGCGATGCCGGCGGATTTTAAAGCCAAGACGAACTGCAGCTTGTACCGGATCGAAAGGGAATACCTCCAACCGTGCCTGGATGCGCGGCATGACATCGGTGAAGCGATGAAGACGTTGCTGGATTTCCGCTTGAACAAGGCTCAGACGCTGATTCAGGAAACACCCAAGGTGGTGGAGAAAAAAGGGTTTTTGCAGTGGTTGCGCAATCGTAGTCACTCATAGGTTGGTTGCCTGTTCCGGCGCCTTCGCGAGCAGGCGTCGGCACCCTCTCTGAAATTCTTCTGGTCTATTGGCATCCTCAACTTCCCAATAATTGGCTATTTGTTCAACCTCAGGTCCGCATTAACGTAGCGCCAACACCCATTGTGATTGGAGCTCGCCATGCAAACCCGTATCGATTTCTACACTGCCTCCCCAGACGCCTTCAAAGCCATGATGGCCCTGGAAACCGCTGTCTCGAAACTGCCCCTGGAAAAGTCGCTGATCGAACTGGTCAAGCTGCGCGCCTCGCAGATCAACGGCTGCGCCTTCTGCATTGACATGCACACTGCCGATGCCATGAAGGATGGGGAAACGCCACGCCGGCTGTTCGCCGTGACCGCCTGGCGCGAGGCACCGTTTTTCACCAATCGCGAGCGCGCCGCACTGGCCTGGACCGAGTCCATGACCCAAGTGAGCCTGACCCACGCGCCGGACGAAGACTATGCGCTGCTCAGCGCCGAGTTCAGCCCCAAGGAAATGGTCGACCTGACTGTGGCGATTTCCACCATCAACAGCTGGAACCGCCTGGCCGTGGGCTTCCGCAAGATGCCTCAGGCCTGACTTTTTGAAGTGCCGCCGGGCTCAATGAGCATCGGCACTCGGCGCGGCCGGTGGTTGCACCTTGCGCATCAGGGGCACCATCGCCGTGGCGAGAATGAAGCAGACCATGATCATCAGGAACGCGTCGCCGTAGGTTTGCGTCTGCGCTTCGCGGTACGTCAGCAACCACAGCTGACGCAGGCTGGCGGTGACGCCGATGTCACCGCTCTGGCCGAGGGCGGCGAAGTTATGGCCGACCTGGGACAGCCACTGATTGAGTGCCTCGTTGGTGCTGTTGAGGTTCTCCGCCAACCGGGTGAAGTGCAGGTTGGTGCGGTCATTGAGAATCGTCGCGCACGCAGCGATCCCCATCGCGCCGCCAAGGTTACGCATCAGGTTAAATAACCCCGAAGCATGTTTAAGCCGCGCTGGCGCTAATCCGCCAAGGGTCAGGGTCACCGCTGGCGGCACCGCCAGTTGTTGCGCGATCCCGCGCAAGGCTTGCGGCAGCATCAATTCTCTAGCCCCCCAGTCATGGGTGATCGGGCTGAAATCCCACATCGACAGGGCGAACAGCCCAAGGCCGGTCATCATGATCCAGCGCAGGTCGATGCGATTGGCCAGAAAGGCGTACAGCGGAATCGCCATAATCTGGAACACCCCGGTGGAAAACACCGCCAGGCCAATGTCCAGCGCGCTGTAGCCACGCACCCGGCCGAGAAACAGCGGCGTCAGGTAAATCGTCGCGAACAGGCCGATCCCGGTGACGAACGAAAAGAAGCAGCCGAGGGCGAAGTTGCGGTCCTTCAAGGCGCGCAGATCGACGATCGGATTGGCCACGTACAAGGTTCGACCGATGAAGGCCAATCCGGCCAGGCCGCTGATCCACGCAGTGGTCAGAATCGTGCTGTCGCTGAACCAGTTCCAGCGCGGGCCTTCTTCGAGGGTGTATTCCAGGCAACCGAGAAACACCGCCATGAACAGCATGCTCAGGTAGTCGGCGCCTTTGAGCAGCGACAATTCCGGCTGGTCGATTTTCACCAGCATCGGCACTGCCACCGCGACGAAAATCCCCGGCACCAGGTTGATGTAGAACAGCCAGTGCCAGGACGAAATGTCAGTGATCCAGCCACCGATGACCGGCCCCAGCGTCGGCGCCAGCGAGGCCACTGCGCCGATGGTTGCGGCGGCGATCACCCGTTGCTTGCCGGTGAAGAAAAAGAAGGCGGTGGTGAACACCAGCGGAATCATCGAGCCACCGAGAAACCCTTGCAGGGCGCGGAAGGCGATCATGCTCTGGATGTTCCAGGCCACGCCGCAGAGCAGGCTGGCCAGGGTGAAGCCAATCGCCGAGGCGCAGAACAACCAACGGGTCGAGAACACCCGGGACAACCAGCCCGACAGCGGAATCACGATGATTTCGGCGATCAGGTAACTGGTCTGTACCCAGGCAGTTTCGTCGGTGCCGGCCGAGAGCCCGCCACCGATGTCACGCAGCGACGCCGAGACGATCTGGATATCCAGCAGCGCAATGAACATGCCGATGCACATCGTGGCGAAGGCGAACACCTTGGTCGCCGTCGCCATGTTGGCGGCGTTGAACGGTTGCGCGGGGGCGGCGAGGGCACGGCTCATGGCGCGCTGGCCACGGTTGGGGTTTGCGCTTCAGGCTCGGCGCGGGTGTCCACTTCGGCCGTCACCGACAGGCCTGGACGCAGATGACCGAGCACGCCATCCGCCGGGTCGAGCAGGATCCGCACCGGCACCCGCTGGACGATTTTGGTGAAGTTACCAGTGGCGTTTTCCGGTGGCAGCACGCTGAACTGCGAACCGCTGGCCGGCGCCAGGCTGTCCAGATGCCCGTGGAATTCACGCCCCTTGAGCACGTCGGCATGCACGATCACACGTTGGCCCGGCGTCATCCGCGCTAGCTGATCTTCCTTGAAATTGGCATCGACCCACAGCCCGCTGGCCGGCACCACCGACAACAGTTGCGAACCGGCCTGGGCATAAGCGCCGACCCGCGCCCGGCGATTGCCGATCACGCCATCGACGGGGGCTTTCAACTCGGTATAGCCGACGTTCAACTGCGCCAGATCACGCTCGGCCCGCGCCTGTACCAATGCGGCACGGGCTTGTTGTTTCTGGGTTTCGATCACGTTCAACTGGCGTTGCGCGGCCAGCAATTCGGCCTGGGCCCGGGCACTCTGCGCCTGGGCCGTCTTGAAGGTGGCGTCGGCCCGTTGTGCGCTTTCCACCGAGACGGCATTGCTGCCCACCAGGCGTTTGTAGCGGGCATTGTCGTCCCGCGAGCGTGCGGTTTCGGCGCCCGCGGCATCGATACCGGCGCGGGCCTGGCCGATCACCGCGTGTTGCAGTTGTTCGGTGGCGTCGAGGTTGGCGAGCAACGCTTCTTCAGCGGCCACCGCGCCTTCAGCCTTGGCCAGGTTGGCGCGATAGTCACGGGCGTCGATCCGGATCAGCACATCGCCGGCCTTGACCCTCTGGTTGTCGGTCACCAGCACTTCTTCGATATAGCCAGCAACCTTCGGGCCGATCACCGTGACGTCGCCACCAATGTAGGCATCGTCGGTTTCTTCAATGAAGCGTCCGGCGGTCCACCAATGGGTTGCGTACAGCCCGATGAACACCAGGGCCGCGATAGCCGCCGTCAGCAGCACCAGCCGTTTCAGCAGGGGAGGCTTGGGTGGGGTCACTGCGACAGCAAGGTCGGGTTCAAGGCTGGGCATGCTGGTCATGGAGAAATACCTGTGGAAAACGAGGCTTTATTATGGATGTAATATGACGTAGGTAATATTCAGTGGCAATGGGTTTTTGCTACCGGTCGTCTGGTGCTCCCAAGTGGAATCCATTGCTTCCAGTTAATAGGAGGCATTACTATTCGCACCTCATCCCTACAGCACGCCGCAATGACCCCCAAGCTGCCCCGCAGACCCGGCTTTTTCGAGCATTACGAAGAGTTGATCGGCACCTGGACCCGTCGCCTGAGAAATCGTCAGCAGGCCGAGGACCTGGCCCATGACACCTTCGTGCGGGTGCTCGAGTCCGATTCGGCGGCGGTGCAGCAACCTCGGGCGTATTTGCACCAGACCGCGCGCAACATCGCGGTGGACGGTTATCGGCGTGAGGATCGGCGGGGCGCCATGGAGTCGGAGGCGATCGATCACAGTGTGTCGTCGTCCGGCGACCCGGAGCATTTCATGCACGCGATCCAGTTGGCGGATTCCATTGAACGGGCGCTCACCGAGTTGCCGCTCAACTGCCGCAAGGTGTTCGTCTGGCAGAAGATCGAAGGCCTGACCCAGGCCGAAATCGCCGAGCGCCTGGGGCTGTCCAGGAACATGGTGGAAAAGTATATGATCCGCACCCTGCGGCATCTGCGTGATCGTCTGGACGGGTCACAACCATGATGTTGCGTCGTCCCGAACAGATCGCCGGCTTCTCATCCCCAGCCAGGCAGGATTTTCCATGATGGATACTCGTGATTGTGCGTGCGGGCAAACAACGGTTCGCGACGACGCGGCGCGGTGGTTTGTGCGTTTGCAGGAACCTGCCGTCAGTGCCGAAGAGCAGAGCCGCTTCGAGATCTGGCTGGACGAACACCCTCAGCATCGCAACGAATATCAGATACTCCAGAACCTGTGGGTGGCGGTCGATCGATTGCCGGCCAAGCGTCTGCACGCACTGTGTGAAACTCCGGTGGCGCGCAGTAAACGTCGTCCGCTTGTGCGTTACGCAGTGGCCGCCAGTGTGTTGGCGGTGGCGCTCGGCCTGGGGCTATTCAGTGGCTTGAACTCTCCGGCGACCTACACGGCTGAATATTCCACAGCCCTTGGCGAACGTCGTCATGTGGCGTTGCCGGACGGTTCGGTGATTGATCTGAACAGCCGCAGCCGGGTACAGGTGCGCTATGAAAAGGACCGTCGCGGCATCGAGTTGACGCAAGGCGAGGCGATGTTCAGCGTCGAGCACGACAGCAGTCGACCGTTTGTGGTCGAGGCGGGCCGCGGCAAGGTCACGGTCACCGGCACCCGGTTCGATGTGCGCCGCGACAGCGCCGAAACAAGGGTCGCGGTGGAGCAGGGCACGGTCAGGGTTCAAGGGGGCGGCGATGATTTCGTCAGCCTCACCGCCGGCTTCGGCACTCGCATCAATGCCCAGGGCAAGGTGGCCGCCGCCTATGCGGTCAACCCTGCGGAACTGACCGCATGGCGCAGCGGCAAACTGGTGTTCAACAACGCCAGCCTCAGCGAAGTGGCCGAAGAAGTGTCGCGTTATCGGGAGAAACCGCTGACAGTCGGCAGCACCAACGTGGGCAACCTGCGCCTGACCAGCGTGTTCAAATCCGACAACACCGATGCGCTGCTCAAGGCCTTGCCGAGCATTCTGCCGGTGGCCATCCGCACCCTTGATGACGGCAGCCAGGAAATAATTTCCCGATAGATTCAGGTTTTTTTCGAGTTCTTCGTCTTCTTGTCCAACTGCAACTGGTTTGCATTAACAGACGCACACTCTTGCGATCCACAGGACAACGTTCGACGTGAAGAAAACCACCGCTAAAAATAACAAGTCATCCTGGCTGCCCCTCGCGCTCGCCCTGTCGGTCAGCTCGGCGCTGCCTCAGGCATTCGCCGCCGATGCCATTCATATTCAGGCGCAGCCATTAGGCCAGGCCTTGAGTCAGTTGGGCCAGCAAACCTCGCTGCAGGTTTTTTTCAGCCCGGAACTGGTGGCCGGCAAACAGGCTCCGGCAGTGGACGGCAACCTCTCGCCGGAACAGGCCTTGCGCCAATTGCTGCAAGGCAGCGGTCTGCAATACCAGATCGATGAAGGTTCGGTCACGCTGATGCCGGCACCGACTTCCGCCTCAAATGGCCCGCTGGAACTGGGTGTGACCGACATCAAGGTGGTCGGCGACTGGCTCGGTGACGCCGATGCGACCGTGGTGCAAAACCATCCGGGCGCGCGCACGGTGATCCGCCGTGAAGCAATGGTCGAGCAGGGCGCCATGAACGTCGGCGACGTATTGAAGCGCGTGCCCGGCGTGCAAGTGCAGGACGCCAACGGCACCGGCGGCAGCGACATTTCCCTGAACGTCGGCGTGCGCGGCCTGACCTCGCGCCTGTCGCCACGCTCCACCGTGCTGATCGACGGCGTGCCGGCCGCCTTCGCACCTTATGGCCAACCGCAACTGTCCATGGCGCCGATTTCCTCCGGCAACCTCGACAGCATTGATGTGGTGCGCGGCGCCGGTTCCGTGCGTTACGGGCCGCAGAACGTCGGTGGCGTGATCAACTTCGTCACCCGCGCGATCCCGGAGAAAGCCACCGGTGAAATCGGCACCACCCTGGAAACCACCCAGCGCGGTGGCTGGAAACACATCGACACCGCGTTTCTCGGCGGCACCGCCGATAACGGCATGGGCGTGGCTCTGTTGTATTCCGGGGTGAACGGAAACGGTTATCGCAAAAGCAACAACGGCAATGACATCGACGACGTGATCCTCAAGACTCACTGGGCGCCCACCGATCAGGACGATTTCAGCCTCAACTTCCATTACTACGATGCCAGCGCCGACATGCCCGGCGGCCTGACGCAGAAGCAGTACGACGCCGATCCGTTCCAGTCCGACCGCGACCATGACAACTTCAGCGGCCGCCGCAAGGACGTGTCGTTCAAGTGGGCGCGGCAGATCGACGACCGGACCCAGGCCGAAGTGCTGACCTACTATTCCGACAGCTTCCGTGGCAGCACCATCGCCGCGCGCGACCAGAAAACCCTCAGTTCTTATCCACGCACGTACTACACCTTCGGTATCGAACCGCGGGTATCCCATGTGTTCGACCTGGGCCCGACCACGCAGGAAGCCAGCGTCGGTTATCGCTACCTGAAAGAAGGCATGCACGAAGAGTCGAGCCGTCTGGCGCTGGTGAACAATCAGCCGGTGGTCAGCAAAACTTCCGATGGTCACGTGTTCCAGGACCGCACCGGGGGCACCGAAGCCCACGCCGTTTACCTCGATGACAAGATCGACGTCGGCAACTGGACCGTGACCCCCGGCATCCGTTTTGAAAGCATCAGCACCGAATGGCACGACAGACCGGTGCTCGACACCGCCGGCAAACCCGTGCAGGAAAAACGCCGCAGCATCGACAGCAACGAGCCGCTGCCGGCCCTGAGCGTGATGTATCACCTGTCCGAGGCCTGGAAGCTGTTCGCCAACTACGAAACCTCGTTCGGCAGCCTGCAATATTTCCAGCTCGGCCAGGGTGGTTCGGGCGACAACACCGCCAATGGCTTGAGCCCGGAAAAGGCCAAGACCTACGAGATCGGTACGCGCTACAACGATGACGTGTGGGGTGGGGAAGTGACGCTGTTCTACATCGACTTCGATGACGAACTGCAATACATCAGTAACGACGTGGGTTGGACCAACCTCGGCGCGACCAAGCACCAGGGCCTTGAAGCGTCGGTGCATTACGACCTGTCGGCGCTCAACCCGATGCTCGACGGCCTGACCGCCAACGCCGGTTTCACCTACACCCGCGCCACATATGAAGGAGAGATCCCGGGCTTCAAGGGCCGTGATCTGCCGTTCTACTCGCGTCAGGTGGCCACCGCCGGGCTGCGTTACGACATCAACCGCTGGACCTACAACCTCGATGCCTTTGCCCAGTCCAGGCAGCGTTCACCGGGGACCGGTGTAAATGCCGATGGCAGCTTCAGCGGCAACTACATCACCGAAGGTTCCGCAGACGGCCAGTACGGTGACATTCCGGGTTACGTGACCTGGAACGTGCGCGGTGGTTATGACTTCGGCTCGCAGTTGTCGAACCTGAAAGTCGGCGCCGGGGTGAAAAACATCTTCGACAAGCAGTATTTCACCCGTTCCAGCGACAACAACTCGGGGATGTACGTCGGCGCGCCACGCACGTTCTTTGTGCAGGCCAGCGTCGGGTTCTGATCGACTGAGTTAACTTCATCGCGGGCTTGCCCGCGATGCTTTTAAACCTTCAATACCCTGCCGCCAATCGCCACCGCCACCAGCAACATCGCCATCAACCCAAAGGCAAAACTCAAACTGCTGCCATGGGCGATAAAGCCGATCACCGCCGGCCCGGCGAGAATCCCCGCATAGCCCAATGTGGTAATGGCCGGCACGGCAATGCTTTCGGGCATGACGGTCTGTTTGCCGACTGCGGTATAGAGCACCGGCACAATGTTCGAGCAGCCAGCCCCCAGCAACGCATAACCCACCAGCGCCGCTTCCCACGCCGGTGCGAACGTCGCCAGCGCCAGGCCCGTCGCGGCCGTCAGCCCACCGAACACAATCACTCGCGTATAACCAAGACGCCGGACAATCTTGTCTCCGGTCAAACGCCCGAGCGTCATGGTCAGCGCAAATGCTGCATAACCCAGACCGGCATATGCGGTGTCGATCCCGCGCTCCTGCGTCAGGAACACCGCGCTCCAGTCGAGTGCCGCGCCTTCGGCCAGAAACACGATGAAGCACATCCCGCCAATAAACAGCACGATGCCATGGGGCACGGCAAACGCCGGGCCGGAGCTTTCACTGCCGTAAGGCAACAGGTGCGGCGCGGCTTTAAGCAATGCCAGCACCAGAATCACGATCACCACCAGCATCGCCCCCAGCGGCGAAAAGCCCAAACCGAGCAGGGCGCTGACACCCGCCGCGCCGACGATGCCGCCGAGGCTGAACAGCCCATGAAACCCCGACATCATGGTCTTGCCGCTGGCCCGCTCGACGATCACCGCTTGCAGGTTCACCGTCGAATCCACCGTACCCAGGCCCGCGCCGAACATGAACAACGCCGCGATCAACGCCGGAATCGAAGACACCGTCGCCAACAGCGGCAGCGCCGCGCAGATCAACAAGGTGCCGCCGCTCAACACCCGCCGGCAGCCGAAACGCGTCGCCAGAATCCCGGCCATGGGCATCGCCAGAATCGAACCCACGCCCAGGCACAACAGCAACAGCCCGAGGGTGCCTTCATCCAGCCCGGCCCGCGCCTTGGCATAAGGCACCAGCGGCGCCCAGGCCGCGATGCCGAAACCGGCGATGAAGAAGGCGATGCGCGTGGACATCTGTTCCAGGCGTCCGGGGACGAAGGCGGCTTGGGTGTTGAGGCTGGTCATATCGATCCTTGGCAAAAAACGTCGCGTCCCCAAAGGACAGTGAACAACCGCAAAGGGTTCGATCACCACGTTCGGGTGGGGACAGCAGTCAGGCAGGGTGACATCCTTGCACAGCCAGCCGTTGTTTCGCGATATTGTCGACAGATCAATTGTTCATTGGGGGGCACCATGACGCGGATGTACGATGCTCGAGGCAATATCTACGCGGTGGTGGCGCCTGACGCCCTGCGCGGTAGCGGTATCGACCTGCCTGAACAGGCCAGCCAGGCGGCGCAAACCCGCGAGGCCTGGGCGTTGTCTGCCATCGAGGCATTCTGCGGCTGGGCTCCCGGGACACAACCGCCCGGCAGCAAGGCGCATCGTTGCGATGGCTTGCTGGTGGGGCCGTTTCAATCTTCGCCGCCGTTTGACCTGCTGATCGTCAACACCGACGGCAGCCTGGCCGAGCGCAGTGGCAATGGCCTGACGATTTTTTCCCAGGCCCTGAGCGAACAAGGGCTGATGCCGAAGGAAGAGGCCTGCCTGCTCAGGGTTCATCACGACAAGAATGATGCGGTTTCGCCGGTGGCGACTTCGGTGAAACCCGCCGAAATCGATGGTGTGCAAGGGTTCTGGCTGGACTTGGGGCAGCCTTCGTTCGGGCCCGATGCGGTGGGTGCGCAAGGGGTCGAAGCCGTGGTGTTGAACGGGCGTGATGTCAGCCATGTGCGGCCATTGTCGACGCTCGACCCTGGCTGGAACCGCAGCCAGTTCGTGCGCATCGGTAATCCCCATTGTGTGACGTTAGTGACAGGCGCCGATGCGTTGCCGAGCAACGCGCAAATGCGTGAGCCGGAGTTGTCTGGAGGGTTGACCCGCATCGCTTACGCCACGCCGACCGGGGCAGGGCAGCCGTGTGCGGCAGGCGTGAACCTGCAATGGGCGATGCTTGAGTCCGAAGGGCGAATCGTTGCGCGGGTGTTCGAGCGTGGCGAAGGGCCGACCGAGTCGTCGGGCACCAGCGCCAGTGCGGTGGCGTGCGCGGCGTGGCGAGTGGGGTGGGTGGCGGCCGGGGCAGTGAAAGTGGTCATGCCCGGCGGCACGGCGCCGATTCTGCTGGAAGAACGGGAGGGCGAATTGAGTCGGGTCAGGTTGTTTGGGACGGCGCGGTTGATGGGGTGATTTTGAGACCGTCATCGCGAGCCTGCTCGCGATGACGCCCGAACGGTCAGCGAAGATTCAGAGCCGATCCGCCCACTCAACCACCGGCATCTGCCGCTTCATCAACACCTTGCCCCCGCGAATCGAATACAGCGGCAGACCCTGGCTGCGGATCACTTCGTAATCGCTGTCCGCCGACAGAATCAGCAGATTCGCCGGCCGGCCCCGTTCCAGACCATAGCGATCACCCAGGTTCATCGCCTTGGCACTGTTGTCCGTGACCAGGTCCAGCGCACTCTGCAAATTGCGATAACCGAGCATGTGGCAGATGTGCAAACCGGCCTCGAGCACCCGCAGGATGTTGCCATTGCCCAGCGGATACCACGGGTCGACGATCGAGTCCTGACCGAAACACACGTTCATCCCCGCTTCGAGCAACTCATTCACGCGAGTCACGCCACGGCGTTTCGGGAAGTTGTCGAAGCGGCCTTGCAGGTGAATGCTTTCGGTGGGGCAAGAAACAAAACTGATCCCCGAGTGCCCGAGCAAGCGAAACAGTTTCGCGCAGTAAGCGTTGTCGTAGGAGCCCATCGCCGTGGTGTGGCTGGCGGTGACGCGCGCCCCCATGTCGCGGCTGCGGGCCTCTTCGGCCAGCACTTCAAGGAAGCGTGAGTGCGGGTCGTCGGTTTCGTCGCAATGCACGTCCACCAGACAGCCCGTGCGTTCGGCCAGGTCCATCAGGAACTTCACCGAGCTCACGCCCTGGTCCCGGGTGTATTCGAAATGCGGAATGCCCCCGACCACATCGGCGCCCAGGCGGATCGCTTCTTCCATCAACTCCCGGCCATTGCGGTACGACTCGATGCCTTCCTGGGGGAACGCGACGATTTGCAGGTCGATCAGGTGGCGGCTTTCCTCGCGGACTTCGAGCATCGCCTTGAGCGCGATCAGTTCCGGGTCGGTGACATCGACGTGGGTGCGCACGTGCTGAATGCCGTGGGCGGCGAGGGTCTGGATGGTTTTTTTGGCGCGGGTCTTGGTGTCTTCCTGAGTGATGGTGGCCTTGCGCTCGCCCCAGCACTCGATGCCTTCGAACAGCGTACCGCTCATGTTCCAGCGCGGTTCGCCGGCCGTCAGGGTGGCGTCGAGGTGAATGTGCGGTTCGACGAAGGGCGGCACCACCAGATTACCGCCGGCATCCAGATCGTCAGGTCCCAGTGACGGGGCTTCGGTTTGCCGGGCGATGCTGTGAATCAGGCCGTTTTCCAGGTGCAACTCATGCAGGCCTTCTTGGTTGCGCAGGCGGGCGTTGATGATGTGCATCAGGCGAGTCCTTTTAGAGATCTTGTAGTGGCGCTTCGGCGGTACGGGCACCCAGTACGCCGGTCAATAACACATACGTTAGCGCGGCAGTGGCAATCCCTACCAGCGGCGCGATCCACGGGGAGCTGAATGCCGCGACGGTGCCGACCGCATAAGCGCTCAGGCCAGGCCAGTTGAACGCCGGCAACCGGGCATCGGCCAGGCGTGGATATTGCCCACGGTAACGGAAGAAAAAGTCCGCCATGATCACCCCGCCAATCGGCGGAATCACCGTGCCCAGCAGAATCAGGTAAGGCACCAGCATGTCGTACATACCCAGCAGCGCCAGCAGCGTGCCGATCACCGCGCCGGCCAGGGTCACGGTTTTGCGCCGGCCGGTGCGCAACAGATTGCAGCCGGCGACGGCGAAGTTGTAGATCGTGTTGTCCTGAGTGCTCCAGATGTTGAGCAGCAACATCGCCATCGCGGCCATGGCGAAACCTTGCAGCAACAGCACTTCGACCACGTCCGGTTGCTGATAGACGATCGCGCCGTAGGCACCGATCAACACCATCAGGCCGTTGCCGATGAAAAAGCCGATAAGGCTCGCCAGCACCGCGACTCGCGCCGAACGGGAGAAACGTGTCCAGTTGGTCGCCTGGGTCGCGCCACTGACGAAGGTGCCGAACACCAGGGTAATCGCGGTCGACCAGTCCAGTGTTGCTGTCGGCACCACCGCGAGCAAACCCTCGAGCCCGCCGACCTTCACCGTCGCGACCCACATCGACAGCATCAGCAGCAACATCATGGCTGGCACGGCGATGTACGACAGAATCTCCAGCCCGCGATAGCCGATGTACGCCGTGGCGCAAAAGCCCAGGCCGAACAGGACCATCAGCCCCAGAACGGTGCTTTCATTCAGTTCGAAATATTTGCCGAGTACCACGGCGGCAGTCGCGGTGCCCCAGGCGTACCAGCCGATCTGGGTGAAGCCGAGGATCAGGTCGCTGAGCTTGCTGCCCACTTCGCCGAAGCAGAAACGGCCCATCAACACCGAATTGAGGCCGCTTTTGAAGGCGATGTAGCCAAGCCCGGCTGCGTAGATTCCCAACAGCAGGTTGCCGACGATGATCACCGTCAGCATCTCGCCGAAACTGAACGCCACCCCCAGCTTGCCGCCGGCAAACATAGTCGCTGTGAAGAAAGTAAAACCCAGCAGCACCATGGCCGTGGAGGCGAGCCCCTTGCGGGCATGCATCGGGACTTCGCTTAAAGGGTAATCGTTGCCCGGATCGTTCTGCGTCATGTGGCATTCCTTGCTGGATGGAGGACGCGAGGGTGTTGCAGTGCTCGTGCCAATGGCGCGAGGGTGTTGTTCTTTATAGCCGAGTCGGCGGATTTGGCCTGAAGAGGGGCACGAAAGCAGTGCGGCAGTGGTTCAAATTGGAACGCAGCTATCAGGTAGTCACAAAGTCCTGTGGCGAGGGGGCTTGCCCCCGTTTGAGTGCGTAGCGCTCACAAGATCTTTGGTATATCAGAGATTTTGGGGCCGCTTCGCGACCCAACGGGGCGATGCGGCGTTCCGACAAGCCCCCTCGCCACAGGGTCTCCGTCGATCAGGCGTTCTGTGCCAACGGCAGAAACCGCAATATCGCCGCCATGATCGCCTCCGGTGCATCCTCCTGCACCAGATGCCCGGCATTCGCAACAGGATGAAACTGCGACCCGGCAATCATCTGATGCAACGCCCGCCCGCGCTCAATCGGAATCCACTGATCGTCTTCCCCCCAGAGAATCTGCACCGGGCAGCGAATCGTCGGGTACAGCGCTTCGACCTCGCGGGTATAACGCTCATCCATCTGCGCGATCTGCCGATAGAACGCCGCTTGCCCCGAATCACCCAGCCAGGGCTGCACGTAAGGCGCCAGCTCCTGATCGGAAATCTCGCGCTTGATCGCACCACGAATATAGGTCGGCACAATCGCCCGTTGAATGTAATCAGGCAGCCCGCTGAACGCCGCTTCATGCTGACGCACATGTTGCACGAACGGCGAACCCCAGGGCGACAGCGCCACCGGGTCAATCAGCGTCAGGCTGCGGTAATCCTTGCCATTGAGCAGATGCGCGCGCAACACAGTGGCGCCGCCGAAATCGTGAGCCACCACGTCTGGCCGTTCCAGGCCCCAGTGTTCCAGCAATTGCGCCAACAGTTGGTTTTGCACGCCCAGGGACACATCGCCGTCCGGCTGTGCGGACTGCCCGTAACCCAGCAAATCGAAGTAATGCACCCGGTGCGTGGTGATGAAGTGCGGCGCGATCCGGTGCCACACATGAGAAGAGAAGGGCGTGCCGTGCACGAACACCAACGGCGGACCGTCACCACGTACGGCGTAGCGAACGGAGTGCCCGTTGAAACGATAGGTCTGAGCCAGCGGCCAGTCAGTCATGGGTGCGTCCTCTTGGCGTGTGCGAGCCCAAAAGCATAGGCATAAAAAAACAGCCATTGAAGGCTGTTTCTCTATTCACTGACGAAACGCATTTTCCTGGTGGGAGCCCTGTGGCGAGGGGGCAAGCCCCCTCGCCACAGGGATTTGCGTTGCTTTAGGCTGTTTACTCGCCGCGATAGATGCAACCGCTGGTGCAGGTCTCGTGGATGCGGATTGCGCTGAGTTCCGGCAACAATGGCTTCAACTCATTCCAGATCCACTTGGCCAGCACTTCGCTGGTCGGGTTTTCCAGGCCGGGAATGTCGTTGAGGTAGTTGTGGTCGAGGCGCTCGTAGAGCGGCTTGAAGATTTCTTTGATTTCCGAGAAATCGCGGATCCAGCCGGTGTGCGGATCGAGGTCACCGCTCAGGTGAATCGCCACTTTGAACGAATGACCGTGCAGGCGGCCGCACTTGTGGCCGTCCGGTACGTGGGGCAGGCGATGGGCGGATTCGAAGGTAAATTCTTTGAAGATTTCCACAGTGATGTTCAGCTCTTTCAGGTGGCGATCGCCGCGGCGATGTGGGCAGGTGGCGAGTTTACCAGAGCTCCGGGCAAAACACTGACTAAAGGGTCAGCAAGCGCTCGCCGAGGCGACCGTTGGCGGTCAGTTCGAGGAACTCATCGCCCAGACGACGGCTTTCATCCATCGTCGTGCGCCAGTACTTCTGCCGGCTCGGGGCATCGCCCATGAAGCGCTTGAAGTCGTTGCGGTCCGGCAGTTTGCCGTAGGGCAGGCGTGCCAGGTATTCCTTCGACGGTGCCAGCAGCAGAACATCCTGCAAGCGCTCAGGGCAGGCGCGGCGCCATGGCAGCGTCTTGTCGAACCAGCCGGGGATCACCCGGTCGGTGAAATGCGGATACAGCACGATGTCGTTGCCGCTGTAGGGCAGGTCGAGGTGATAGTCCAGCAGACCGCCGTCGCGGAATGTCCCCGCACCTGCACCCGGCAAGTCGCGCACGCCTTGCATGACCATCGGGATCGAACCCGAGGCGAGCAGGGCCTGGCGCAGGTTGCCGGCATTCAGTGAGATGAAGCGCGACGGGAAGTCATTCAGCGCATTGACCGGTGGCGCCTGGCGCGGGTCGTGGATGATCAGCCGCTCGAAGTGCCGCGACAGCCGTGCGCGACCGCGCAGGTTGTCGGCGATCACCGACGACAGGCCCAGCCCCAACCGGCCGCGATGATCGTCCGCCAACAGGCCGTGGCTTTTGACCACCATGATGTTCAGGCGGTAGTGGGCGTTATCCAGAATCGCGGCATCGCGGCCGTCGAGCAGGTCATCGAGCATGCGCCGGGAGCTCTGGCTGATCTGCGCCATGGTCACGCCCTTGGCGAAGTTCTGTTCGGTGTACAGATGGCCGAGGCGGCGGATGCCCTCGGCGGCATCCGGCAGGCAGGCACTGGCGAACCGCCAGGAACCCACCGAGGCGCCGATCAGCGAACGCTCCCGGGGCGCCGCCGGCAACCATTCGCCAAACAGCGCCAGGTCCAGACCCTGAATCCCCAGCGCTTTCGGGCCACCGGCGGCGCCCGGCAACGTGCCCACATCGGCAGCGCTCAAGCCGTTGGCACGGATGCGCGCCAGGGCACGCGGGCCGGCCTTGAGGGTCAGGGAAGGGAACTTGATGTGGATAGCGGTCATACCGGTCTCGATGTCTGGCAAGCAGGGATTATAAGCACCTCTTGGGCTGCGATTGTCCCCGATCAATGCAGGAGCTGCCGAAGGCTGCGATGCTTTGATCTTTGGCTGCGTCATGCACGCAAAAAATCCAAATCAAAAGATCGCAGCCTTCGGCAGCTCCTTGTATCTACGGGTTATGCGTAAGCTATTCCCAATGATGGCAATTCAGTTTCAGTTAAGTTCGAATCGCTAAGGTCGCTCCGTAGGCAACACATAAGAAAATACGGAGCCACCCCATGAAAATCCTGACTGCCCTGTTCACCGCGTCCCTCATCTGCCTGACCGCCAGCCTCGCTCATGCCCGCGACCTGGGCCCCGACGAAACCCTGAGACTGCGCGACGCTGGTACCATTGTGTCTTTCGAGAAGCTCAACGCCACCGCTCTGGCCAAACACCCCGGCTCGACCATCACCGGAACCGAGCTCGAAGAAGAGTACGGCAAGTACAAATACCAGATGGAACTGCGCGACCCGCAAGGCATTGAGTGGGATATGGAATTGGATGCTGTCAGCGGGCAGGTTCTCAAGGATCATCAGGATACGTAATGAAGGTGCTTTCATTTTCAAGCATGGCGCTGGTGCTTCTGGCTTTTTGCTCGGTGGCCGTGGCCCGCGACCTGGATCAGGACGAAGCCCTGCGCCTGCGCCAACAGGGCGTGATCCTGCCGCTGGAGCAGCTCTTGCAGCAAGCGCTGGACCGCTATCCCGGGGCCAAGTTGCTGGAAGCCGAGCTTGAAGAAAAACACGACGTCTATGTTTATGAAGTCGAGCTGCTGACCGCCGAAGGCGTGGTGCGCGAGCTGGACGTCGATGCCACCACCGGCCACGTGCTGAAAGACAAGGAAGATTGATCGATGCGTTTGCTCCTGGTGGAAGACCATGTGCCGCTGGCCGACGAATTGATGGCTGGCCTCAACCGGCAGGGTTACGCCGTGGACTGGCTGGCCGACGGCCGCGATGCGGTGTACCAGGGCAGCAGCGAGCCTTATGACCTGATCATCCTCGACCTCGGCCTGCCGGGTTTGCCGGGGCTTGAGGTGCTGGCGCAGTGGCGGGCCGGTGGCTTGGCCACGCCGGTGCTGATTCTCACCGCGCGTGGTTCCTGGGCCGAGCGGATCGAAGGCCTCAAGGCCGGCGCCGACGATTACCTGAGCAAACCCTTCCACCCGGAAGAACTGCACCTGCGCATTCAGGCATTGTTGCGCCGCTCCCACGGCCAGGCCAATCAGCCGACGCTCAAGGCTGCCGGCCTGCACCTGGATGAAGGTCGTCAGTGCGTGACCCGCGACGGCGCCGACATCCAGCTCACTGCCGCGGAATTTCGCCTGCTGCGCTATTTCATGCTGCACCCCGAACAGATCCTTTCCAAAAGCCACCTCGCCGAACACCTCTACGACGGTGAAACCGAGCGCGACTCCAACGTGCTAGAAGTCCACGTCAACCACCTGCGCCGCAAGCTCGGCCGCAGCGTGATCGAAACCCGTCGCGGTCAGGGTTACCTGTTCGGCGGGCAAGCCCAGTGAGGTCGATCCAGCGTCGCTTGAGCCTGGGCCTGATCAGCGTGATGGTGATCGTCGGCCTGGTGCTGGCGCAAACCAGCCTGTGGCTGTTCGAAATGGGTTTGCAGCGCTACCTCGAAGCCGGGTTGCGCAACGACAGTGAAAACCTGCTGGTGGCGCTGGTGCGCGGCCCACAGGGGTTGCAGCTGGATGAGCGACATCTGTCGCCGGCCTATCAGCGCCCGTTTTCCGGGCACTATTTTCGTATCGACTTTGCCGACAGCCATTGGCGCTCCCGTTCGTTATGGGATCAGGACCTGCCGCGGCTCGAACACCCGGGCCTGAACAGCAACCTGCAACTGGGGCCGGAAGGGCAGCAGTTGCTGGTGCTGCGTTCGGACTACCGGCGGCTGGGCCAGGCGATTTCCATCAGCGTCGCCCAGGACTACACGCCGGTGCGCGAGAGTTTCTGTCGCATGCAACAAGTCGGTCTCGGGTTGGGGCTGGCGGGGCTGTTGCTGATTTTGCTGTTGCAGCGGATCACCGTGCGCCGCGCCTTGCGCCCGCTGGAAAAGGCCCGCGAGCAAATCGCCCAGTTGCAGCAGGGCCAGCGTTCGCAACTCGACGAAGCCGTGCCGGTGGAGCTGGAACCGCTGGTGGCGCAGATCAACCATTTGCTGGCCCACACCGAAGATAGCCTCAAGCGCTCGCGCAATGCCTTGGGCAACTTGGGGCATGCGTTGAAAACTCCGTTGGCGGTGTTGTTGAGCCTGGCTTCCAGCGAGAAGCTCGATGCGCACCCGCAGCTGCGCAAGGTGATTCAAGCGCAACTGGAGCAGGTCCAGCAGCGACTCAATCGCGAACTCAACCGCGCCCGGTTGTCCGGCGATGCGCTGCCGGGGGCGTTGTTTGATTGCGATGCCGAGCTGCCGGGGTTACTGGCCACGCTGAGCATGATTCACGGTGAACACCTCGACCTGAGCTACCGCGCACCGGCCGGTTTGCAACTGCCGTGGGATCGCGAAGATCTACTGGAGTTGCTGGGCAACCTGCTGGATAACGCCTGCAAATGGGCGGATGCGGAGGTTCGGTTAAGCGTGGTTGAAACGGCTGAAAGTTTTCAGTTGAGCGTGGAAGACGATGGGCCGGGGATTCCCGAAGACCAGCGCGATCAGGTGTTCAGCCGCGGTACACGGCTTGATGAACAGACCGATGGGCATGGATTGGGATTGGGCATCGTGCGCGACATCGTCGACACGTGGGGCGGGGTGTTGAGGCTGGAGGAAAGCGAGTGGGGCGGGTTGAAAGTGATGATCGAACTGCCCAAACGCTGACCCCGCACTGAAGGGTGCAGGTTACCTGTGGCTAGGGAGCAAGCTCCCTCGCCACAGGTGTCAGGTCACACGCGAAACTGGTCCATCAAGCTCTGCTGCTGATTCGCCAGGCTGTTAAGCGACTGACTCACCCGCGCCGACTCATTGGCTTGCCCCGACAGCGATTCGGTCACGTCCCGAATGGTCGCCACGTTGTTATTGATTTCCTCGGCCACCGCGCTTTGCTCTTCCGCCGCACTGGCAATCTGCAGGTTCATGTCGCTGATCACCGTCACCGCATCACCAATCTGCCGCAACGCCGTCACCGCCTGACCCACCTGCTCGACACTGCCCTGAGCCTGTCGATGGCTGTTGTTCATTGAGTTCACCACGTCCTGAGTACCGCCCTGCAACAGTTCGATCACCTGGCGGGTTTCCTCCACGGATTCCTGAGTGCGTCGCGCCAGGTTGCGCACTTCATCGGCGACCACGGCGAAACCGCGTCCGGCTTCACCGGCCCGGGCGGCTTCGATGGCGGCATTCAGCGCCAAGAGGTTGGTCTGCTCGGCAATGGCGCGAATCACCTCCAGCACCGAACCGATTTTCTCGCTGTTCGCCGCCAGGCCTTCGACCTGCACCATGGCTGCGCTCATGTCGGCGGCGAGGTGGTCGATGCTGGTGGTGGTGCGGTCGATCACGGTCAAGCCCTGACGGGTGGCCTGATCGGCATCGCGTGCTGCTTGTGCCGCCTGCGCGGCGCTACGGGCGACGTCCTGGGCGGTGGCGCTCATTTCATGGGAGGCGGTGGCCACTTGGTCGACCTGGCGGTATTGCTGTTCCATGCCGGCGCTGGTCTGGGTGGCGATGGCGGACGATTGGTCCGCCGTGCTACGGGCGTCCTGCACCGAGCGTTTCACTTGGGCGATGATCGGCTGCAACTTGTCGAGGAAACGGTTGAACCAACCGGCCAACTGGCCCAGTTCGTCCTTTTTGTCGTAAGCCAGACGCCGGGTCAGGTCGCCTTCGCCGCTGGCAATGTCTTCCAGCATGCGGGCCACGCCGAGGATCGGTTTGGTCACACTGCGGGCCATCAGCCACACCAGTAACAAACCGACGAGCGCCGCCAGTACACCCAGGCACAGTTCAACCAGGGTGCCGGCGGCGTTGCTGTCGTCGAGTTGTTTTTTCAACGCTTCGGCGGGGCCGACCAGCACCTTCTCCGGCACGTCAAGCAACACGCCCCAGGATTTGCCACCGGGAATCGGCTGGAACGGCGAGAGCACTTTCAGTTGCTGGTTGCTGTGCAGGCTCTCGGTCTTGCTGCTGGCAGTGAGCCGGCGCAGCAGTTCGGCGCCGTTAGTGGTGTCCACGGCGTCGAGGCGCTGGCTGAGCTTGCTGGCGTCCGGGCTGTAGCCGGCCAGCAAACCGACCGGGCTGACGATGCTGACGCTGGTCTGGCCGTCATAGAGTTTCTTGCTGGCGCTCTGGCTGATCGCTTGCAGGCTGTTGAGATTGATGTCCACCGACAGCGAGGCGATGACTTTGCCGTTGACCATCAGCGGGAACACGATGCTGGTCATCAGCACGTTCTGGCCGTCGATCACATAGAAGTAGGGTTCGATCACGCAAGGCTTGAGCGTAGTGCGCGGGCAGGTGAACCAGGCGTTGGCCGGTTCGCCGCTGGGGCCGGTGCTGGTGTCGGCCATGTCGCTTTCCGGCAGGGCCATGGAGGTCACTTTGCCGGGCGTCGGTTGCGACCAGTACAGGGCGAAACGGCCCTTGTCGTTACTGCCCAACTCCGCCTGGCCGGCGAACAGATTGTCCTTGCCGTCCAGCGCATTGGCCTCGAACACCAGCGACAGGCCAAGCAGGTCCGGGTTGGCCTGCAGGGCCGACTTGACCTGCCGGGTCAGGTCTTCACGCAGGTCGAAGGCATCGAGAAAGCGCTTCTCGGCCTGATCGCGCAAAAACAGCACCTGCCGCGAAAAGCCATGGCCATATTGATAGGCGTCCATGAACTGCTGACGAATTCCCAGCGCCTGCACTTCACCCTGGGATTCGATGCGCGCCTGGGCGGCCTCGGTGAGCATTTCCATGCTCGAGGCCTTCACCAGCGCCGAGCTGTGCTCCATGCGATACAGCGAAAGCCCTACCAGCAGGGTCACGATGCCCGCCAGGCAGAGCCCGGCCAACAGGGTGATTTTCCATTGAATGGAAAGGTGTCTGAGCGACATGGGAACGTCCTTTTATTCGATAAATATCTGAGACTTTGCACTGTAGCGGCCGTGATTCGGCTTTCTTTATGTCGCAGGCTGAATAACCAATCCCGACCACTGCAACCTCAGTGGCGAGAGGGCCTGTGGCGAGGGGGCTTGCCCCCGTTCGGCTGCGAAGCAGTCGCGAATCCAGGCAACCAAGTGTGTCTGTAGGAATATAGGGGGCCGCTTCGCGACCCAACGGGGGCAAGCCCCCTCGCCACAGAGCCCCCTTTGACAAGGCGGCAGCGGTCCGGCACAGTGCGCGCCCTCTAATAAAACCCTCTCTTCAATCCGCTGGCGGCGCTTATGCGCACTGCCGGCTGGACTCTTTCCGCTTGCCTTGAGGTAACGATGATTAATGCAGTAATTGCCGCGGTCGGCATCATGCTGATACTCAGCCTGTCCCGCGTGCATGTGGTGATCGCGCTGATTGTGGGCGCGCTGGTCGGTGGCTTGACCGGTGGTCTGGGGATCGATGCGACCCTCAAAGCCTTCAACAGCGGCCTCGGCGGCGGGGCGACGGTGGCGTTGTCCTACGCCTTGCTCGGCGCGTTCGCCGTGGCCATTGCCAAGTCCGGCTTGGCCCATGCCCTGGCGGACAAAGCCCTGGCCATGGTCGATCGTCAGCACGCCAACGGTGGCGGCAATGTCAAATGGCTGCTGATCGGCCTGCTATGGGTGGTGGCCATCGCCTCGCAGAACATTTTGCCGATTCATATCGCCTTTATCCCGTTGCTGGTGCCGCCTCTTTTATATGTGCTGACCAAACTGCAACTGGACCGGCGGTTGATCGCCTGCGTGATGACCTTCGGGCTGATCACGCCGTACATGTTCCTGCCGGTGGGCTTCGGCAACATCTTCCTCAATGAAATCCTGTTGGCCAACGTCGCCCGTAGCGGCGTGGACATCAGCGGTATCAATGTCACCCATGCGATGGGCATTCCGGCGCTGGGCATGGTGTTTGGCCTCGCGGCAGCCTTCATCAGCTACCGCAAGAAGCGCGTTTACGACCTGGAGAAGATCGAGCAAGTCGAACAGGTCGCGGTGCAGTACAACCCCTTGAGCCTGATGGTCGCCGGTCTGGCGATTGTCGTGGCGTTCATTATTCAGCTGTTGCTGGACTCGATGATTATCGGGGCGCTGGTGGGCTTCCTGATTTTTTCGGCGTCGGGCATCGTCAAGTGGCGTGAAACCGACGACCTGTTCACCGAAGGCATGAAGATGATGGCGATGATCGGCTTCATCATGATCGCCGCGTCCGGGTTTGCCGAAGTGATGAAAGCCACCGGTCATGTGCAGACACTGGTGGAGTCCTCGGCCTCGTGGATCGACCACAGCAAAGGCATCGGGGCGCTGTTGATGCTGCTGGTGGGCCTGTTGGTGACCATGGGCATCGGCTCGTCGTTTTCCACCGTACCGATTCTGGCGGCGATTTTCGTGCCGTTGTGCGTGCAACTGGGCTTCAGCCCGATCGCCATCGTGTGCATCGTCGGCACTGCCGGCGCGCTGGGCGATGCCGGTTCACCGGCGTCGGACTCGACCCTGGGCCCGACCTCCGGTCTGAACATCGACGGCCAGCATCATCACATCTGGGACACCGTGGTCCCGACCTTCCTGCACTACAACCTGCCGTTGCTGGCGTTCGGTTGGGTGGCGGCGATGGTTCTGTAACCACTTTACCTTGTAGGACCGCGTTCAACTTTTGATCTGGCGTGCCGTTATAGCCTTTAACCACGCCAATAAAATCAAAAGAGTGAACGTCATGCGCATGAGCCTGAAGGCCAAAGTCCTGTCCCTTGCCGTCCTCCCGGTGTTGCTCTTTGCGCTGGTCATCAGCCTGACCACGCTGTTCATCCTGCAGGAACAGGCCCGCAAGGAAGTCGAGGAAACCCGTCAGCGCCTGCTCAGCGACGCCAAAGCGACCCTGCAAAGCTACGTTACCGTGGCCATGACCACGATCAAGCCGCTCTACGACGCGGCCGCCCCCGGAGATGACGCGGCGCGGGCGCAGGTGATCAAGTTGCTGTCGAGCATCACCTACGGCAAGGACGGCTACTTCTTCGGCTACGACTCCAACACCGTGCGCCTGTTCAAGGCCAACAGCCCCGAAGGCGTGGGCCAGAGCTTCAAGGACAACCGCGACCCGAACGGCGTCTACGTTAACCGCGACCTGGTGAAAGTCGCCAAGGACGGGACCCACTACCTGCAATACAGCTCGCCGCTGCCCGGCAACAGCCAAGTGCTGGTGCCCAAGCTCGGCTACACCGAATACCTGCCGAAGTGGGACATGGCGGTCGGCACCTCGGTCAACCTCGACGGCATCGAAGCGCAAGTGGCGCTGGTTGAGATCAAGGTCCAGGAACGCATGCAAGGCGTGGTGCTGAGCATTGTCGGGATTGCCGTGGTGGTGCTGCTGGTGATCGCTGCGGCCGGGATGCTGCTGGCCAATACCATTCTGCGTCCGCTGAACCTGATGAAAGCCAACCTCGACGACATCGCGGCGGGCGAGGGCGACCTGACCCGGCGCCTGACCATCACCAGCCAGGATGAACTCGGCGAACTGGCCGGCTCGTTCAACCGTTTCGTCGACAAGATCCACGGCCTGGTGCGGCAGATCACCGAAATGACCTCGCAACTGACCGGGCTGGTGAATCAGGTCTCCGATCAGGCCCAACGCTCGGATCAGGCCATGGAGCGCCAGCGTCACGAGACCGATCAGGTGGCCACGGCGATCAACCAAATGTCGGCGGCGGCCCAGGAAGTGGCCAAGAGCGCGCAAAACGCCGCGGTCGCTGCCCAGCAGACCGACGAAGAAGGCCAGGCCGCCAAGCGCGTGGTGGCCGGCAGCATCGTGAAAATTCATGCGTTGGTGAACGACATTCGCAGCAGCGGCGTGTCCCTCGACAGCCTGCAGAAAGACGTGTCGTCGATTGTCAGCGTGCTCGGGGTGATCCGTTCGATTGCTGAGCAGACCAACCTGCTGGCGCTCAACGCCGCCATTGAAGCGGCCCGCGCCGGTGAGGCCGGACGTGGTTTTGCGGTGGTTGCCGACGAAGTGCGGGCGTTGGCCAGTCGCACGCAAATCAGCACCCAGGAAATCCAGGGCATGATCGACCGCTTGCAGGCCGGCACCCAATCGGCGGTCGAGTCCATGCGCCGCTCCAGCGAAGCCGGCGACGGCACATCGGCCCAGGCCAACGAGGCCGGGGCGTCGCTGGACGCCATGGCCCAGTTGATCGGCACCATCAACTCGATGAACGCGCAGATTGCCAGCGCCGCCGAAGAGCAAACCGCCGTGGCCGAAGAGATCAACCGCAGCGTGCACCAGATCGCCGTGGCGGTGGACAGCGTCGCCGACGAGACCCAGCGCGGCGCGCAAACCTCGCGCAGCCTGGCCGATCTCGGTCAGCGCCTGGGGCAATTGGTTGGGCAATTCCGTATTTGAGTGATGTCGCTGAGAGAGTTTTGCGATCCGTAGCAGCTGCCTCGCGGGCTCGGCAGCTGCTACGGAGGAGTCACATCGCGACTACCCTCAATAGTAAGCAAACTCCGTCCAGGCATCTGTTTGAACCGGTTTCTGCAACGGGCGGTCATTTGCTTCAGGTGCCGCGCACCCGCGGCACCCGGACGACCCTAACCATGGAGTCAGACTCATGAACGACGGTACCTGCGACTGCCCGAAATGTTCCTGCAAACTGGGTGATCACCCCATCGTGCGTCACGGCAAGCACTATTGCTGTGAAGCCTGCGCCCACCATCACCAACACGGCGAAGAATGCTCCACCAAAGGCTGCAAGTGCGCTAAGCCCTGACCGCTCACCCAAAAAAGTGGAGCCGCTGCGGCTCCACTTTCAGTTTGAATATTCACCCTCCCTTTCAAAGCTCAACTCGTCGGCCGCCAGGTCACATTCTCGACGCCGAATTTTTCCGCCACTGGTTTGCTGGTCTTTTGCACCCGCTCACGGCCAAAACGCGGGATCCGGCCTATGCCGGCGTCGCAACTTGCCCAGTGCCAGGCTTCTGCGTTGTCCATTTTGTCCTGGCGGATGATGAAAGACTTGGGCTTGCCATGAAGTGTGTATTCAATGACGAAAAGTTTTGCGTTGTTCATAAAACCTGTATTCCTCCCTGTTGTAATAGAAGGATCGCCAGGCGCGTGAAAAATTCAGTCGGATTGTCAGTCGGTTACAGCGACTGGCGACACGTCGCACGCCTCGCTACCATGGAGCCTTTCCGCCCCTCAATGATCCTAGCCTATGGCCAAGGCCGCACCCCCTGATTTAAGCGATACCGATGTGCCGGTGCAACCGCTGGCACGTACTTACCCGCGTGGGTTGTATATCGAGCCTCACGAACATGTGTGGGGCCAGTTGCTGTACGCGATGAGCGGCGTGATGTGGGTCGAGACACCCCATGAAGCACTGGTGGTGCCGCCGCAACGGGCGGTCTGGCTGCCGCCGGGTGTGCCGCACGGGATTCGCGTGGTCTCTGACTTGCAGATGCGCAACATCTACCTGCGGCCGTCATTGGCGGCGACACTGGACGACAGTGTGCAAGTGATTGAAGTCGGCGGCTTGCTGCGCGAACTGATCGTCGGGCTGGTGGAGCAGGGCGACGACGGTGCCCCGGATTACTACGACGCGCTGGTCGGCCTGGCCTTGCTGGAGCTCAAGCGCGCCCGACGTTCATTGCTGAAAATACCGCTGCCGGACGATTCCGACCGGCGACTGATGAACCTGTGTCAGGCGGTCATGGCCTCACCGTCGCTGGACATTCCCTTCGAGCAGCACGCCGAAAATGCTGGTGCCAGCGTGCGTACCCTGGCGCGCTTGTTCAAGGACGGTTTGGGCATGGGCTTCGCCGAATGGCGGCGGCAGGTGCAACTGGCGACTGCGGCGGCCGAATTGATTCAGGGCGTACCGGTCAGCGCGATTGCCCGGGAGCTGGGTTATTCGCCGAGCAGCTTCAGCGACATGTTCCGCCGGGAACTGGGCGTCGCGCCTTCGCAGTTTTGCGTGAGCCAGCAGCGGGGCGGCACTGCGTAAAAAAGCACTTTGGCCGACATTCAGAAGTACTTGGCCGACGTCCGTGGCGACCTCTCTCTAGACTCTGCGCATACCCCCTTATGCCACGGAGTCTGTCATGAACTACCTTATCTCGTTGGGTATCGGTCTGGGCGTCGGCCTGCTCTATGGCGCGCTGGATTTTCGTTCCCCCGCACCACCGGCCATCGCGCTGGTGGGTCTGCTGGGCATGCTCGCCGGTGAGCAGTTGTGGCCCTTGGGCCGGCAACTGGTGGCGGGCTGGATCTCCTGAAACCTCTTATCCATTTGGTGGAAATGCCCATGAAAGCACTGCAATTCGACAAAACCGGCGACCTCTCGGCCCTGCGCTACGTTGAGGTGCCCACCCCCGTTCCCGGCGCTGACGAAGTGCTGGTCCAGATCAAGGCGGCGGGACTCAATCCCAGCGATGTGAAAAACGTACTGGGGCGCTTTCCCTACACCACGTTGCCGCGGATTCCCGGGCGTGATTTCGCCGGTATCGTCGTCGAAGGCCCGCAGGCGCTGATCGGCCAGGAAGTCTGGGGCACCGGCCGGGAGCTGGGCTTCTTTGCCGACGGTTCCCACGCGCAATTCGTCAAACTGCCGGCCAATGGCGTGGCGCTGAAGCCGACGCATCTGAGCTTTGCCCAGGCCGCCAGCCTCGGTGTGCCGTACACCACGGCGTGGGATGCGCTGGAACGCAGTCTTGTCACGACCGGAACGCGGTTGTTGGTGATCGGCGGCGGGGCGGTGGGCAGCGCAGCATTGGCGCTGGCCAAAGTCCGGGGCGCCCAGGTGCTGGCGGCGGCGCGGCGGCCAGAGCAGGTCAAGGATTTGCAGGCTCAGGGTTATCAGACGCTGCAACTGGATAAGCCTGAGGACCTGGGCGCACAGGTCAGCGCCGTGTATGCCGGCGGTGCCGACGTGATCTTCGACACCACCGGTTTCTGGCTACCGGCCTCGGTCCCGGCGCTGGCCGCGTTCGGCCGCATCGCAATCATCGCCGCGCCGGCGGATGGGCATGTGCAATTGCCGGCCCTGGCGCTGTATCGCAAGGGCGGTTCGGTGGTGGGGATCAATTCATTGCTGTACGGGGTTCAGGCGTGTGCGGCGATGCTCGAACAGTTCGGAAGCTTTTTCGATCAGGGCCTGTTGCCGTTGCCGGAAGGGCTAGTTGAATCGCCGTTGGCCGAGGGGCTGGAACGGTATGCCGAGGTGAATCAGGGCAGCGGTGACAAGGTGATTTTGTTGCCTTGAAATGGATGCAATTAGAAATACACCCCGGATCAAATGTGGGAGCGGGCAAGCCCGCTCCCACATATCAGATCAGGCTTCAGGCACACCTTTCTCCCAAACCGACCAATTCTTCAGAATCTCCTGCACCAACGGATTCCCCGTGCGGTACAGATTCTCCAGTGCCGGCACAAACCCGCCCTGATCGGCGTATTTGAGCAGGTTATCCACTTCGCTCTGGCCCGGCGCCGGCCGGTCGAAGTCGGAACCGGCGCGTACCACCGCCAAACGGCGGACATCCACCAGACCTTCGCGACTGGCCCGCAGCAGTGCCTCGTAGGTGGAGTTGTCTTCCTGCTGAGTGGTGCAGTAGACACCTTCGTTGTTGGTCAGCAATTTTGTCCAGACTTCCGCCCGCTCACTCAAGCGCGTCCCGGAAAACCAGGTATTGCCCGCCAGCGTGTCGCACTGGGTCACCACCGGCGGCTGATTGGCCGGGGCCGACGGATACTTCAAGCGCCACGCCGCCGACTCCTTGCTCTCGCTCAGTTCGACTTTGTGGCTCAGGGCGAAGGCTTTGGCCTGCAACTTCGGATTGAGTTCGAAGACTTCGGTTTTGTAATCCAGCGGCGGTTTTTCGTTCGGGCCTTTGGTGTTGATGCCCAGGTAACCGGTCGGCCAGTCTTTCGGCGCGTCCCGGGAGTCCAGTTCCCACTGGGTGCCAAACTCCACCAGGTAGTGCGCCCACGCGGTGGTGCCGATGGTCCCGTGTTTCGGGCTGATGCCGGCAATCCCGGCGATCAGGAAGTAACTTTTGCGCAGGTCGAATTTCGGCGACAGCGCCAGGGCCAGGGTCGAGGCCGCCGCATTGGTCTGGCCCATGCCGGTGACCATCAGGCACACCTGTTCGGTGTTGCAGCGAATGTTCGGGTACTCGGCGGACAGGCCCGGTACTCGTACTTCCTGCTTGAGTTCCAGGCGATCAATCCAGTTCTGCGCCTCGGGAGCGAACATGGTGATCAGCATCACTTTCGGCTGGATCGGCGCTTCTACCGCCCAGGCAGAGGAAGAGAGCAGGGTGCTTACCGCAAAACCGACAGACAGGGAAAGACGCGTCATTGCTTTCATAAAACCTCCTGATTCAAATGAGCCTTAAAACTGATAGCCAACACCGGCGTAGTAACCCCAGCCGTTGGAACGGGCGCGGAAGTCGCCATCGCCGAAATTCAACTCACTGCCGTCCTCCCAGTTGCCGCCGTTGTGGAAGTAACGGCCGACCAGGGTGAAACGCAAGTGGGTGAAGGCGTAGAGCAACACGTTGGTGGCCACGGTGGCATTGGCGGTGCGGGCCGGGTTGTCCTTGTGCAGGTCGGAGCCGAAGTCGAAGTTGGTGAAACCGATGTAGGTCAGCGAAGCGCCGTTGCTGAAACTGCTGATGGGCACGATGTATTTGAGCTGGGCGCGGTAGCCGTCCCACGAATACTCGTTGCTGGCGCCGTAGTTTTCCCACTGGTAGCGACCGTAGAAGTTGGCCGACAGATTGACCCGCGAATGGGTGTCGATGTCGGTGCCGAGGCCGCTGTACAGCGTGTTGGCGCGGTTGGCGCGGTTGCTGCCGTGGTCGTAGATCCAGTCGAACGCCACGTACCATTCCTTGAACGGCCCGACGGCCAGGCTGCGGCCGGCGAGGTAGTCGATGGAAATCCGCGGTTCGTGCTCCATGAACACTGGCGAGCCGTGGTCCCATATGCCTTTGTCATGGCTGTTGCCGATGTCGAAGATCTTCGGAATGTCGATGTAGCCGTACAACTCGAACGGCCCCTTGCGGCCGAAGTACTCGTATTCCAAGTAGATGTCGTCGGCCGGTTGCGGGCCGAAACTGATGTCCTTGCTGCCGATGACGGTCAGGTCCTGATTGAACCAGTCCGACAGGTACGCGCCTTTTTTTGGTGGGTTGGCTTCAGGGCTGAGGGCTTCGCCCTGGGCGGATTCTTCGGTGGCGGCCGGTTGGGCCAACGCGGAGCTGCTGAGTAGTCCTGTAACGCTGGCCAACAGCAAGGAAACAGCAAACGTGCGTGAGCAAGTCACGCGACTGGAGGTGCACTGCATTAAAAGTCCCTTTTCGTGCGGATCGAAGGCCCGGTGGTGCGGGCTGGTTCGGATTAAGTGGCGAACAGGCCGGTATCGGCGACTCGCAAACGTTTGCACAAGCCATACCAATTTTCTTAATACGCTGAAAAACCGGAGGAATTGGCGGTTTTGCTGTCCTTTCGGTCAAGGATTTCGCGGGGCGGGGGAAAAGAAGGGGAGTCGGACGCACCAAAGTGAGTTTCGCTGCACAAAGATCGTTCTTGCGCGGCTCCTGCCAAATGGGGTTGCTGTAGAATCCTGGGCATTGACTTCACAAGGTGCATTCCATGAGCGAGCCGATTCGTCTGACCCAATACAGCCACGGCGCAGGTTGCGGCTGCAAGATTTCGCCCCAGGTACTGGAGGTGATTCTGGCCGGCAGTGGCGCGCAGAACCTGGACCCGAAACTCTGGGTCGGCAACGCCTCGCGCGATGATGCGGCGGTGTATGCCATCGACGAAGAGCGCGGCGTGGTATCGACCACCGACTTCTTTATGCCGATTGTCGACGATCCATTCGATTTCGGCCGCATCGCCGCTACCAACGCCATCAGCGACATTTATGCCATGGGCGGTGATCCGTTGATGGCGATTGCGATCCTCGGCTGGCCGGTCAATGTGCTGGCGCCGGAGATTGCCCGGGAAGTGATTCGCGGCGGGCGGTCGGTCTGCGATGAAGCGGGAATCCCCTTGGCCGGCGGCCATTCCATCGACGCACCTGAGCCGATCTTCGGTCTGGCCGTGACCGGACTGGTGGAAAAGCGCCACATGAAGCGCAACGACACCGCCACCGCCGGATGCCTGCTCTATCTCACCAAGCCCTTGGGCATCGGCATCCTCACCACCGCCGAGAAGAAGGGCAAGTTGCGCAATGCCGACATCGGCCTGGCCCGCGACTGGATGTGCACCCTGAACAAACCCGGCAGCCGTTTCGGCAAGCTCGATGGCGTGACCGCAATGACTGACGTCACCGGTTTCGGCCTGCTCGGGCATCTGGTGGAAATGGCCGACGGCAGCAATGTGACCGCCCGCATCGCCTATGACCGTGTGCCGCGCCTGCCGGGCGTCGAGTATTACCTCGATCAGGGCTGCGTGCCCGGCGGCACGCTGCGCAATTTCGACAGCTACGCCAGCAAGGTCGGCCGGCTCCAGGAGTTGCACAAACGCGTGCTCTGCGACCCGCAGACCAGCGGCGGTTTGCTGATTGCAGTCACGCCCGAAGGCAACGCAGCGTTCCTGGCGGTGGCGGCCGAACTCGATCTGGCCCTTGAGCCCATCGGCGAACTGGTTGAGCGACAGACCCACGCGGTTGAGGTGGTTTGATGTCCAGAGACTTCACCGATTACCGCGACATCTTCCTCAACGACCGGCCGATGATGGATGTGCGCGCGCCGATCGAATTCCTCAAAGGCTCATTCCCCGGCGTGGTCAACCTGCCGCTGATGAATGACCACGAGCGGCAACGGGTCGGCACTTGCTACAAACAACAAGGTCAGCAAGCGGCCATCACGCTGGGGCATCAGTTGGTGGCCGGCGCGATCAAGGCCGAGCGCATCCAGGCCTGGGCCGATTTTGCCCGGGCGCATCCGGATGGTTATTTGTATTGTTTTCGCGGCGGGCTGCGTTCACAGATCACCCAGCAGTGGCTCAAGGACGAAGCGGGCATTGACTATCCGCGGGTCGGTGGTGGCTACAAGGCCATGCGCACCTTCTTGCTCGACACGCTCGACCAGGCCGTTTCCCAATGCGATTTCGTTTTGCTGGGCGGCATGACCGGCACCGGCAAGACCGAGGTGCTCGAACAATTGAGCAACGCGCTGGACCTTGAAGGTCACGCCCATCATCGCGGCTCCAGCTTCGGCAAACGCGCCACCGGCCAACCCTCCAACATCGACTTTGAAAACCGCCTGGCCGTGGACGTGCTGAAAAAACGCGCCAGCGGTATCGAGCAGTTTGTGCTCGAAGACGAGAGCCGCGCGATCGGCAGTTGCGCGCTGCCGTTGCCGCTTTATCAGGGCATGCAGCAGTTTCCGATGGTCTGGCTGGAAGACAGCCTGGAAGGGCGCGTTGAGCGGATCCTGCGCGATTACGTGGTGGATTTATGCGCCGAGTTCACCGAGGTGTACGGCGATGAAGGCTTCACGCTGTTTTCCGAGCGGATGTTGGCGAGCCTGAACAATGTCCAGAAACGCCTGGGCGGCGAACGTCATCGGCGGATGCTGACCTTGATGGAAGACGCGCTGGCGGAACAGGCCAATAGCGGCGCGGTGGACTTGCACCGGGGCTGGATCGAAGGGTTATTGCGCGAGTATTACGACCCGATGTATGTGTTTCAGCGGGAGAAAAAGGGCGCGCGGATCGAGTTTGTCGGGGAACGGAGCGCCGTTCTCGAATATCTGCGGGAGCGGGGTAAACGGCGGGGGTAATGTTGTTTTTGCTGGCCTCATCGCGGGCTTGCTCACGATGGGGGCTGGCAGGTGCCCGACCGCTTACGTCGGACAAGTCTCCTGACCGTTATTGAGCCCTTGCTTGTAGCTGTGGCTCTGCAGGCTGGCCTTGCCGTTGTGCCAGGTCAGCGTAAGCACGTACAGCGAGTCATAGTCGCTGGATGCCCAGTCATCGGTAATGCGCTGTTCTGAGCCGACGGCTTCCCCCGCGACCTTGTTGATCAGCTCGGGCAGGTAGCCATGGGACCAGGCGGTATAGATGATCGAGTTGTGATACTTGTCGCGAAGCAGTTCATCGGCCAGGTCGCTGGTGTCGTTGGCCGAAAATTCGATGTTCACCGGTAAGCCGAGCTTGATCGCGCTGGGGCTGATGGTCATCAGGGGGCGGATGTAACTGTAGGAATTATCCAGTTCGCCTTCCTCGACATTGCGCGTCGGGTTGGCGGCAAACACGTAATTGGCCTTGCCGAATTTTTCCGGCAGCAAGGTGGCCAGGTCGATGGCGCGATTCAGTCCCCGACAATTGAGCTGACCCAGGCCGCCGGCCGGTTTTTCGGCGTGACGCAAAAACACCAGTGTCTGTGTACCGTCCACCGGTTGGGCGCGGCTTTCACTGGACTCCAGCGACAAAAACAACGCGCTGGCCGCCAACAGAGCGGGCAGGAAGATAAAGGCGCGATGTTTGAAGCGGTTGGTGAGTTTCAAAGGGTTCATCATCGAATTGGTGATCTTCAGCGCATTCGGTTAAGGCTGACAAACCTTGACACCTCAAGCTCCGAGCATAGGGTGTTTTCCATGTCGTTGACCCAGTCTATTTCTAACAGGGGCAATGCTCAGAGTCCGCTGAAGCCCTTTTGGTTCGATTCGAGCTTCGATCCGAGCGAGGTGCCCAGCACTTTAGCGGCAACCTTGTATGGATTGTGGGAAAGGTTATCGACAGGATGTTGCGGATTTATGGACACAGTACACATCTTAGCCCCGTCCCCCTTATGATCTTCACTCCGATTTTCCCGTGGAAGCTCCCGATGACCGATTTGTCCGCATTCCCCATCACTCGAAAATGGCCAGCCCAGTACCCGGAGTGGATTCAGCTCTATTCCTTGCCAACGCCCAATGGCGTCAAGGTTTCGATCATGCTCGAAGAGATCGGGCTGCCCTACGAGCCGCATCGCGTGGGCTTCGACACCCAGGATCAGCTGTCCCCTGAGTTTCTGTCGCTGAACCCCAACAACAAGATCCCGGCGATCCTCGACCCCCACGGCCCGGGCGACCAACCGCTGGCGCTGTTCGAGTCCGGGGCGATTCTGATTTACCTCGCCGACAAGAGCGGGCAACTGCTGGCCCAGGAGTCGGCAGCGCGTTACGAGACCCTTCAGTGGCTGATGTTTCAGATGGGCGGTATCGGGCCGATGTTCGGCCAGCTCGGTTTTTTCAACAAATTCGCCGGCAAGGACTACGAAGACAAGCGTCCGCGTGATCGCTACGTCGACGAAAGCAAGCGCTTGCTCAAGGTCCTCGATGGCCGCTTGCAAGGGCGCGACTGGATCATGGGCGAGCGCTACACCATTGCCGACATCGCGACTTTTCCGTGGGTGCGTAACCTGATCGGCTTCTACGAGGCCGGCGACCTGGTCGGCATCCAGGATTTCCCCAACGTCACCCGCGTGCTGGAGCGTTTCCTGGCAAGACCGGCGGTAATTCGCGGGCTGGAAATCCCTAAGCAATCCCTTTGAATCCCTCATCACCAAGGCAGGCAATGAGCGCGTTCGATTTCAAGCAAGTAGATGTTTTCAGCCCCGTCGCGCTCAAGGGCAACCCGTTGGCGGTTGTGTTCGGCGCAGACAAGCTCAGCGATGAACGCATGGCGGCGTTCGCGAACTGGACCAACCTCAGCGAAACCACGTTCGTGCTCGAACCTCGAGACCCCCGGGCCGACTATCGAGTACGTATCTTCACCACCCTGCAAGAGTTGCCGTTCGCCGGTCATCCGACGCTGGGCACGTGCCATGCCTGGCTCGAGGCTGGCGGGGTGCCCAAGGGTGAGGAGATTATTCAGGAGTGTGGTGTCGGCCTGGTGCGGGTGCGTCGGCAGGGGGCGGAGCTGGCGTTTCTCGCGCCACCGCTGCTCAGGTCCGGCCCGGTGGACGCCGGGCTGGTCGAGCGCGTACGGCAGGGGCTCGGGTTGGCGCCGGAGGCGATTGTGCGCACGCAATGGGTCGACAACGGTGCCGGTTGGCTGGCGGTGATGGTCGAGGACCGCCAGCAGATTCTGGACTTGCAGCCGGATCATGCACAGATGCTCGGCCTCGCCGTCGGTGTCATCGCGCCATGGCACCCCGAGAATGATGGTGCTGACGCGCAGTTCGAAGTACGTGCATTCATTTCCGGCGACGGCATGCCGGAAGACCCGGCCACCGGCAGCCTGAACGCCGGGATCGCTCAATGGTTGCTCAGCGAAGGGCTGGCTCCGGCGTCTTATGTCGTCAGTCAGGGCCTGACCATGGGCCGCGCCGGGCGGATTCGGGTGGAGCAGGTGGGGGATGAGATCTGGATTGGTGGTTCTGTAGTGACGTGTATTACCGGAACGCTGACGATCTAACCTGTGAGAGCAGGCGGTATTCGATGCGGGCGATTGTTGCCGCTGCGGTAACGTTGTCTTGAGCGAACGAGGTTTGTGTCCCGCACCTTGCAGGGCATAAGCTTCGCCCCCTACGAATTTCGTCTCATCCGCCGTTTTTCAGGAAGGTCCATGTCCAGTCAGTTCCCAGAAGCACGTCCACGCCGTCTGCGCCGCAATGCGAGCCTGCGCAGCCTGTTCCAGGAAACCGAGTTCAGCTTGAATGACCTGGTGCTGCCGATTTTCGTCGAGGAAGAAATCGACGATTTCGTGCCGATCAAGAGCATGCCCGGGGTGATGCGCATTCCCGAGTCGAAACTGGCCGGCGAGATCGAGCGTTACGCCCGGGCCGGGATCAAGTCGGTGATGACGTTCGGCGTGTCTCATCATCTGGACAGCAACGGCAGCGACACCTGGAACGATAACGGCCTGGTGTCGCGGATGTCGCGCATCGCCAAGGACGCTGTGCCGGAAATGATCGTGATGTCCGACACCTGTTTTTGCGAGTACACCGACCACGGCCATTGTGGCGTGTTGCATCAGCACGAAGTCGACAACGACCAGACCCTGATCAACCTTGGCAAACAAGCCGTGGCCGCCGCCCGGGCCGGTGCCGATGTGATCGCGCCGTCGGCGGCGATGGACGGGCAGGTCCAGGCGATTCGCCGGGCGCTCGATGCGGCGGGGTTCAGCCAGACCGCAATCATGGCCTACTCGACCAAATTCGCCTCGGCGCTCTATGGTCCATTCCGTGAGGCCGGTGGCAGTGCGCTGAAAGGCGACCGCAAAAGCTATCAGATGAACCCGATGAATCGCCGCGAAGCGGTGCGTGAGTCATTGCTGGACGAACAGGAAGGCGCCGACGCACTGATGGTCAAGCCGGCCGGCGCGTACCTGGACATCATCCGCGACATCCGCGAAGCCTCGCGTCTGCCGTTGTCGGCGTATCAGGTGAGCGGTGAATACGCGATGATCAAATTCGCCGCCCAGGCTGGGGCGATCGATGAAGATCGCGTCGTGCGTGAGAGTCTGGGGGCGATCAAAAGGGCGGGGGCGGATTTGATCTTCACCTACTTCGCAATGGACCTGGCCCTGGCCGGGATCTAACAAATCAAAAGATCTTCAGGTGATATAAGGCCGTATCCCATGATCGCGGAAATACCGTTCGATCACCTTCGGATCGGCGCTGTAATCGGCGATCGCCACATAGGTATCCGGGCGCAGCAGGTAAAACCCGTTGCGCGCCAGTCCCACGGTTTCAAACACCGGTCGCCAGTCGAACACCTGCAACGGCAGGTGATGCGCGCTGCACCAGGCGATCATCTCGTCGCTGGTTTCGCCATACACATGCACCTGCCAGGTCAGGTATTTCAGCGATTCGAAGTTGTCCCCTTCATCGTCGTGGGCCCAGGGCAGGCGATCACCGCCGTGAATATGGCCGGTAACGCCCTCACTCAATGGCATGCCACGATAGTTGAGGGTGGTCTGTGACACCGTGCGAAACAGGAACTCCCGGACCGCCTCGAACGAGATCATTTTCGGGATCAAAAAGGGCGCCACGCGCATGCGCATTACGTCGGCAATTGGCCCATCGGCCGTGACGAAATTGAACACCCGATCAGTGGTAGCCACCAGGCGCTGGGCAAAGGCGATGCGTTCGGTTTCATAACTGTCGAGCAGTTTGGCCGTGGCGCTGCCACTTAACACCGCCGCGAGCTTCCAGGCCAGATTGATCGCGTCGCCAATCCCGGTGTTCATGCCTTGGCCACCCGCCGGGCTGTGGACATGGGCGGCGTCACCCAACAGAAACGCGCGTCCGGTACGAAAGTGATCCGCTACCCGGTGATGCACGCGGTAGGTCGAGAACCAGTTCACCTGATCGATCTGCACCTTTAAATTCTCGATGGCCCGTCTGCTGACGTCTGCAAACTGGAGGGTTTCGGCGCGCTCGGCGCGTTCGTCGCGAACCGTGCCGATCAGTCGGGCGCGACCTTCGCTGGACAGAGGAAAAATGGCGAGAAAGTCGGCTTCGTCGAGGTCCACATGCAATTCACCGTTGAACGTCGGGCCGCGGGCCTGCACATCCGCCACGTAAAAAATCTGCTGGTAGGTGCCCCCCGGAAAATCGGTGTCCAGGGATTTGCGCACGATCGAGCGGGCGCCGTCACAGCCTGCGAGGTAACAGGCCTGACAGGTTTGCTGCTGTCCATCAGGTAAGCGCAGTGTCGCGGTGATGCCATCGCCGGTTTCCTCGAAACTTTGCAATTCGGTGTTGCGCTCCACCGTAATGCCAAAGGTCTCCAGGCGTTCAATCAGCAGTTGTTCATGCTCGTCTTGCGGATAGATTTCCAGGAACGCATAGGGCGTCAAACCCTCGCCGATGGCGCTCAGCGGCAGGTGCGCGACCGGTTCGCCCTTGACCCAGAAATTCGCGGCGCAAACTTTATGGCCGTTCTGCACCACGGCGTCGCTGAGGTCGAGCTGGCGATACAGCTCCAGCGTTCGGGCCTGTACTGCCAACGCGCGTGAGGTAGTACCGGGGGTCGAGGTCTTGTCGATAATCCGCACCCCAATCCCCAGCTTGCTCAGCCACAGTGCCAGGACCAGCCCGGTCGGGCCGGCGCCGATGATCAGCACGTCGCTACGGTTCATGAGCCTGTCCTCCTCGGTGTGTGGATCAAGTATGGTTCAACCGGGGGGCACTCGCAGGCTCGACAGCGGCTACGGAACAGGGAGAGGGCGGGATAGTCATAGCCTGCGCCATGCCATTGATCGTATGGTTAACCCGGCTCAACGGATTTGATGGAGCACCATGCAAGCCAATCGATTGATCATGAGCGTGGCCGCGCTGTTGGTACTGGCCGGTTGCGGCACTCAGCGCCCTCAGGAACCGCCGGCCCGCAAGCCTGCCGAGGTCAAGGCCGAGATCGTCAGCCTGCTGCCGGCCAAAACGGTCGACCGCCAGGGCTGGGCCACGGACATCTACGCGGCGTTTGCCGCGCAAAAAATTGCGCCGACCACGCAAAACCTGTGTTCGGTACTCGCGGTCGCTGAGCAGGAATCGACGTTTCAGGCTGATCCGCCGGTGCCGGGCCTGGGCAAGATCGCCCGGGATGAAATCGACCGCCGCGCCGATAAGGCCCACATTCCCAGCTTGCTGGTCAGCGGTGCCTTGCAGGTGCGTTCACCCAACGGCAAAAGCTACAGCGACCGACTGAATGCCGCGCGCAGCGAAAAAGAGCTCAGCGCGATTTTCGATGACTTCATCGGCATGGTGCCCATGGGCCGGACCTTGTTCGGCGGCTTCAACCCGGTACACACCGGCGGGCCGATGCAGGTCAGCATCGACTTTGCCGAGCAGCAGGCGCGGGATTATCCCTACCCGGTGAACGGCTCGATTCGTCACGAAGTGTTCACCCGTCGCGGTGGCCTGTATTTCGGTATTGCCCACTTGCTCGGTTATCCGGTGAGCTATAAGCAGCCGCTGTATCGCTTCGCCGATTTCAACGCCGGTTGGTACGCCAGCCGCAATGCGGCGTTTCAGAACGCGGTCAGTCGTGCGACGGGTATCCCGCTGGCGCTGGATGGCGACCTGGTGCGCTACGACTCGATCATGCCCGGCACCACGGAACTGGCGGTGCGCACCCTCGGCAAGCAATTGGACATGCGCAACCCGACCATTCGGGATCAATTGGAGGAGGGTAAAAGTCTTCAGTTTGAGGACACCAGGCTCTATCAGCGCGTCTTCGCTTTGGCCGAACAGGCCGAAGGCCGGCCATTACCCCGGGCGGTGTTGCCGGGGATCGTGCTGCAAAGCCCGAAAATCACCCGCAAACTCACCACAGCGTGGTTTGCCAAGCGAGTCGATGAGCGTTATCAGAGCTGTATGAGGCGTGCGGGAGGGTAACCGGGCAAGCTCGCTCCCACAGGGTTCGCGCGCAGTCTTTGGCATCTGCTACAAAGAGAGAGTCGCAGAGGAGATTTAGTCATGTACCAGCTCTATGGGTATCAGAATTCGGGTGCGGCCGCCATCGAAGCCGCGCTGGAACTGTGCGAGGTTCCTTATCGCTTCATCGACGTATCATCGTCCCCGGAGGCGGTGCATGCGCTGGAGAAGCTCAACCCGCTCAAGCAGGTTCCCACTCTGCAACTGCCCGATGGCGGCGTTCTTGCCGAGAGTGCGGCCATCCTGATTCACCTGGGCCTCACGTTCCCGGAGTCGAACCTGTTGCCGGAAAATCCGATCAAGCGCGATCAGGTGATTCATGGCCTGGTGTACATCGTCAGCAATTGTTACAGCGCCATCGGTATCATCGATTACCCCGAGCGCTGGCTGGACGAGGCGGACGAGTTGTCCCGGCAAAACCTCATGGCCGGTGCCCGCCAACGCCTGCATTGGCATTGGGAGGTGTTTGCCGATCAGTTCGCCGGCAAGTTGTACCTGGACGATGGAAAACCGGGCGCGCTGGATATTCTGGCAGCGGTGGTAACGCGGTGGGCGGGTACCCGGGAACACTTGCGCATTGCGCGGCCGGGATTCTTCGCCTGGCTCGAACGCTTCGACCGCCACCCTGCATTGGCACCGGTCTTCTCGCGGCATTGGCCATAGGAACACCACCAAACACATGTTGTGGGGGGCGGGCTTATCTGTGGCGAGGGAGCTCTTGTGGCGAGGGGGCTTGCCCCCGTTGGGTCGCGAAGCGGCCCCAAAAGCTTTGCGACTGCTTCGCAGCCGAACGGGGGCAAGCCCCCTCGCCACAAAAGCCCCCTCGCACAGTGTGCAATCACTCGCCGCGAATGTACTGCTCCAGCTGCCGAATCAGTTCAGCCTGTTCGGCAATGGCTTCCTTGACCAGGTCGCCGATCGACAGCAAACCCATCAGCTCACCGTCCTCCACCACCGGCAAGTGCCGCAGGCGTTTGTCGGACATGATGCCCATGCAGGTTTCGACGGTTTGATGGGTGTCCACGGTGATCACCGGCGACACCATGATGTCGCTGACCGGTGTGCCGACGGAGGAGCGCCCCTTGAGCACCAGTTTGCGCGCATAGTCCCGCTCACTGATGATGCCGACGACCTTGCCATCTTTCAGGACCGGCAACGCGCCGACGTTTTTGGCGGCCATCACCATCAGCGCTTCCAGCACCATTTGATGAGGAGCAATGGTGTGGACTGCCTGATTCTGTTGGGCCTTTAACTTGAGCAACTGGGCGACGGTTTTCATGACGGCTTCTCGGGTGTTGTCGTTGTCCTTGAAGAATCGTAGAGACAGGCTCACAGAGCAAGGTGCAAAGCGGCAGATAACACGCAAATAGCGTCATTCAGTGATTTTTCTTTGTAAACGCCCGCAGCCCTCCCGGGCACCCTGCGCAATTGTGGCGAGGGAGCTTGCTCCCGTTCGGCTGCGTGGCAGTCGCAATCCGATCAACGCGGTGTGCCTGAGAGACCGTGTTGGCAGGTTTGAGGCCCGCTTCGCAGGCCAACGGGGCGGTGCGGCGTTCCGACAAGCCCCCTCGCCACACCGGCAATCACGCGTAGAATCACCACTTGAATCAGATCGTTGAGGTTGCAGTGGTGGATTTACAGCAGGGCTTCGTCCTGACCCGGCATTGGCGCGATACCCCGGCCGGAACCGAAGTCGAATTCTGGCTGGCGACCGATGCCGGTCCCCGGCGCATCCGTCTGCCGCATCAACCGTCGGTCGCGTTCATTCCACAGGCCATGCGCGAGCAAGCCGAAGTGGTGTTGCGCGGCGAAAAGAACGTCGAACTGCGGCCGTTGGCGCTGCTGGACTTCGAGCACCGCCCGGTGCTGGGCCTGTATTGCCAGCAGCACGGCCAGTTGATGCGCCTGGAAACCGCACTGCGCAAATCAGGCGTCGAGGTATTCGAAGCCGACATCCGCCCGCCGGAACGCTACATGATGGAGCGGTTCATCACCGCGCCGGTTTTGTTCGGTGGCACGGCTGGCGCCGACGGCCTGCTGCTCGACGCGCAAATGAAACCCGCCCCCGGCTATCGGCCGAATCTGCGGCTGGTCTCGCTGGACATCGAAACCACCGCGCAGGGCGAGTTGTACTCCATCGCCCTGGAAGGCTGTGGCGAGCGTCAGGTGTACATGCTCGGGCCGCCCAATGGCGATGACAGCGGGGTGGATTTCCAGCTCGAATACTGCGATTCGCGAACCCTGCTGCTGAAAAAACTCAATGAGTGGTTCGCCCGGCACGACCCCGACGCCATCATCGGCTGGAACGTCGTGCAGTTCGACCTGCGGGTACTGCACGAACATGCACGCCGCCTGGCGGTGCCGCTGAAACTGGGGCGTGGCGGCGAAGAAATGCAGTGGCGCGAGCACGGCAGCGGCAATCATTATTTTGCCTCGGCTGCCGGTCGGTTGATCATCGACGGCATCGAGTCACTGCGTTCGGCGACCTGGAGCTTCCCCTCGTTCAGCCTGGAAAACGTCGCGCAAACCCTGTTGGGTGAAGGCAAGTCGATCGACAACCCGTACCAGCGCATGGACGAAATCAACCGCATGTTCGCCGAGGACAAGCCGGCCCTGGCCAAGTACAACCTCAAGGACTGCGAACTGGTGACGCGAATCTTCGCCAAGGCCGAGTTGCTGACCTTCCTGCTGGAGCGCGCCAGCGTCACCGGTTTGCCGGCGGATCGCAGCGGTGGTTCGGTGGCGGCCTTCACTCACCTGTATATGCCGCTGATGCACCGCCAGGGCTTCGTCGCACCGAACCTTGGCAATAAACCACCGCAGGCCAGCCCCGGCGGTTTTGTCATGGACTCGCAACCGGGTTTGTACGAATCGGTGCTGGTGCTCGACTACAAAAGCCTCTATCCGTCGATCATCCGCACCTTCCTGATCGACCCGGTGGGCTTGATCGAAGGGCTCAAACACCCTGACGACAGCGAATCGGTGCCGGGTTTTCGCGGTGCCCGTTTCTCACGGACCAGGCATTGCCTGCCGGCCATTGTCGCCCGGGTCGCCGAAGGCCGCGAAACCGCAAAGCGCGAACACAACGCGCCGCTGTCCCAGGCCCTGAAGATCATCATGAATGCCTTCTATGGCGTCCTCGGCTCCAGCGGTTGCCGCTTCTTCGATACGCGACTGGCCTCATCCATCACCTTGCGCGGGCACGAGATCATGTTGCGTACCCGCCAACTGATCGAAGCTCAGGGCCATGCGGTGATCTATGGCGACACCGACTCGACCTTCGTCTGGCTGCGTCGCCCTCACGGTCAGGTCGAAGCGGCGCAGATCGGCCACGCGCTGGTGGACCACGTCAACCAATGGTGGCGCGAGCATGTGAAGCAGGAGTACGGGTTGGAAAGTGCCCTGGAGTTGCAGTTCGAAACCCACTACAAACGCTTTCTGATGCCGACCATTCGCGGCGCCGAGGAGGGCAGCAAGAAGCGCTATGCCGGGTTGGTCACCCGCGCCGACGGCACCGACGAGATGGTCTACAAAGGCCTGGAAACCGTGCGCACCGACTGGTCGCCGCTGGCCCGGCAATTCCAGCAGGAGCTGTACCTGCGCATCTTCAAACGCAAGCCCTATCAGGATTACGTGCGTGACTATGTGCGCAAGACCCTGGCCGGTGAGTTCGATGAGCGCCTGATCTACCGCAAACGCCTGCGTCGGCCCCTGGATGACTATCAACGCAATGTGCCGCCCCATGTGCGGGCCGCGCGGATCGCCGATGACTACAACGATCAACAGGGGCGGCCACGGCAATATCACAACGGCGGCTGGATCAGCTACGTGATCACGGTCGCCGGCCCCGAGCCGCTGGAAGTGCGCAGCGCGCCGATCGACTACGACCATTACATCACCCGGCAGCTGCAACCGGTGGCGGATGCCATCCTGCCGTTCGTGGATGACGATTTCTCAACGCTGATTGGGGGGCAGCTGGGCCTGTTTTGAGTCCAGCAGCGACAGCGTCCAGTCATCCGGTATGCCGTGAAAGTACTGATCCAGCGCCTGATGGAACAGGCTGCCTTTTGGCGAAACCTGGGCGAACAGTGTCATCGATGAATGAAACTTGAGGTTGTCGGGGTGTCCGAAAATCTTGGTGATCGAACGTTGAGGAACATCCAGCACCAATTGCGTGCAGGTACGCAAGCGCGGCCCCAGCAACGGATGCTTCAGGTACGCCACAGCTTCCTCGCTGGAGTGAATGGCAAAGTAGCGGGACATTTCGCTGTCACCCAACCCGGCAAACTGCGGAAAGATGAACCACATCCAGTGCCGGCGCTTCTGGCCGGCGCGCAGTTCATCCTGAACCCACTCGAACACAGGATCCTGCGCCTGGACGAAGCGTGGCAAATTGAAAGCGTCGAGCTGATCGGTACTTCTCATGCCGATGCCCTCTGATAGAACCGCGATGGCTCAGACCATGGCCAACCGCTGCTTGCGTTGTGGCGCGCGAAACGCTTGGTCCAGCGCCTCCAGATCCCCGACTTCAAGCTGCAATTGTGCCGCTTGCGCGTTGAGCCGCACATGCTCGGGGTGGACCGCTTTGGGGATGGCGATCACCCCGTTCTGACGCAGAATCCATGCCAGCGCTACCTGCGCAGGTGTCGCCTCGTGACGGGCGGCAACCTGCTTGAGCGTCGGGTTGGCCAGCATATGCCCGCCCTGGCCGATTGGACAGTAAGCCATCACCGGCATTTGTCGCTGTTGGCTCCAGGGCAGCAGATCGAATTCGATGCCGCGTTCTTCCAGGTTATACAGCACCTGATTGGTGGCGCAGGCCGGTGAGGCCAGCTCTTCCAGGTCGCCCAGGTCAAAATTGGACACGCCCCAACGGCCGATCTTGCCGTCTTCGCGCAGGCGTTCGAAGGCTTCGACGGTTTCCTCAAGGGGATACTCGCCGCGCCAGTGCAACAGATAAAGATCGATGTAATCGGTATTCAACCGCCGCAGGCTGCGTTCGCAGGCCTGGGGGATGCCTCTGCGGCTGGCGTTGTGAGGGTAGACCTTGCTCACCAGGAAAACCTGGTCGCGCAGGCCTGTGATGGCTTCACCCACCACCTCTTCGGCGCCCCCTTCAGCGTACATCTCTGCGGTGTCGATCAGGGTCATGCCCAACTCGATACCCAGGCGCAGCGCTGCAACTTCCTTGGTGTGTCGGGAGCGTTCCTCTCCCATGTGCCAGGTGCCTTGGCCGATGACCGGCACAGGGCGGCCGGCCAGCTCAAGAGTCCGCATGAATCCTCCTTGTCGAAGTCCGATCGATACTACAGTTGGCAGCAAAATAGCAGGGTGGTTCCGTCGCCATCATGAAAGATCACAGCCTGCGGCAGCTCCTGCGAGGGCGGGGCACACCCGCGATATCACGGGGGTACCCAGCCCCCTGGAGCTGCCGAAAGCTGCGATCTTTTGACCTACCGGGCGGAGAACCTGAACACGGTGGTCTGGGCATAGGTCTTGCCCGGATCCAGCCGCGTGGACGGGAAGCTCGGCTGGTTCGGCGAATCCGGATAATGCTGGGTTTCCAGAGTAAAGGCACCCCAATGCGGGTAAATCTTGCCGGCCTTGCCCTTGACCGAGCCGTCGAGGAAGTTGCTGGTGTAGAACTGTACGCCAGGTTCGGTGGTGTAGAGCTGCAAGCGACGGCCGGATTGCGGATCGCTGACATCGGCGGCGAGTTTGCCCAGGTCGCCCTTGGCGTCCAGCACCCAGTTAAAGTCAAAACCGCCGTGTTTCGGTTCGGCGAATTTCAACTGCGGGTGATCGGCCTTGATGTGTTGACCGATGGCGGTCGGATGAGTGAAGTCCATCGGCGTGCCGGCGACCGGGGCTAGTTCACCGGTGGGGATCAGTTTGCCGGTGACTGGCGTGTAACGGGCGGCGTGCAAGGTCGCCAACTGCTTCAACACATCGCCGTTACCCGCGCCGGCCAGGTTGAAATAGCTGTGGTTGGTCAGGTTCAGCACTGTGGGCTTATCGGTGCTGGCCTTGTAGTCGATGCGCAGCTCATTGTTCTCGGTGAGGCTGTAGGTGACCTCGGTTTTCAGGTTGCCGGGGAAACCCATTTCGCCATCCGAGGACAGGTACGTCAGCGTCACGCCCACCGAATCCTTGCCCTTGCTCGGTTCGGCTTTCCACACCCGCTTGTCGAAACCTTGAGCCCCGCCGTGCAGCGAATTGCTGCCGTCGTTGAGCGGCACTTGAAAGCGCTTGCCATCCAGCTCGAAGGCGCCGTTGGCCAGGCGATTGCCGAAGCGGCCGATGGTCGCGCCGAAAAACGCCGTGCCACTTTGATAACCCTGCACGTCGTCGAAACCGAGCACCACATCGTCGAGCTTGCCGTTTTTATCCGGCACTTTCAGCGACTGGAGAATCCCGCCGTAAGTAATGACCGTGGCCTGCAGGCCGTGGCTGTTGCGCAAAATGTATTGCTCGACGGGCGTGCCGTCATTGGTTTTGCCGAAGGCTTTTTGTTCGCTGGACAAGCCAGTGGCGTGAGCGGGGAGGGTGGCGATCATCAGGGACAGTCCGAGGCCGGAGAGCAGGTGTCGGGATTGAAGCATGGTTGACCTTCCTTTTTGTTGTTTTTAAGAAGTAGTCATACTAATAATCGTGATTTTACGCGATCAAGGAAGGATTTATAGCTCATTCATTAAGCATTGCAATTATAAAGTATGACTAATTTGTGAGTGCTTTCGCGATGGTCAGCGCTTACGGACCACCGGCACTGCACTTTTTCAGCTTTCACGGTTCTATCCTTGGCCAGCCCGCGGCGATCCCCACTGCCGGCCCATGCCCAAGTTCAAGAACCCATGGCTCGAGTTTTACCCCGTTTTACCCTGCACATTCGCCGTCATTGCTTGCTGCTGATTAGCCTGTCGATGCTCCTCGCCAGTGGTTGCAGCCATCAGCCGGGCAACGATGTCATCAGCCAGTTTCGCGATGGCAAACCCCAGGAATTCCTCCAGACCAGCGTCGACCGCATGGCGACCCTGACGATGCGCGACAACCTCGAAAGCCTCTACCTGCTGATGAACAAGCTCTACCTGCGCAACCCGCAGGAGCTGAAAAAATCTGGCTTCCTCGATGTCGGCACCGCAGAAAAGCAGGTGCGCATGGCCATCGAACAACAAGAGCCGCTGCCCACCCTCGGCGGCAAAAAAGACCTCGCGGCGCTGAGCTTCGCCATGAGCCCGGAATTCCTCGGTGACCGGGTCGGCGCATTCATCTACGCGATTGGCAGCATGCTGGTGACGGCCCATGGCAATCGGCTGGAGTTCTACATGACGGATGCGCTCAACCCGACCTTCGTCAGCAATGCCGCGCGCAACATCGAAAAAGCCACTTGGATCTTGAGCCAGCGGCAAAACAGGCAAGGCGAACCTTTGCTGTTCTCCAACGAAATTTCGGAGGAGGGCAGCAACCTGAGTTTTGCCGTGGAGTTCGGCAAAATCGTCGCGCGACTGGACCTGCTGACCCAGATGCTCGACGAGCGCTACCGGCGGATCGGCCTGAACTACGCCCAGAGTCTGCTGTTCCTGAATTTTTTGCCGGTGCAGTGAGATGTCGGATAAAGCGCAATTCTTGTGGGGTTGGTATTGAGGGGAAAGTCGCTGTTTCAAATCGGTGAATTGGCATAACGATAGACCGCATCGATATATGTGGTTATAAGAAAAATCGCTATGCTGCTGACCGGTTTGTTTCCTGCGAATTTCTGGGCGTATTAATGGATTTCGGTAATTTCGGGTTGGTCGTGGCGGGTCTGGTGGTCGGCTTTATTGTCGGCATGACCGGTGTTGGGGGCGGTTCATTGATGACGCCGATCCTGCTGTGGTTCGGCGTTAACCCGGCCACGGCGGTGGGCACGGATTTGCTGTACGCGGCCATTACCAAATCCAGTGGTGTACTGGTTCATCGCAAGAACAAGAACATCGACTGGGCGATCACCGGTTGGCTGACCCTCGGCAGTGTGCCGGCGGTAGCCCTGACGCTGTGGTTCCTGAGCACTTTGCAAACCTCGCCCGAGGCGATGAACGCCGTCATCAAACAGGCGCTGGGCTTCGTATTGTTCGCCACGGCGCTGGCGATTTTCTTCAAGAAGCGCTTGCTCGATTTCGCTCACAAACGGGCGGGCGGTCAATACAACCCCAGCGGTTCCCGGTTGAATGCACTGACCGTGGTCACCGGTCTGGTCCTCGGCACCATGGTGGCCCTGACCTCCATCGGCGCTGGCGCCCTGGGCACCGTTGCGCTGTTCATCCTGTATCCGCTGCTGCCCACTCGTCGCCTGGTCGGCACCGAAATCGCCCACGCGGTGCCCCTGACCCTGGTCGCCGGCCTTGGCCACGCAAGCATGGGCAACATGGATTGGCACGTCCTGGGCTTCTTGCTGGTCGGTTCGTTGCCTGGGATTTACCTGGGCAGCCATTTGACCGGGCGCATCTCCGATGAACTGCTGCGTCCGTGCCTGGCGACGATGCTGGTGCTGATCGGCTATAAACTGGCGTTCTGATCCGATACCGCTTCCCGAGTAAAAATCTCCAGCAGATGCCCGTCCGGGTCATCGAAATACACCCGCCGGCCACCGGCGTAATCGTTGATCTCGTTGGGCCGCTGCTTACCGGGGTCGGCCCACCACGGCTGCTTGATCGCCTGCAGGTGAGCGAAGGCCGCATCGAAGTCGTCGTCACCAATCAGGAACGCATAGTGCTGGGACGCGATGGGCGGGTCGTTGTTGTAGAAATCCAGCGACACTCCGTTATCGAACTTGACCACCAGCATCGGCCCGAACGGCTCGGGATCAGGCAGGCCGAGGAGGTCGGTCAGGTAGCGCGCCGAAACCTGTTTGTCACGGCACCAAACGATGGTGTGGTTCAGCTGAGCGCTCATGGATAAACCCTCACGATGAATCAGCTATGAGATTAGCTCAGGCTGTTGCGCAATGACCGCCCTGACCTAAGCTTGGGCAAGGCGAACACAATCGCGGTGCATCGCCCGGAACGATCACCGCGATGCGCAATCATTAGAGCGTGGATATCAAAAGGAGATGCGCATGCTCATCAGGTCTTTGACCCTGGCTACCCTGTTGGCTTTCGTCGGTCCTTCATTCGCCGCCGATGACGATTCCCCTCTGGTTAAAGACGTGGGCCGGGCTCGACCCCTGATTGTCATCGCGCCCAGTTCGGTGGACCCGGTTTGGCTCAACCTGAAAAAATCACTGGACGACTCTGCCAACCGCAAGGGCTTCACCGATCGAACCATGGTGCTGTACACCGTGATCAATACGATGGGCCAACGGGATGGCAAAGACCTCGACCCGCAATCGACGATGGCGTTGATCCGCTCGCTCAAGCTGGGCGCCGGGGCGAAGAGCAAAATCATCCTGATCGGCAAGGATGGCGAAAAGAAGCTTGAGCAGTCGGATGCGGTCGAGTTGAAAGAGATATTCAACACCGTCGACCAGTTGCCGACGGCCGAGAAGGAAGCAACAGTACCGGTGCCAGCGCCGGTGGCTGAAGTCGCACCGGCCAAAGGTGCTAAAGGCACCAAAGGCAAACCGGCGAAGCCTGCCAAGCCGGCTGAGCAGCCGGATGATTGAATTGAGTTGAGTAGTGGTGAGAAGGCTTACCCCAATGGGCGACCCCAACAGGTCGCCCATTTTTCTGCCAACGGAAATCTGAAACTTGGTGACCCATTGTGGTGAGGTAACCCTGTGGCGAGGGGGCTTGCCCCCGTTCGGCTGCGCAGCAGTCGTAAACCCTGCATCCCAGGCCTATCTGATGTACCGCGGTGACTGGTTCGGGGCCGCTGCGCAGCCCAACGGGGCGGTGCGGCGTTCCGACAAGCCCCCTCGCCACAAGTGAGTGGCTGCCGGGTTACTGGGATCAATCGGCCAGCGCACTCAATATGTTGTGAGCGATTTTGATCCGCTCCGGGTTCGGGTAGTTTTTGTTGGCCAGGATCACGATGCCGATGTCCTTCGCCGGGATAAAAGCGACGTAGGCGCCAAAGCCGCCGGTTGAGCCGGTTTTGTTGATCAGCACGGTGTCGCGTTGAGGTTGTGGCGGGGTCAGCCACCGGACTTCATGGGCCTCAAATGCCATCTGCGACGAGTTGCCGGCCAGTAGGGTGTCGAGCGTCACCGGGTAGTTGTAGAGCTCCCATCCCAACCCTTGAGTCATCTCGCCAACCCGGTAATAACCGGTGTGAGTGCTGGCGATGGCTTGCTGCAAAGGCTTTTCCAGCGACGCGGGATTCATGTTCGCCTCGACATAGCGAAGCAGGTCCGCTGCGCTGGTTTTCACGCCGTACGCTTCGGAATCCAGCGCACCCGGCTCGACCCGCACAGGTTTGTCGTCCTTGCTGTAACCCTGGGCGTAAAGCCCCATCTGATCCTGCGGCACCTTGAGGTAGCTGTGCTTGAGGCCGAGTTTCGGCAACAAGGTTTTTGCCATCAGCTCATCGAACGGCACCCCCATGCTTTGGGCCGCCAGATAGCCGAACAACCCAAGGCTGGGGTTTGAATACTGGCGATGAGTGCCGGCGGCGTAGGTGGGTTTCCACTGCTTGAAATAGCCGAGCATCTTCTCCTGACGGTCTGCCTCGCTGGGGAATTGCAGGGGCAGACCGCCGGCGGTGTAGGTGCCGAGTTGCAGCACGCTGATGTTATCGAACGCGCTGCCGCGCAAGGCCGGGAGTACCTGGCTGGCGTTGTCCGACAAGGACAGTTTGCCGCTCGCCTGGGCATAGGCGGCGAGGGTGGCAGTGAAGGTTTTGCTCACCGAACCGATCTCGAACAGGGTGTTTTCGGTGACGGCTTTACCGTTTTCTTTCGAGGCCACGCCGTAGTTAAAGTAATGCGGCTGACCATGGACGGTGATTGCGACCGCGAGGCCGGGGATCTTCTGTTGCTGCATCACCGGTTCGACGGCGGCTTTAACGATGGTTTCGATGCGCTCGTCAGCAAAGCTGTGGCTGGCACCGAGGAAAAGTGCGAAAGCACTATAGGATATGAGTTTCTTCTGATTTTTTTTACGCATGATTGAGACGCTGTCCATGATTGTTCGTGGTGTTAACCGCTACACTCCGAGCGGTCTTTCAAGGCGGTCCGCTGTTGGGCGAGCCAAATCTAGGCAGTTTGGCGAAGACCGGCAAACGACGATATTTCGGATGAGCCATTAGAAAATTTTGGGGGCTGGCATGATTCGACCTCATTTGCCGCTGAATGCGCTGCGTGCTTTCGAGGCTTCGGCGCGCCATTTGAGTTTCACCCGGGCGGCCGTGGAGTTGTGCGTCACGCAGGCGGCGGTGAGCCATCAGGTCAAAAGTCTTGAAGCCCAGCTTAACGTGACTTTGTTCAAACGCCTGCCCCGCGGCCTGATGCTGACCAGCGAAGGTGAAACCCTGCTGCCGGTATTGCGCGAATCCTTCGACCGGATTGCCGAAACCCTGGAGCGTTTCGAGGGTGGGCATTTTCGTGAAGTGTTGACGGTGGGCGCCGTGGGGACGTTCGCGGTCGGTTGGCTGTTGCCGCGATTGGCGGATTTTCAGAAGAAACATCCGTACATAGATTTGCGCCTGTCGACCAATAACAACCGGGTGGATGTGGCCGCTGAAGGCCTGGATTACGCCATCCGCTTTGGCGCGGGGGCGTGGCATGGGATTGAAGCGGTGCGGTTGATCGAGGCACCACTGTCGGTGCTCTGTGTGCCGGAGATCGCCCGGCAATTGCAGGCGCCAGAGGATCTGTTGCAGCAAACGCTGTTGCGCTCCTATCGCACGGATGAGTGGCCGGAGTGGTTTCAGGCGACCGGTCTTTCGGCCCATGCCGTGCTGCCCCGGAGCATCGTCTTCGATTCCTCGCTGGCGATGATGGAGGCTGCGTTGCAAGGTGCAGGTGTGGCATTGGCGCCACCGCTGATGTTTGCCCGGCAACTGGCGGCGGGCGCAATCGAGCAACCGTTCGCCATCGGGATCACCACCGGCAGCTACTGGCTGACCCGCTTGCAGTCGCGCCCCGAAACGTCGGCGATGGCGGCGTTCCGGGGCTGGCTGCTGCAAGCAGCCCAGATGAAATAGTGTGAGCACCACTCCTTGTGGGAGTGGTGTTTCCAGAGGTTTAGCGCACCAGGCACGGCCGCTTGTTATCGAACTTCCATCCCGGAATCAGAAACTGCATCGCCACGCTGTCATCCCGCGCGCCGAGCCCCATGCCTTTGTACAGCTCATGGGCCTTGGCCAGTTGATCCATGTCCAGCTCAACCCCCAGACCAGGTTTTTTCGGTACTTGCACGCAGCCGTCGACGATTTGCAGCGGCGCTTTGGTCAGGCGCTGGCCGTCCTGCCAGATCCAGTGGGTGTCGATGGCCGTGATCTCGCCCGGCGCGGCGGCCGCGACGTGGGTGAACATGGCCAGGGAAATATCGAAGTGGTTGTTGGAGTGCGAGCCCCAGGTCAGGCCCCATTCGTGGCACATCTGTGCGACTCGCACCGAACCCTGCATGGTCCAGAAGTGCGGGTCGGCCAACGGAATGTCCACCGACTGCAACTGGATCGCGTGGCCCATTTCCCGCCAATCGGTGGCGATCATGTTGGTCGCGGTTTTCAGGCCCGTGGCACGACGAAACTCAGCCATGACTTCACGGCCCGAGTAACCATTTTCCGCCCCGCACGGGTCTTCGGCATAAGCCAGAACATGATGCTGATCCCGGCACAGGCGGATCGCTTCCTTGAGCGACCAGGCGCCATTCGGATCGAGGGTAATGCGCGCATCTGGAAAGCGCTCGGCGAGGGCGGTGACCGCTTCGATTTCCTCGTCGCCGCTCAACACGCCGCCCTTGAGTTTGAAGTCCTTGAAGCCATAGCGGGCGTGAGCGGCGACCGCCAGGCGCACCACGGCGTCGGCGCTCATGGCTTTTTCGTGACGGACGCGGAACCAGTCATTGTCGGCGCCCGGTTCATCGCGATAAGCCAGATCGGTTTCGTTGCGATCACCGACGTAAAACAGGTAGCCGAGCATCTTCACTTCATCACGCTGCTGGCCTTCGCCGAGCAAAGCGGCGACCGGCACGTCCAGGTGCTGGCCAAGCAAGTCCAGCAGGGCCGCTTCCAGGCCGGTGACCGCGTGAATGGTGATGCGCAGGTCGAATGTCTGTAAACCGCGACCACCGGCATCACGATCGGCGAAGGTCTGGCGCACTTGATTGAGGATCTTCTGGTACGTGCCGATCGGGCTGCCGACCACCAATGAACGCGCGTCTTCCAGAGTCTGGCGAATGCGCTCGCCACCGGGTACTTCGCCGACGCCGGTGTGACCGGCGTTGTCCTTGAGGATCACGATATTTCGGGTGAAGAACGGGCCGTGGGCGCCGCTCAGATTGAGCAGCATGCCATCGTGGCCAGCCACCGGCACAACCTGCATGCTGGTGATGATCGGGGCTTTTGCGGCTTCTTGTGGGTTCATTTTTTTGTCCTTTAAACCAATGTTCAAGCGTGATTCGGCGCTGGTTTGCCCAGTGCAACGGCCGGTGCGGGTTTCGGTTTATTGCGCGCGGCGAAGACGATTATCGCGGCGATGATCGAGGTGGCGGCCAGGCCGTAGAGCCCGCCCTGGATTGAACCGGTGTGTTCTTCCAGCAAACCGAAGGTGGTCGGCGCCACGAAGCCGCCGAGGTTGCCCACCGAGTTGATCAGCGCAATCACGCCGGCAGCGATCCGCGCATCCAGGTACGCCTGGGGAATCGGCCAGAACAGCGACGAAGCCGATTTGAAACCCAATGCGGCGAAGCAGATTGCAACGAAGGCGAAGATCGGCCCACCGGTGGTGGACATGAACATCCCCGCCGCAGCGATCAGCAGGGCAGTGGCGACCCAGGCTTGCTGGTGCTTCCATTTGCCCGACAGCGAGGCAAAGGCGTACATGCCGACGATCGACAGCAACCACGGAATCGAGTTGAACAAGCCGACCTGGATGTCGCTCAGGTCGCCCATTTTCTTGATGATGCTCGGCAGCCAGAAAGTCGCGGCATAGATGGTCAATTGAATGAAGAAGTAGATCAGGCAGAACAGGATGATCTGGCGGTCCTTGAGCAGTGTGCCCAACGACGGTTTGATCGGCGTTGCGGCTTCGCGGGCCAGTTGTTCGTCATCGATGGCTTTGACCAGTGCGTTCTGTTCGGCCAGGGTCAGCCATTTGGCGTCGTGGGGTTTGGAGTCCAGCCAGCACCAGACGAACACGCACAACCCGACCGAGAACATGCCCTCGATGAAGTACATCCACTGCCAGCCGTGCATGCCCAAACCGTTGATTTGCAGCAGTAGCCCCGACAGCGGGCCGGAGATCAGCGAAGCAATCGCCGAACCGCTGAGGAAGATCGCAATCGCCTTGCCACGCTCCACGCCAGGCAACCAGCGGGTGAAGTAATAAATTACCCCGGGAAAGAACCCGGCTTCCGCCACGCCGAGCAGAAAACGCAGAATGTAGAAGTGGGTTTCGTTCTGGATGAACGCCATGCAAGCGGCCACCAGGCCCCAGGTCAGCATGATGCGGGTCAGCCAGATTCGCGCGCCGACTTTTTGCAGGAGGATGTTGGAGGGCACTTCGAACAGCGCGTAACCGATGAAGAACAGACCGGCACCGAGGCCGTAGGCGGCGGCGCCAATCCCTAAGTCATGTTCCATGTGGGCGCGGACGAAGCCGATGTTCACACGGTCGATGTAGTTGACGATGAACATGATCACGAACAGCGGCAGGACGTGGCGTTTCACTTTTGAGATGGCGGACTTCAGGACCGAATCGGCGCCATCGTTCATCCCGGGTATGGATGTATTCACTTGTTTTTCTCCCACTCGTTATTTTTATGCGGGGTGTGGCTGGGTGTAGCGTTGTTGATAGACATCATACAACTGGCTTTTTTGATTCGACAAGCACTGTTGTCCAATAAAATGGCTATTTGTCGGGTGGTTTCTATGCTTTTTTGGGTCGGGTGTGGGGTTGTGATGGTGTTCGAGTGGTCAATTTGTTGAGTGTTGTCATACAAGCTTGAGGCTGTTTTCTGGGGATTCCAATCGATTCCGGTGCTACGATCCGGATAGCCCTGTTTTACGGATAATCACCATGCAAGAAGACATCGACGCACCCGCCCGCAAGCGCGCTCACAACCTGGCTCATGATCTGGTGGCCAAGCTGACCCAGAGCATCCTGCTCGGCCAGATGCTGCCGGGGGACAAGCTGCCGTCGGAGAACTCGATTGTCCAGGAGCATGGGGTCAGCCGTACGGTGGTGCGCGAGGCGATTTCGAAATTGCAGGCTTCAGGGCTGGTGGAAACCCGTCACGGCATCGGCACCTTTGTCATCGAGCGCGCGCCAGAGCAGGGGTTGCGGCTGAATGTCGATACCGCGCTGGGGGTGCGCAGCATTCTGGAGTTGCGCATGGGCCTGGAAACCCAGGCCGCCGCGCTGGCGGCGGTGCGTCGTACCGATCAGCAATTGGCGCAGATGCGTGAAGCGCTGGATGACTATCAGAGTTTGCTGGCCAACAATGACAGCTGCGTCGAGGCCGACAAACGTTTCCACCTGCTGATCGCCGAAGCCACCGGCAATGTATGCTTCACAGAGATCATGCAGCACTTGGGCAATGCGATGATTCCCCGCACCCGCGTCAATGCCGCCGAGCGCGGGTCAGCGGACTTGAGCAAGCTGGGGCAACTCGCCAACCTCGAACACGAGGCGATTCTCAACGCCATCAAGCGCCAGGATCCGGATGCTGCGCGGGCGGCGATGTGGTTGCACCTGACCAACAGCCGCGACCGCTTTTCGGCGGGCGGGACCTGATTCGTCAGTGCGTAGGAGCGAGCAGTGCGGCGATCCGACTTGTCCGCGAAGAATACACCGCGTTTTTTCAGGTATTACGCGTCATCGTTCTTCGCGGGCAAGCCTCGCTCCTACAGGGGCGCTATATCGCGCATCAGCAATCCATAACGCAAATCCACCGCATCCGGAATCGGCAAATACACCGTGTGCCCATCCCCAGGCGCCACTTCAATCGCCTCGCCCCTGAGGTTCTGCAGTTGATGCAGGTCGAAGTGGAAGTTGCCCTTGGGCGTCATCAGTTCCATGTGATCGTCCAGGCCAAAACGATTCTTCACCCGTACCTCGGCCAGCCGGTCGCGGCGTTCGCCGGTCAACTCCCCAACGAACTGTTGGCGCTCTGAAACCGAGCTGCCGTTCTGGTAGTTCTGGTATTCGTCATGCACGTGCCGGCGCAGAAAACCTTCGGTGTAGCCGCGCTGAGCGAGGGACTCCAGATCAGTCATCAAGCTGCGATCGAACACTCGGCCAGCCACCGCATCGTCGATCGCGCGGCGATAAACCTGGGTGGTGCGCGCGCAATAGAAATGCGATTTGGTCCGGCCTTCGATCTTCAGTGAATGCACGCCCATTTGTGTCAGGCGCTCGACGTGCTGGACGGCACGCAGGTCCTTGGCGTTCATGATGTAGGTGCCGTGTTCATCCTCGAATGCCGGCATCAGTTCGCCGGGGCGATTGGCCTCTTGCAACAGGAACACCTGATCGGTCGGCGTACCGAGGCCCAGGGTAGGTTCGGGTGAGTAGTGCTGGACGATGTCACCGAGCAGATTTTCGCTGGCTGCTGTCGCCGAGTATTTCCAGCGGCAGGCATTGGTGCAGCTGCCCTGATTGGCGTCACGCTTGTTCATGTAGCCCGACAACAGGCAGCGCCCGGAATAGGCCATGCACAACGCGCCGTGTACGAACACTTCCAGCTCCATCGCCGGGACGTGCTGGCGGATTTCGGCGATTTCTTCCAGCGACAGTTCGCGGGACAGGATGATCCGGCTCAAGCCCTGTTGCTGCCAGAACTCGACGCTGGCCCAGTTCACCGTGTTGGCTTGCACCGACAGGTGGATCGGCATCTGCGGGAAGTGCCGGCGCACCAGCATGATCAGGCCGGGATCGGACATGATCAGCGCGTCCGGCGCCATGCCGATCACCGGTTCCAGATCCTTGAGGAACGTTTTCAGCTTGGCGTTGTGCGGGGCGATATTGGCCACCACATAAAAACGCTTGCCCTGAGCCTGGGCCTCGCTGATGCCGAGCGCGAGGTTGGCGTGATCGAATTCGTTGTTACGCACCCGCAGGCTGTAGCGCGGTTGGCCGGCGTATACCGCATCGGCGCCGTAGGCGAAGGCATAACGCATGTTTTTCAGGGTACCGGCAGGGGCGAGCAGTTCCGGGGGGATGAGAGGCATGGCGCAAGTCATGGCAGTGTCGATCGCAAAAGCCGGCAAGGGTAAGCGACCTGCATGAGGGGTTTATTGATCTGGATCTATGCTTGACCAACAAACAGATGGCACTCGCGACAACCATGGCGGACTAAACATAAGGACGCGAATTTTCGCCTCTGCGCATTGGCATGGACCGGACATGAACGAAACGAAGCTCCAGAACACTTCGCTGATGGTCTTGCTGGCTGTGGTGACCGTTGCCTTCGTCTGGATTCTGCTGCCGTTCTACGGTGCGGTGTTCTGGGCGGCCATCCTCGGCATTCTTTTTGCGCCCTTGCAGCATCAGTTGCAGCTGAGATTCGGTTGGTCACGCAACCTGACCGCCCTGTGCACCTTGAGTCTATGTGTGCTGATTGCGATCCTGCCGGTAATCATCATCAGTACCTTGCTGGTTCAGGAGGGCGCGGCGCTTTATGGTCGAATCGAAAGCGGCGAACTGGACATTGCCGGGCATGTGTCGCAGTTCAAGCACAGCCTGCCGCTGTACTTTCAGCACTTGCTCGATCGTTTCGGCATGGGTGAGCTGAGCGGGCTTCGCGAGAAAATCATCAAGAGCATGATGCAAGGCAGTCAGTTTCTGGCGTCTCAGGCGTTCAGTTTTGGTCAGGGGACGTTCGATTTCGTGGTGGGTTTTTTCATCATGCTGTATCTGCTGTTTTTCTTTCTGCGGGACGGGTCTGAACTGGCGCGCAAAGTGCGCGCGGCGATACCGCTGGAAGATAACCAGAAGCGTCGCTTGCAACTCAAATTCAATCGGGTGGTGCGGGCCACGGTGAAGGGCAGTTTGCTGGTGTCGATCACGCAAGGGGCGTTGGGCGGGTTGATTTTCTGGTTTCTGGATATCCCGAGCGTGCTGCTCTGGGCGGTGTTGATGGCATTCCTGTCGCTGTTGCCGGCGGTGGGGGCGGGTATCGTCTGGGTGCCGGTGGCGGCGTATTTCCTGCTCAGCGGTGCGATCTGGCAGGGCGCGGTGCTCGCGTTGTTCGGGGTGTTCGTGATCGGGTTGGTGGACAATATCCTGCGACCGATTCTGGTGGGCAAGGACACCAAAATGCCTGACTACCTGATTCTCATCTCGACCCTGGGCGGCCTGGCGATTTTCGGCCTGAACGGTTTTGTCATCGGCCCGTTGATTGCCGCGTTGTTTATGTCGAGCTGGGCGATTTTCGTCGATACCAAACAGCGAGTTCAGCTGCCTTAAGCGCTGAGCTGGCCTGAGCCGATACGTTGCGACAGGGCTTGGGCGTCGGGAAGCGAAGTGAGCGGACCGCTGATCGGTTCGCCGTCCTGTACGAGATACCAGCAGGCAAGCAACCCTAGCGCTCTGAGCGGTGCGGGAACGGCGCTGCCGATAACGGACATAATCTGAACCTGAGCCATAAGTACCTCCATCAATCTATGGGGTTACCTTACGGATCGGACGCTTGAGTGGAAAATCAACGCTTTCGATAGTCGTCATTGATGCCAGTGAGTGTTGGCGATCAGTCCACGACTTGATCGAGCATATGCACGACTTCCTGCTCATTGAGCAGGCCTTTACGCACCAGGTTTTCCGCCAGCAGCGAGAGAAACTTGGCGCTGCGGTGGCCTTCCAGGTGCTTGAGCTCGGTCAGTGCGTTGTACACCTTGCTGGATGTGCACAAGCCGACAATGCGGTGCGGGTTTTGTGTGGGCATGAAGTCGTCCTTGTTTTTATCGACCTGTTGTTTATGGACAGATCAAGCTTGCGGGCCTGTCATGACATAAATATGACCGACTTTACCTGCCGGTACTGTCCCGATAGCGACCTTGACGAGATTTATTCAGACTCCGCTCGCTTTGCGGCCACAAAAAAGGCCCCGCTGTTGAGGCGGGGCCTGATGAGTCAGTTACCAGCGATCGTCACGGTAATAACCATGGGGATGGCCATAGTAGCCGCGCGGTGGGCCATAGTAGCCGCGTGGTGGACCGTAATAAATCGGTGCCGGGCGGTAGTACATCGGTTGTTGGACGTAGACCGGCGCCGGTTGGTAGTAAACGGGCGGTGGCTGTACGTAAACCGGCTGAGGCTGAACGTAAACCGGTTGCTCTACATACACCGGCCGGTCGCGGCCGATAATTGCCGAGCCGATGATTGCCGAGCCGACGATCGCACCAAACACAGCCGGACCTTCCCAGCCACGACCACCTGCTTCTGCCTGCCCTGCGATAGCGAGAGCACCAATCAGCAAGGCTACTGTGGGGATTTTACGGATCATGATGAGTCCTCGGTTCTTCGACCCGGCGCTTGCGTCTGCAATAGACACAAGTTGTCGCGGGGATACTTCTAAGACAGCAATTTTTTGAAAATCAGCACAGCCGTTGGGTAAATTTTGTGTAAGGTCTGTACCGGTTTCTTTACGGTGCTGTCTGGTACAGACATACCCTTATGATCGACCACAATCAGGTGGAATTGTTAATTCCGTCCATCTGAAAGTGCTACTGAAGGAGATTCGGATGCAGATGAACCCCAACAAAGACACCCAGTTGTGCATGTCACTCTCGGGGCGCCCCGGCAATTTCGGCCTGCGGTTTCACAATCATCTGTACGAACAACTGGGGCTGAATTTTTACTACAAAGCCTTCAGCAGCCAGGACCTGACGGGGGCTGTCAGCGGTATTCGTGCGTTGGGCATTCGCGGTTGCGGCGTGTCGATGCCGTTCAAGGAGGCCTGCATCGCGCTGGTCGATGAGCTGGATGCATCGGCCGAGGCTATTCAGTCGATCAACACTATCGTCAACTCCAACGGCCACCTCAAGGCCTACAACACTGATTACATCGCCGTCGCCCAGTTGCTTGAAACCCACCAGGTGCCCAAGGATTCGACCTTTGCCCTGCGCGGCAGCGGCGGCATGGCCAAGGCCGTGGCCAGTGCCTTGCGCGATGGCGGCTACAAAAACGGCCTGATCGTGGCCCGTAACGAACGCGCCGGGCGTGCCCTGGCCGAATCGCTGGGTTACCAATGGCAGGCGGAACTGGGTGCCCAACGCCCGCAGATGCTGATCAACGTCACGCCGATCGGCATGACCGGTGGCCCGGAAGCCGATCAACTGGCGTTTCCCCCTGAAGCCATCGCTGCCGCCGAAACGGTCTTCGATGTGGTGGCGATTCCCTCGGAAACACCGCTGATCGTGCGTGCTCGTGCTGAAGGCAAACGAGTCATCACCGGGCTCGAAGTGATTGCGATCCAGGCGCTGGAACAGTTTGTGCTGTACACCGGCGTACGGCCGACCGATGAACAGTTTCAAAAGGCCGTGGCGTTTGCCCGGAGCTGATCATCCCCAAATGTGTTGGCTGTACTGGCCCCTTCGCGGGCAAGCCACGCTCCTACAGGTTCTGCGCTGACCTTGTGGGAGCGTGGCTTGCCCGCGATTGCCGTGACTCGGTCTCCAGCCATTGCCGCGAATATCCCGGCCTATACTGCTCGCCAGCAAGCGAAGACTTGCTCTCCAGTCACCGTGACCGAGGTTCCCATGCATCCCGCCATTCTCAACCTGAATCAGGTCGAACTTGTACCGCTGCCCGAAGGTTTTGCCCCCACCGGTGAAGCCGCCGGCCGCTATCAACAACGCCAGGCCCGCATTGGCCAGCAACTGGGCGCGCAAAAGCTGGGTTATCGGTTGTATGCCCTGGAGCCAGGCATGCGCGGCAGTCCGTTTCATAGCCATCGGGTCAACGAAGAGATGTTCTACATCGTGGCCGGGGAAGGGGAGGTTCGCCTTGGCACCGAACGCTTTCCGATCCGCGCCGGGGACGTGATCGCCTGCCCGGCGGGAGGGCCTGAAACCGCGCATCAGATCATCAACAACAGCCAGGGCGAGTTGCGCTACCTGGCGGTCAGCAGCCAACAATCACCGGACATTTGCGAATACCCGGACTCCGGCAAATACGTGGTGATGGACGATTTCAAGGTCGATGCCAAGGGCAATGCGTCGGGCTTCGTCGCCGTCGCGAGGCAGGCTGATGGCGTGGATTATTGGGACGGGGAGTAGTCATTCAACGTTGAGCTCATTCCTGTAGCAGCTGCCGAGCTTGCGAGGCTGCGTTCGGCGGCGCAGCCGTCGTAAACCCTGCATACACGTTTTTCCTGAAACACCGATTCGTCTGAATTCACGACGGCTCCGTCCGAATGCGGCCCACACCGAACGCAGCCTCGCAAGCTCGGCAGCTGCTACAGGGCCTTATTCGAGGCGCGCCAGGCGTTCTTCCAGTGCCGCGATCCGCGCTTCGAGCTCTTCGATTCGCTCAACCGACACACCGCCACCGGTGCCACGTTCCACCGGGTTCTGTCGGGCCGCGAGGATCGCTTCGATATCCGCCGGATCACCCAGCGCATGCATGTAACGATCTTCGCGCTGGCCGGCCTGGCGCGGAATCAACAGCGCCAGGCCTCGGGCGATCAAGCGCTCCAGTTGATGCAGCACCTGTTCGGCATCTTCGAAGTCATGCATGCGGCCGCTGCGGGTCAGCAGTTCGTTGACCGTCTGCGGACCGCGCAGGAACAACAGCCCCGTCAGAATCACCTGGGCCGGCACCAGTTCCAGCGCCTTGTCGACCCGATGTTCCCAACGATCGGCACGGCTGCCCATCACCAGCCGGGTGAAGCCGCGACCTTCCAGGGCGCGCAGGCTCTGGCCAACCTGGCCCTGGCTGAGGTTCATCACCGGTTCGCGGCTGGTTTTCTGGTTGCAGGCAATCACCAGGGCATTGAGGGTCAGCGGATAGGTTTCCGGGCTGGTGGCCTGTTTTTCGATCAACGAGCCCAAAATGCGGATTTCCGTGCTGTTGAGCCGCGGTTCGTCGAAGGTCGTCTCTTGTTCAGTGCTCATCGCGCTTTTCCCTAGGCAGTCGAGCCGCCTAGCCTAATCCTTGCTGGATAAAAGACAAGTCGCAGGGCGCGCCGGCATGGCTATAATCGCTCCACGTTTTTTACTCCTGTCACCACACGAGACTGCCATGACTATTTCCCTGTACGCCGCATCCGTTCCGGTTTTCCAGCAAATGCTCAACGCCCTGAGCAACAACCTGAGCAAGGCCGAAGCCCACGCTACCGCGAAAAACATCGACCCGAACGCATTCCTGCAGGCCCGTCTGTACCCGGACATGTTCCCGCTGGTGCGTCAGGTGCAGATCGCCGTTGATTTCGCCAAAGGCGTTTCGGCGCGTCTGGCTGAAATCGAACTGCCGAAATACGACGATACCGAAACCACCTTCGCCGAACTGCAAGCGTTGATCGCCAAGGTTCTGGCCTTCATCGGCGAGATCAAACCCGAGCAAATCAACGGCAAGGAAGGCATCGAAATCGTGACCCGTCCTGGCACCCCTAAAGAGAAGCGCTTCACTGGCCAGGCTTACCTGCTGAGCTACGGTCTGCCGCAGTTCTTCTTCCATGTCACCACCGCCTACGCGCTGCTGCGTCACAACGGTGTGGAAGTGGGCAAGCGCGATTACATGGGCGCGTTCTAAACCACCCAGGTACAAAAAAGCCCGCCAAGGTGTAAGCCTTGGCGGGCTTTTTCGTTTTTGTCGGTGCGTTCTACGCCAAACGCTGCGCCTTCAACTCTTCACCCTGGCAAGCCGCCGCGGTGAACAGCACGTCGGTGGAGGAGTTCAGCGCGGTTTCCGCCGAGTCCTGCAACACACCGATGATGAAGCCGACCGCCACCACCTGCATGGCGATTTCGCTCGGGATGCCGAACAGGCTGCACGCCAGCGGAATCAGCAACAACGAACCGCCCGCCACGCCCGAGGCGCCACAGGCACAAATTGCCGCGACGACGCTGAGCAGAATGGCCGTCGGAATATCCACGGCGATGCCCAGGGTGTGCACGGCGGCCAGGGTCAGTACAGTGATGGTGATCGCCGCGCCGGCCATGTTGATGGTCGCGCCGAGCGGGATCGATACCGAATAGGTGTCTTCATGCAGGCCCAGGCGTTTGCTCAATTCCAGGTTGACCGGAATGTTCGCCGCCGAGCTGCGGGTGAAGAAGGCGGTGATGCCGCTCTCGCGCAGGCAGGTGAGTACCAGCGGATACGGGTTGCGGCGCAGTTTCCAGAACACGATGACCGGGTTCATCACCAACGCGACGAACAGCATGCAGCCCAGCAGCACCGCCAGCAGGTGCATATAGCCGATCAATGCGCCGAAACCGGAAGTGGCGAGGGTCGAAGCCACCAGACCGAAGATCCCCAGCGGCGCAAAGCGAATCACCAGGCGCACGATCACGGTCACGCCATTGGACAGGTCGCCCAGCACTTCGCGCGTCGTCTCGCCGGCATGGCGGATCGCAATGCCCATGCCGATCGCCCACGCCAGAATGCCGATGAAGTTGGCGTTCATCAGTGCGCTGACCGGGTTATCGACCACGCTCAGCAACAGACTTTGCAGCACTTCGCTGATGCCGCCCGGCGCGGTGACCGCAACGTCCTGGGTCGACAGCACCAGGCTCGACGGAAACAGCGTACTGGCGATCACTGCAACCACGGCTGCGGCGAAGGTGCCCAGCAGATACAGAAACAGGATCGGCCGGATATGGGTTTCCTGGCCGTGTTTATGGTTGGCAATAGAGGCCATGACCAGCACGAACACCAGAATCGGCGCGACAGCCTTGAGCGCCGACACGAATACTTTGCCAATGAAGGCGGTGGACTTCGCCACCTCAGGCGCGAACAGGGCCAGGGCAATCCCGGCGATCAGGCCGATGATGATTTGCGTGACCAGGCTGCTGCGTTTCAGGCGTTGCAAAAGAGAAGGGGATGAAGCGGTCATAACGGTATCTCTGATTTTATTAGGGTGCAGGGTTCCTTGGCTCATGCAGCAAAAAGCCGGGCAGGCTACATGGAGGGAACCGAAGGGGTCGCCACATCAATGCCAATCAATGGCCGATGAGCAAGGTGTCAATCTCGCGGGTCGCGGACTTTATCACAGCGTAGCCGCGATCCTTCAGACCTGTGACGATCTGCCGCCCGATTGTTCAACGCGATTTGCAGGTTCGTGCAACTTCGTTTGGAAACACTCTGTTAAGCTTCGCCATCCTCATTTTCTAGTTCTGCCAGTGGGCCTTCGGGCTGTCGCTGGTGTCGTCGTTTTCCTGGAGTTCTGCATGCTGTTGCCCATTCTTCTGTTGTCCGCCGCCGGTTTCACGGTGCTGACCACGGAATTCATCATCGTCGGCCTGTTGCCGGCAATCGCCCGTGACCTGGACGTCAGCATCCCTCAAGCAGGTTTGCTGGTGACCCTGTTCGCGTTCACCGTGGCCGCGTTCGGGCCGTTCCTGACGGCGTATTTCGCAAGGTTTGAACGACGCAAACTGTTCATCAGCGTATTGATCATGTTCGGCCTGGCCAACACGCTGGCGGCATTTGCGCCGAACATTTGGGTGATGGCCATTGCCCGGTTGATTCCGGCGCTGGGGTTGCCGGTGTTCTGGGCGTTGGCCAGTGAAACCGCCGTGGACATCGTCGGGCCGGACTACGCCGGGCGGGCGATCGCCAAGATTGGTTTCGGCATCGTCTGCGCAACGGTGTTCGGCATTCCGGTGGGCACGCTGATTTCCGACGCATTCGGCTGGCGCAGTGCCTTTGGCATTCTGGCGGTGATCGCGTTTGCCAAGGCGCTGCTGCTGTTTATCTATTTGCCGAAAACCAGCCTGCACCAGCATCAGGTGAGCTTCCGTTCGCAGTTCAAGATCCTGCGCAGCCCGCTGATGCTGGGTCATGTTCTGCTGTCGATCCTGGTGTTCAGCGGCATGTTCACCGCCTACACCTACCTGGCCGACATTCTTGAACGCCTCGCCGGTTTCAACGGCACCGTGGTCGGCTGGTGCCTGATGGGCTTCGGCGCGGTCGGGCTGATCGGCAACTCGCTGGGCGGTCGCGCGGTGGATCGTCACCCGCTGATCGCTTCGGTGACGTTTTGCGCGTTCATGATTGCCGGCATGGTGACGCTGGTGCCGAACATTCACTCGCCACTGGGGCTGGCGGCGGCGATGGGGATTTGGGGTGTGACCCAGGCGGCGTTATTCCTGGTCAGTCATGTGCGGTTGATGAAGGCTGCGCCTGAAGCGCCGGCCTTTGCTGCGTCGCTGAACATTGCCGGGGCCAACCTCGGGATCGGCCTGGGCGCCATGGTAGGCGGCCGGGTGATCGACAGTGTGGGCCTGGGCGGACTGGGTTTCGCCGCAGCCGGTTTTATCCTGGTTTCGATTCTCCTGGCCATGGCGCTGATGACCTTCAAGCCTCGCGAAATCTGCGCCTGAGGCTTCACATCTCGGTGAACAGCTCGCGTCGGGCACCTTCGGTAATGGCGACAATGCCGGGGTGCTTGACCTTGCGTTCCACCGAAATGGCGTAGAACGACTCGCGCACCGCGTCGGTCTGGCCGATCAACTCCACGCCGCATTGGCGTTTCACCTCGTCGGCAATCACGCTCGGGCCGATGAATATCCCGCTACCGGATTGGCCGAAAGCCTGCATCAAAGCGCTGTCGTCGAACTCGCCGACGATTCGCGGCTGGATCTGCTGTTCGGCAAACCAGCGTTGCAAGCGACTGCGCACCACGGTTTCCGGCCCGGGAATCAACAACGGGGCGCCGTGCAGGCTGCGGGGGAAATCCTGGCCGTATCGCGCCGTCAGTTCAGCGGTGGCAAAGAAGCTGATACCGCATTCGCCGAGCTTCTGGCTGTAGCCCTTGATGTCCAGATGCGAGGGCATCGGGCTGTCGGAAATCACCAGGTCGAGGCGTTGAATCGCCAGGTCGGCGAGCAATCGTTCCAGTTTGTCTTCGCGGCAGGTGATGCGTAGCGGCTCGCTCAACTCCATGGTCGGCGCGATCAGGCGATAGACGATGGATTTGGGCACCACGTCGGCGACGCCCACCCGAAACAGAATCTGTTGCTCATTGGGCTGCGCCCGCAGCATCAGCTCCAGCTCGCCCCCGAGTTGAAACATCTGCTCGGCGTAGGGCAGGGTCTGACGCCCGGCTTCGGTGAGTTCCAGTTGCCGCCCGACCCGGCGAAACAATTCAATGCCATAGGTTTGTTCGAGCAGGGAAATCTGCCCGCTGATGGTCTGTGGCGTCAGGTTCAACTGCTCGCAGGCGCGCACGATGCTGCCGGTCTTGGCCACCACCCAGAAATAATGCAGCTGTCGATAATTCAGCATTCATGCTCCCCGTAGCGTGTGTTTTGCTATGGATTCGTAAAAATCGAAGTATAACCGCTGAAAATACGAATTTTCCTGAAGTGTTTGCCTCTTTAGACTGCCTCGCTATCGACGGATCGCCTTTCGGGTTCTGTCTGTTCTATCGAGGAAAGCATCATGAAGCTTAAAACCACCGCGCTGCTGATCACCTCTTTACTGGTGTTGGCCGGTTGCGATCAGGCCGAGAAAAGTGCTCAGCAATTGATGGGCAAGGCCGCCGAAAGCGCCAAACAGGCGATTGACGATACCCACAAAGCAGCCGAACAAGCGTTGAGCGAAGCCACGAGTGGCCTGATCAGCAAGAAAGAACAACCGGCCAAAGAGACGGGCAAAACCGACTCTTCGTCCCAGGAAATCTAAACCGCCTACAACGAGTCAGGACTGACCCATGGAATACCTTTTAGAACTCGCTGCAAGCCCCACCGCCTGGGTCGCCCTGGCCACATTGGTGGTGATGGAAATCGTGCTCGGCATCGATAACCTGATCTTCATCTCGATCCTCACCAATAAGCTGCCCGAACAGCATCGCCAGAAGGCGCGGCGCATTGGTATCGGCATGGCGTTGATCCTGCGCCTGGCGCTGTTGAGCACCATCGCGTTCATCGTCCAGTTGACTGAACCGGTGATCGACATTCTCGGCCACGCGTTCTCCTGGAAGGACATGATCCTGATCGCCGGCGGCCTGTTCCTGTTGTGGAAGGCGACCACCGAGATTCATCACAGCATGGACCCGTCGCCGGAAGATCCGACATCGGCCACCTCGACCGTGACCCTGGGCTTTGCCGCCGCCATTGGTCAGATCCTGATGCTGGATATGGTGTTCTCCATCGACAGCATCATTACTGCTGTGGGCATGACCGAGCATTTGCCGATCATGATCATCGCGGTGGTGGTATCGGTCCTGGTGATGTTGCTGGCTGCTGACCCGCTGGCCAAGTTCATCAACGACAACCCGACGGTGGTGATGCTGGCGCTGGGCTTCTTGATCATGATCGGCATGACGCTGATCGCCGAAGGTTTCGGCGCCCACGTACCGAAAGGCTATGTCTATGCGGCCATGGCGTTCTCGGCGACGATCGAAGGCTTGAACATGCTGTCGCGGCGGGCCAAACAGAGGCGCGTAGCCGCAGAAGCTTAATCGCCGATAAACGAAACGGCCGCCTGAACTCGCAAGAGTCCAGGCGGCCGTTTTTGTTTGTGCGACTGAAAGGCGCCAGTCAGTGCGCGGTGGCGGGGCGTGTAGCCGGTTTATCGGATTTGGCCACGGGCGCCGATTGAACCGGGTGGTGATGGTGCCGACGGGTAATGCGCAAAACGCCCCACAACATGGCGGCAGCCACTGCCAGCCAGCCGGAAATCAACATCACAATGGTCATTGTCAGGCTCATCAGTGCCTCCTCTTTGCCCTGCAGCGGGCGCACGCTCTTCCTTGGTAAAGGACAGTCTAGCCGTTGCTGTGTTTCAGGCTATTGACCAAAGGTCGCCTGTCATCAACCCGTTCGCTCTATCAAATGCAAACAACTGCGGGTTTAAGGCTATACCGTTGTCGCGCGGCATCCTATGATCGACGGCCAAGCCGGCTGCGTGAGCGCCTGGCGTCTGAACAAGAGAGTGATGATGGTGCGGGTATTTTCTCGAATTCGATCTTTGGCACTGATCGTTGGCTGCGTTGCCGGCCTGGCTGGCTGTGCGGGGAGCGTAGCGCCTGAGATCAAGCGTCTGCCGGAGCGTGTCGAACTCAGCGGTACGTTCTACCGCGGGCAAAGTTATCAAAGCGGGCCTCAAGTGCTGGCCAGCCTGTTGTCCCAGCAAGGCATCGTGATGACTCCGGGGCTGCTCGAAAAGCCCCTGAATTTACCGGGTGCCGAAGACCGGTTGCAGCAGAACATGCAAAACCTCGCCCGTGAATATGGAATGGTGGTCTATCCCCTCGACAGCCAATTGCCGGCGCTGCTGACCCAGGTCGCGGCCGGTTATCCGGTGATGGTGCGCATCACCGAAGGCTCGGCGTTCTGGGCCGGGCCGCGATACGCCATTCTTGCCGGTTACAACCGTCAGAAGCAGACCGTGTTGCTGCGCACCGGGATGGATCGTCGGTTGCTGATGGGGTTCAGCGCCTTTGAGTCGGCGCTCGAGAGTGCCGGCGGTTGGGCCGTTTTGATTCAGAAGCCGGACCAGATTCCGGCCAACGTCGATCAACAGCGCTGGCTGAAAGCGGCGAATGATCTTGCCCAGTCGGGTCAGGAGCAGGCGGCAGCCAGGGCGAAGAAGGCGCTGACCGCGCAGTAGGTTCCGCTCGTCATCTGCAAGGCACGACTCAGCGTTTTTGGTCTCTTATATAAAGGGCCCGGATTCTCGCCGGGTCGTGACCAGGAGGCGCCCATGGCTCATCCCAATACCCCCGACGGCCCGCACTCGTCCGAGCATTCGTCCGATAATGAGTTGGGGTTCGACCCCGATTCTCCGGACGTTGCTGATCCTCAGGTCGACCCCATCGGACCTGCCAGGGCGCCCAGGGACGTAAAACCGGGTGAGGAGGGCAAGAAGAAGCCGGCCAAGCCTTACGACCCGCTCGGTAATCTGAGACCCAAGTCTTAGTGAGAGGTGCATATGTCTACCGATTCGAGCTTCGATGACAAACATCCGGACTCTCCCGACAGTGTTCCAACAACCCTTGAGCCGGACGTGGACCCGGTGATGGACCCAGACAGCCCGTTAAGGGATCCCTTGGCCAGGCCGATGGTGGTGCCGACGAAGCATCCGCAGGGCTGGCGAGACCCGAGTGCAGGGGATGGCATCCCGGATGACGATCAGATGCCGTTGCCCAATGACTGACCGCTGGACAAAAAAAGCCCCGAATATTCGGGGCTTTTCATTTACGGATGTTTCGACCTTATTTTGAGGCTTCAATCACACCGCTCTGGCGATGCTTGAGGTTCTTGTCGGACTTGTACTGCAGGGCTACGGACGGCACGTTGGCGCTCTTGCCGGTTTCGACCCAGTTGCGAATACGGGTCGCATCGGCAAAGTGTGTGTATTTGCCGAAGGCATCGAGAATCACCAGCGCAACCGGACGGTTGCCCATGCTGGTCACCAGTACCAGGCAGTGACCGGCCTCGTTGGTAAAACCGGTTTTCGTCAGCTTGATGTCCCAGTTCGGCTTGTTGATCAAATGGTCGGTGTTGTGGAACCCCAGGCTGTAGTTGGGTTTACGGAAACTGACGGTTTTTTCCTTGGTAGTGCTCAGCTCGGTCAGCAGCGGGTACTTGTGCGCGGCGATCAGCAGTTTGCTCAGGTCGCGGGCGGTGGACACGTTGCGCGGGGAGAGGCCCGTCGGTTCGACGAAGTGGGTGCTGGTCATGCCCAGCGCCTTGGCTTTGGCATTCATGGCGGCAATGAACGCGACATAACCGCCCGGATAGTGATGCGCCAGCGTCGCAGCGGCACGGTTTTCCGATGACATCAGGGCAATCAGCAGCATCTCGCGGCGCGTCAATTCGCTTTTGAGTTTGACCCGGGAGAACACGCCTTTCATTTCCGGGGTGTCGCTGATGTTGACGGGAATGTATTCGTCCATGTTCTGTCGCGCTTCCACGACCACCAGGCCGGTCATCAGTTTGCTGACGGAGGCGATGGGTACGACGACATCAGGGTTGCTGGCATAAATGACTTTGTTGGTTTGCAGATCCATCAGCAAAGCGCTGCCGGACGCGATCTTCAGTTGTGAATTGTCTCGTGGTGCCGCGGTGGTTTCAGCGGCGTTGACCGTTGGCGTGATGAAAGTCCCTGTAACTGCAAAAACTAGGCTCAGGATGGAAAGACGGATTTTCACGCTGGCAGACTCATAAAGGGTGGATATGCCGTTCTGTAACGGGCTGTTTCTTAAAAACGACGCATTTTAGGAGTATGTGCCAGGAAAGCCATAGGCGCCTGTAAGACAGGGGGTAAAAGTGAAGAATATTTAATGCTGTAACCCTTTCTTTACTATTTGGCTTTGCAGTTGTCCGACCTCTGTGATCGAGCTGTTTGCTACGGGCAAAAAGAACCCCGCGATGGGCGGGGTTCTTTTGGGTGCAGCAGGGTGAGAGTGAACTCAGCTGTGCAGTGTTTCTGCGGCGTACAACGTGTTTTCCAGCAGGCAGGCGCGGGTCATCGGGCCGACGCCGCCCGGTACCGGAGTGATCCAGCCGGCGCGGGCCAGGGCGGATTCGTAAGTCACGTCGCCGACCAGTTTGCCGTCTTCCTGACGGTTGATGCCGACGTCGATCACGATCGCGCCTTCCTTGATCCACTCACCTTTGACCAGGCCCGGCTTGCCGGCGGCAACCACTACCAGGTCGGCGCGACCGACCTGGCTGGCCAGATCCTTGGTGAAGCGGTGGGTGACAGTCACGGTGCAACCGGCCAGTAGCAGTTCCATCGCCATCGGACGACCAACAATGTTGGAAGCCCCGACAATGACCGCGTCCATCCCGTAAAGATTGACGCCGGTGCTTTCCAGTAGCGTCATGATGCCTTTGGGCGTGCACGGGCGCAGCAGCGGAATGCGCTGGGCCAGGCGACCGACGTTATAAGGGTGGAAACCGTCGACGTCCTTGTCGGGACGAATGCGCTCCAGCAATTTGGAGGCGTCCAGGTGTTCAGGTAGAGGCAGCTGAAGCAGAACGCCGTCGATTGCCGGGTCGTCGTTCAGGCGATCGATCAGATCGGTCAGCGCTTCTTGAGTGGTGTCGGCAGGCAGGTCATAGGCTTGGGATAGGAAGCCGACCTCTTCACAGTCTTTACGCTTGTGCGAGACATAAACCTGAGAGGCAGGATCGCTGCCGACCAGGATCACCGCGAGGCCGGGCGTGCGCAGGCCTTGCTGGCGACGCTCGGCAACTCGTTTGGCGATCTGCTGGCGCAGGCTGGCGGCGATCGATTTGCCGTCGATTAGTTGTGCAGTCATTGCGCGTGATTAACCATCGAGAGGGGAAAAAAAGAGAGCGCATTCTCGCATGTCACGAGGTGAGGGCAAAGGCGCTTGGTCTGCAAATTCCCCTAACTCCTTTAATTAAATGAATTTTTTTCAAAAAGGATTTGACGACCTTCAGGGGGCTCTATACTATTCGTCGCACTTGTCGGGCACAGCCTAGCACTGGTTAAGAAGGTCGAGCGGAGTTACGGTTTCGCAAGACTGAAAAGCACTTAGTTTGTAGTCCTTCAAGGGTACAGATTAACAAGGCGCCCGTAGCTCAGCTGGATAGAGCATCCGCCTTCTAAGCGGATGGTCGCAGGTTCGAGTCCTGCCGGGTGCGCCATTAGGCAGCATTGGCACAAGTAGCGCGATATGGTGGGCGTAGCTCAGTTGGTAGAGCACGGGATTGTGACTCCCGTTGTCGTGGGTTCGATCCCCATCGTCCACCCCATATTTCGAAAGGCGCCAGATTAATAGTCTGGCGCCTTTGCTTTAACAGCTTCAATCCGCGGATGTGGTGGAATTGGTAGACACACTGGATTTAGGTTCCAGCGCCGCGAGGCGTAAGAGTTCGAGTCTCTTCATCCGCACCAAATAAAGCTTCACTCATGCCGCTTGGCATGATTGAGGTTCAACAAAGAAGTTGTTTGGCTTCTTTGTCACGCAATATGGTGGGCGTAGCTCAGTTGGTAGAGCACGGGATTGTGACTCCCGTTGTCGTGGGTTCGATCCCCATCGTCCACCCCATATTCCGAAAGGCGCCAGATTTAACAGTCTGGCGCCTTTTTTGTTTCAGTGGTTTGAGTGTCGGCGGCTGCAGGTTGTGGGTCGCAGGGGCAGGTCGCTTCGTCGTATTTATGTTTCTCGATGATGCCTGATTTGCCCGCCGATCCCCTCGCGGGGTTGGCTGTCAGGGACGGATTGCCGATTCCTTCTATATATAGGAAGGTGGGTGCAGAGCCCTGGCTTGATTGGCTGTATTTGCTAACAGGGCGAGGCACAACCGTTTGTCCCCGCCTATAAATTGCCTGCTGTTTTTTTACCCGTTTTCAGTAGGGTGACTTCTTGAGTTTGACCCACTAGAATGCATGCCCTTGATTCTGGGGTCGGAAACGGCCGGCTAACGTCTGTGCAACGAGGAATATCCATGCAAGTTTCTGTTGAAAATACTTCTGCTCTTGAGCGCCGCATGAGCATCACCGTGCCGGCTGAGCGCATCGAGACTCAGGTCAACAAGCGTCTGCAGCAGACTGCCCAAAAGGCCAAGATCGCTGGCTTCCGTCCAGGCAAAGTGCCAATGAGCGTGATCCGTCAGCGTTTCGGGGCTGATGCGCGTCAAGAAGCTGTGGGCGACGTGATCCAGTCTTCCTTCTACGAAGCTGTCGTCGAGCAGAAGCTGAACCCGGCTGGTTCGCCTTCGATCGAACCTAAAACCCTGGAAGCGGGCAAGGACCTGGAATACGTAGCTGTATTCGAAGTGTTCCCTGAGTTCACCGTTGCCGGTTTCGAAGGCATCACCGTCGAGCGCCTGAGCGCCGAAGTGGCTGACGCCGATCTGGACAAGATGCTGGAAGTCCTGCGCAAGCAGAACACCCGTTTTGAAGTAGCCGATCGCGCTGCCCAGAACGAAGACCAGCTGAACATCGATTTCGTCGGCAAGGTCGACGGTGAAGTGTTCGCAGGCGGTTCTGCCAAGGGTACTCAGCTGGTGCTGGGTTCCGGCCGCATGATCCCTGGTTTCGAAGACGGTCTGGTTGGCGCTAAAGCCGGCGAAGAGCGCGTTCTGAACCTGACCTTCCCAGAGGACTACCAGAACCTCGACCTGGCAGGCAAAACTGCTGAGTTCACCGTGACCGTGAACACCGTTTCCGAGCCTAAACTGCCAGAGCTGACCGAAGAGTTCTTCGCTCAATTCGGCATCAAGGAAACCGGTCTGGAAGGCTTCCGCACCGAAGTTCGCAAGAACATGGAGCGCGAACTGCGTCAGGCGATCAAATCCAAGGTCAAGAATCAGGTGATGGACGGTCTGTTGGCCACCAACCCGATCGAAGTGCCTAAGGCTCTGCTGTCCAACGAAGTCGACCGTCTGCGCGTGCAGGCTGTTCAGCAGTTCGGTGGCAACATCAAGCCTGACCAACTGCCGGCCGAGCTGTTCGAAGAGCAAGCCAAGCGCCGCGTCGTGCTGGGTCTGATCGTGGCTGAAGTGGTCAAGCAATTCGACCTCAAGCCTGACGAAGCCCGCGTTCGCGAGATGATTCAGGAAATGGCTTCGGCCTACCAAGAGCCTGAGCAGGTTGTGTCCTGGTACTACAAGAACGACCAGCAACTGAACGAAGTCCGTTCGGTTGTGCTGGAAGAGCAAGTTGTGGATACTGTTCTGCAGAAAGCTAGCGTGACCGACAAATCGGTCTCTTACGAAGAAGCGGTCAAGCCGGTAGAAGCTCCACAAGCCGACTGATTGGTTTTGCGGTAAGAAGTACACACCATAAGCCAGCCTTCGTGCTGGCTTATGCGTATTCAAGACATAACTATTTGGGAGTGACTGCGAGACATGTCCCGCAATTCTTATTATCAGAGCTCTGACATCCAGGCCGCAGGCGGTCTGGTCCCGATGGTTATCGAGCAGTCTGCCCGTGGCGAACGTGCCTATGACATCTACTCGCGCCTGTTGAAGGAGCGAGTGATCTTCCTGGTAGGTCCGGTAGAAGACTACATGGCCAACCTGGTTGCGGCGCAACTGCTGTTCCTTGAAGCGGAAAACCCGGACAAGGACATCCATCTTTACATCAACTCACCAGGCGGTTCGGTGACTGCGGGCATGTCGATCTACGACACCATGCAGTTCATCAAGCCAGACGTTTCCACCACCTGCATCGGTCAGGCCTGCAGCATGGGTGCCTTCCTGCTTGCCGGTGGTGCTGCCGGCAAGCGTTTCTGCCTGCCGAACTCGCGCATGATGATTCACCAGCCGTTGGGCGGCTTCCAGGGTCAGGCGTCGGACATCGACATCCATGCCAAGGAAATCCTCCACATTCGTTCGCGTTTGAACCAGCTGTTGGCTCATCACACCGGTCAGAGCCTCGAAACCATCGAGCGCGATACCGAGCGCGACAACTTCATGAGCGCTGAGCGTGCGGCTGAATATGGCCTGATCGACTCTGTGATCGACAAGCGTAAAATGCCCGCCTAAGCAGCCCAAATGTAGGTGGTCGGGGTAACTGACCGCCTGCGGGCTTGAAAAAGCCTGCAATTGCCTTCATCTTGTGTTGCAAGCCTATCGGATTTGGATCGATCGAATGACTGACACCCGCAACGGCGAGGACAACGGCAAACTGCTCTATTGCTCCTTCTGTGGCAAAAGCCAGCATGAAGTACGCAAATTGATTGCCGGCCCCTCGGTCTTTATCTGCGACGAGTGCGTCGACCTGTGCAATGACATCATCCGTGAGGAGGTGCAGGAAGCCCAGGCCGAAAGCAGCGCGCATAAATTGCCTTCGCCTAAAGAAATCAGCGGCATCCTTGATCAGTACGTGATTGGTCAGGAACGTGCGAAAAAGGTTCTGGCCGTAGCGGTGTACAACCACTACAAGCGTCTGAACCAGCGCGACAAAAAGAATGACGACGTCGAACTCGGCAAAAGCAACATCTTGCTGATCGGCCCGACAGGCTCGGGTAAAACCCTGCTTGCCGAAACTCTGGCCCGCTTGCTGAACGTTCCGTTCACCATCGCCGACGCAACCACCCTCACCGAGGCGGGTTATGTGGGTGAAGATGTCGAGAACATCATTCAGAAGCTGCTGCAGAAGTGCGATTACGACGTAGAAAAGGCCCAGATGGGCATTGTCTACATCGATGAGATCGACAAGATCTCGCGCAAGTCTGACAACCCGTCGATCACCCGGGACGTTTCCGGTGAAGGCGTGCAGCAGGCCCTGCTCAAGTTGATCGAAGGCACGGTCGCTTCCGTTCCGCCTCAAGGTGGTCGCAAGCATCCGCAGCAGGAATTCCTTCAGGTCGACACCCGTAACATCCTGTTCATCTGCGGTGGTGCGTTCTCCGGTCTGGAAAAGGTTATTCAAAACCGTTCCACCCGTGGCGGCATCGGTTTCAACGCAGAAGTGCGCAGCAAGGAAGAAGGCAAGAAAGTCGGTGAATCCCTGCGTGAAGTCGAGCCTGACGATCTGGTCAAGTTCGGTCTGATCCCGGAATTCGTCGGTCGTCTGCCGGTACTTGCCACGCTGGACGAGCTTGATGAGGCTGCGCTGATGCAGATTCTCACCGAGCCAAAAAATGCTCTGACCAAGCAGTATGCCAAGCTGTTCGAGATGGAAGGCGTGGATCTGGAATTCCGGGCCGACGCGCTGAAATCGGTCGCCAAACGTGCCCTGGAACGCAAAACCGGTGCCCGTGGCCTGCGCTCGATTCTCGAAGGTGTATTGCTCGACACTATGTATGAAATCCCCTCGCAGTCCGAGGTGAGTAAAGTAGTGATCGACGAAAGCGTTATAGAAGGCAAGTCCAAGCCTCTGTATCTCTATGAGAACAGTGAGCCGACTGCCAAGGCAGCGCCAGACGCCTAAGCGTCACACTGCTGGAATAAAGAAGGGGCCTTCGGGCCCCTTTGCTATTGTGGGAGAGGGGGCAGCTAACCTGAATTTCTGGATGCGCCGGGATAAATGCAGGCGCTACCGTAAGCTCTGATTTTTTAAGTGATTCTTTTATCCGCTTGTTTTTTTTGAAAACAGCCCCCATCTTGGTTTCAAGCTTACTTCCATCTGTTTACGGCCTTATGGCCGCCGTAGAGGCGAAATCATGAAGACGACCATCGAATTGCCTCTCCTGCCATTGCGTGATGTCGTGGTTTATCCGCACATGGTTATCCCGCTGTTCGTGGGGCGCGAGAAATCCATCGAAGCTCTCGAGGCAGCGATGACGGGCGACAAGCAGATCCTTCTGCTGGCTCAGCGGAATCCTGCTGACGACGATCCCGGTGAAGAAGCACTTTATCGCGTAGGCACCATTGCTACCGTTCTGCAGCTGCTCAAGCTGCCTGACGGCACCGTCAAGGTTCTTGTCGAAGGCGAGCAGCGGGGCGCCGTGGAGCGCTTCAGCGAAGTCGACGGCCACTGCCGTGCCGAAGTCTCGCTGATCGACGAAACCGAAGCGCCTGAGCGCGAATCGGAAGTGTTTGTCCGCAGCCTGCTGGCTCAGTTCGAACAATATGTGCAGCTGGGCAAGAAAGTCCCCGCTGAAGTCCTGTCGTCGCTCAACAGCATCGACGAGCCAGGTCGCCTGGTCGACACCATGGCCGCGCATATGGCCCTGAAGATCGAGCAGAAGCAGGAAATCCTCGAAATCATCGATTTGTCGGCCCGGGTCGAGCACGTTCTGGCGTTGCTGGATGCCGAGATCGATCTGCTGCAAGTCGAAAAACGCATTCGCGGCCGCGTTAAGAAGCAAATGGAGCGCAGCCAGCGCGAGTACTACCTGAATGAGCAGATGAAGGCCATTCAGAAAGAGCTGGGCGACAGCGACGAAGGCCACAACGAAATCGAAGAGCTGAAAAAGCGCATCGATGCCGCCGGTCTGCCGAAAGATGCGTTGGCCAAGGCTCAGGCCGAACTGAACAAGCTGAAGCAAATGTCGCCAATGTCCGCGGAAGCGACCGTGGTGCGTTCGTACATCGACTGGCTGGTTCAAGTGCCATGGAAAGCCCAGAGCAAAGTGCGCCTGGACCTGGCCCGTGCCGAGGACATTCTCGACGCCGACCACTACGGTCTGGAAGAAGTCAAAGAGCGGATCCTTGAATACCTCGCCGTGCAGAAGCGCGTGAAGAAGATTCGCGGCCCGGTATTGTGCCTGGTCGGTCCTCCAGGGGTGGGTAAAACCTCTCTGGCGGAGTCGATTGCGCATGCCACCAACCGCAAATTCGTCCGTATGGCCCTCGGCGGCGTGCGCGATGAGGCGGAAATTCGTGGTCATCGCCGGACTTATATCGGTTCGATGCCAGGAAGATTGATTCAAAAGATGACAAAGGTGGGCGTCCGTAACCCGCTGTTCCTGCTCGATGAAATCGACAAAATGGGCAGCGACATGCGTGGCGATCCGGCGTCGGCGTTGCTGGAAGTGCTCGACCCCGAGCAAAACCACAACTTCAACGATCACTATCTGGAAGTCGACTACGACCTGTCCGATGTGATGTTCCTGTGCACCTCCAACTCGATGAATATTCCACCGGCGCTGCTGGACCGGATGGAAGTGATTCGTCTGCCGGGTTACACCGAAGACGAGAAGATCAACATTGCCGTCAAATACCTTTCGCCCAAGCAGATTGCTGCCAACGGACTGAAAAAAGGCGAACTGGAATTCGACGCCGAAGCGATCCGCGACATCATCCGCTACTACACCCGCGAAGCCGGTGTACGTGGGCTGGAGCGCCAGATTGCCAAGGTTTGCCGCAAGGCGGTCAAAGAGCATGCTCTGGAAAAACGCTTCTCGGTGAAGGTGACTGCCGAGATGCTGGAACACTTCCTGGGCGTGCGTAAATTCCGTTACGGCCTGGCTGAGCAGCAGGATCAGATCGGTCAGGTCACCGGCCTGGCGTGGACCCAGGTGGGCGGCGAATTACTGACCATCGAAGCCGCAGTCGTGCCGGGTAAAGGCCAATTGATCAAGACCGGTTCTCTGGGTGACGTGATGGTCGAATCGATCACCGCAGCCCTGACCGTTGTCCGCAGCCGTGCGAAGAGCCTGGGGATTCCCCTGGACTTCCACGAGAAGCGCGACACCCATATCCACATGCCTGAAGGGGCTACCCCGAAAGACGGCCCTAGCGCCGGTGTAGGCATGTGCACGGCCCTGGTGTCGGCATTGACTGGCATTCCTGTAAGAGCGGACGTCGCCATGACCGGCGAAATCACCTTGCGTGGTCAGGTGCTGGCGATCGGTGGCTTGAAGGAAAAACTGCTGGCTGCTCACCGTGGCGGAATCAAGACGGTGATCATTCCTGAAGAGAACGTACGCGATCTGAAGGAAATTCCTGACAACATCAAGCAAGATCTACAGATTAAACCCGTTAAATGGATTGACGAGGTCCTGCAAATTGCGCTGCAATACGCGCCGGAACCCTTACCGGATGTGGTTCCGGAGATCGTTGCAAAGGATGACAAACGCGAGTCTGACTCTAAGGAAAGAATTAGCACGCATTAGTACGCATTTGCCTGGGGGGCTTCCTTGACAGTTTTTTAGAGCCCTTGTTATAAAGCGGCTCTTAAGTGTCTGTAGGCCATTCAGCACTCGTTTTTTTTGCTTTCACCAAAAAACTTAGAATCAAACTCAAATAGATATAAGGGGACTTAGAGTGAACAAGTCGGAACTGATTGATGCTATCGCTGCATCCGCTGATATCCCGAAAGCTGCTGCTGGCCGTGCGCTGGACGCTGTAATCGAATCCGTCACTGGCGCTCTCAAGGCTGGTGATTCTGTTGTTCTGGTTGGTTTCGGTACTTTCTCCGTGACTGATCGTCCAGCTCGCATCGGTCGTAACCCACAGACCGGTAAGACGCTGGAAATCGCAGCAGCCAAAAAGCCAGGTTTCAAAGCCGGTAAAGCACTGAAAGAAGCTGTCAACTAAGTTCGATTCAGGTTTTTGCCTATCCGGGTCGGGGTCATTCCTGACTTGGCAGCGGAGCGGTAGTTCAGTCGGTTAGAATACCGGCCTGTCACGCCGGGGGTCGCGGGTTCGAGTCCCGTCCGCTCCGCCAGTTACGAGAAGGCGCATCCTCGGATGCGCCTTTCTTCTATCCGGATTCTACCCACGCTCCACGGTTGCCTAATTTTGAAGTTCAACCGTTTCTGGGGGACGCATGCTGCAGAATATCAGGGACAATTCACAAGGCTGGATTGCCAAGACCATTATCGGGGTCATCGTTGCACTGATGGCTTTGACCGGTTTCGACGCTATTTTCAAGGCCACGACGCACAAAAATGACGCGGCCAAGGTCAACGGCGAAGAAATCAGCCAGAACGAGCTGAGCCAGGCGGTCGATATGCAACGCCGTCAGCTCATGCAACAGCTGGGCAAGGATTTCGATGCTTCCTTGCTCGACGAAAAAATGCTGCGCGAATCGGCCCTCAAAGGCTTGATCGATCGCAAACTGCTGCTGCAAGGTGCAGAAAAATCGAAATTCGCTTTCTCCGAAGCCGCTTTGGATCAGGTGATCCTGCAAACGCCTGAATTCCAGGTGGACGGCAAGTTCAGCCCCGAGCGTTTCGACCAGGTGATCCGTCAACTGGGCTACAGCCGTCTGCAATTCCGTCAGATGCTGGCTCAGGAAATGCTGATCGGTCAGCTGCGCGCTGGCCTGGCCGGTAGCGGTTTCGTCACCGATGCACAGGTGTTGGCCTTCGCCCGTTTGGAAAAACAGACCCGCGATTTCGCCACCGTGAACATCAAGGCAGACCCGGCGGCAGTGAAACTGACCGACGATGAGGTCAAGGCCTACTACGACGAACACGCCAAGGAGTTCATGACGCCAGATCAGGTGGTCATCGATTACCTTGAATTGAAGAAGGCATCCTTCTTCGATCAGGTCAGCGTCAAGGACGAAGACTTGCAAGCGGCGTATCAGAAAGAAACCGCAAACCTGTCCGAGCAACGCCGGGCTGCGCACATTCTGATCGAAGTGAACGACAAGGTGACCGAGGCGCAAGCCAAGGCCAAGATCGAAGAAGTTCAGGCGCGCCTGGCCAAAGGCGAGAGTTTCGAGGCCCTGGCCAAGGAGTTCTCCCAGGATCCAGGTTCGGCGAACAACGGCGGTGACCTCGGTTTTGCAGGTCCGGGCGTCTACGATCCAGCGTTTGAAAAAGCCCTGTATTCGTTGGCCAAGGATCAGGTCTCGGAGCCGGTTCGCACTGATTTCGGTTTCCACCTGATCAAGCTGTTGGGTGTCGAGGCGCCTGAAGTGCCAACGTTCGCCAGCCTGAAAGACAAGCTGACCCGCGAGTTGAAAACCCAGCAAGTCGAGCAGCGTTTCGTCGAAGCGACCAAGCAATTGGAAGACTCCTCGTTCGAGTCCTCTGATCTGGCCCAGCCGGCACAAGACCTGAAGCTGACCGTTCACACGTCCGCGCCATTCGGCCGTGAAGGTGGCGAAGGCGTTGCGGCCAATCGTGCCGTAGTGACCGCTGCATTCAGTCCTGAAGTGCTGGATGAGGGTGCCAACAGCACCGCCATCGAGCTGGATCCGGAAACCGTGATCGTGCTGCGCGCCAAGGAGCACCGCAAGCCTGAGCAACTGCCGCTGGAAAGCGTGGCTGCCAGCATCCGCGTGCAATTGACCAAGGAGCACGCGAGTGCCGCCGCCAAGACCAAGGCCGATCAACTGATCGCCAGCTTGCGTGATGGCAAGACCGCACTGGACAAGGCGATCGATGGTCAGAACTGGAAAGTCACCGCAACCGCGACTCGCGCTCAGGAAGGGGTCGACCCAACCGTGCTGCAAGCGTTGTTCCGCATGCCCAAGCCAGTCTCCAAGGACAAGCCGACCTTCAGCAGCGTGACCTTGGCCGATGGTAGCCTGGTGGTCGTGCGTCTGAACGGCGTGAATGAAGGCGCTGCGCCGACCGAAGAAGAGAAGGCTCAATACCGTCGCTTCCTCGCCTCGCGCATTGGCCAGCAAGACTTCGCGGCCTACCGCAAGCTGCTGGAGCGTGAGGCTGAGATCAAGCGTTTCTGATGCCTGACTGAGCTTTGCGCGACACAAAGGACCCCAGCCGAAAGGTTGGGGTTTTTTTATGGGGGAAACGAAAAGATCGCAGCCTGCGCTAGCGCTTTCAGGGGATCGCGGTCATCTTTAGGCGCTGCCGCAGGCTGCGATCTTTTGATTTTTGCTCCGGCGGGACTTTCTCCCGAGATGATGGTCAATGAATCTGTAGCCGTTTTAGACAATCGTTGCTCCGCTAAGCATCGATCTGTTGCACAATACGCCTCGAACCGTTTTCCTCAGGATGTTCAATGTTTAAATCAATTCCCATGCGTGTTGTAGGGCTGGCCTTGGTGCTGGCCGCCGCTGCCGGTTGTTCGTCGAAGAAGGCCGCCATCTATGAGCATGAGAACTTCGACGACTCGGGAACGTTTTCGCGCAGCTACCCGGTGACCGATGCGCAAACCTGCGAAGCCGCCCGTCGGGCCTTGCTTAGCCAGGGTTACATCATCACCAGCAGCGATCCGAAACTGGTCAGTGGGCACAAGAGCTTCCAGCAGACCGGCGAAACCCATATGGAGATCAGCTTCAACGTGGTTTGTGCCGATGACGGCAGCGAGGGGCACCATGCGACCATGTTCGCCAACGCCCTGCAGGACCGATATGCGCTGAAAAAGACCAACAACTCCGCCAGCCTCGGCGTCGGCGTATTGGGCTCGGTATCGATGCCGATCGGCTCGTCCGATGATTCGATGGTCAAGGTCGCGAGTGAAACCGTGTCCTCGGCCAAGTTCTACGAGCGTTTCTTTACCCTGGTCGAACTGTTCCTGCCGCCGGAAGCGAAGAAGGCCGCGCACATTATCGAGAAGCCGAAAACCGAACTGGGGATGCCTGAAGCCAAGGCTGCACCGGCTCAGTTGGCGCCAACCCCGGCACCGGCGGCCGATCCTGCGCCAGCGCCAGCAGCCGAGCCCGCACCTGCCGCCGCGCCTGCCACTTCGGAGCCTGTTGCGCCGCCTGCTGAAACAGCGCCGATTACCCCGACCAAGAGCACCGAGCCGACGTCGTCCACGGAAACGGTCACTCCAGTAGCGGACTCGAGCACGCTGCCGCCGCCGACCGAGCCGATTTCGGCGATACCTGTCTCCGGCCAGTAGTGGGCTTGCTTCTTATGGGAGCGGGTCAGACGATACCGCTCCCGTAACGTCTTTCAAGACTGATCCACATCAAGTCGGGCTGTATTCCTACAGCCCGTATCGAAAAATCCAGTGATAAATTCCTGACCACCTGCTACGTTTTATTCAGTAGCGACGTAGTGTCGTGCCCGCGTCATTTTTCTTTCATGCGGGCACTTTATGCTCAAGGCGTTGGTCATTTATTCAAGCGATTTTTTCAACAAGCGATGGGGGTTTAATAATGGACGATTATCAAGAAGAACTGCTCGAGTATCAGGCGTTTGAACTGGACCCGCTGGAACCGGCCGAAGACGCAACCGAGCTGTAATTGCGATGACTGCGGCGAAACTCGCCGGGCGTCTGGCCATTCCAGCGTTTGAAGGCCCGCTGAAAGGCTTCGGCTGAGGCAAACCCCAGCAGATAGGCGATTTCGCCGAACGCCAGTTCAGTGTCGCGGATGTAGGTCATGGCCAGGTCACGGCGTGTATCGTTGAGAATTGCACGAAATTGCGTGCCTTCCTCGGCGAGTTTGCGACGCAAGGTCCAGGTTGGCAGCTTCAGGCGTGCCGCCACTTCTTCCAGGTCGGGTTCCCGGCCACCATTGAGCAACGGGCCCAGCAACTGAGTGATGCGTTCACGCAGGCTGCGGGTGCGTGTCAGTTGCTCAAGTTCCCGTTCACACAGTTGCAGCAGGTGCCGCCAGGTGCTCGGGCAGTGCTCCGGATTGCGCTGGGCGAGGCTGTCCAGGCTCAGGCGCAGTTGATTCTGTTCGGCGCCAAACTGGATCGGACAGTCGCCGAGTACGGCATAGGCGTCACGGTAATCCGGCGCGTCAAATTCGATCTCGATTCGTTCGGCACGCAGCGGGGCAGGGCTCACGCTGGACAATTGCTGCAACCAGCCAGCGATGATCGAATCCACCACGAAGCGGTTGTAGGCGTTGTAGGGGCTGATCGAATAGAACCGCAGCCAGGCGCCTTGGGCGTCTTCGTGAAAGCTCGACTGGCCTCGATAGTTGGAGCCGTACAGCGCTTCGAAACGAATCAGGCAGCGCGCCGCTTCGCGCACGGTGGGGGCCTGGGCGGCGGTGACGCCGGCGAGGCCGGCCTGGCTCAGGCGGCTGAGCTGGCCCATGCGCAAACCCAGCGCCGGGTCGTCGGTCAGTTGAATAGCGCCGTGGCCCAGGCGCATGTAGCGCGGGATCGACAGGCGGGCGCCGGCTTCGGCCAGTCGCGCGGCGTCGAGGCCGTACTGTTCCAGCAACGGTTGTGGGTCCAGGCCATGGCTGCGCACGGCGTCGGCCAGGCTATGGACGAAGCCCACCGACAGATCCCCGAGGCGCATCGGCTGCGGTTTCATCGCTTACAACCAGAGGTTCAGCAATTGCGCGCCGCGGGCATCGCCGTCGGCGAAATGCTGCCCGTTGCTGCTGAGGAAGCTTTGACCGGCGCAGCTCTTGTCCCAGAACTGACCGCGCAGGAACACGCTCATGCCGGCGATGCTCTGGCTGGCCGGTGGTTGGGCGGTCAGCGTCAGCCGCTGCCAGGCTTGACCTTCGCTGAGTTCGCCGGCCTTGAGGCTGACAGAACTCGGCGCGGGCAGGCCTTTATAGCCGCGCCATGGTTGATCCCAGGACCCACGCCCGACGACGAACGCCGGGACTGCCACCAGTTGCGCGCCTTGGTCGTCAAGTTTGCGGTAGTTGTCGGGGTACCAGCTGTCGCTGCCGATCAGCACGCCGAGGCGTCCGGCCGGGGTGTCGACGACGTTGACCGGATGATCGGAATTGCCTTGGAGCGTGCCACGTCCAGCGAACGTCGGGTGCACTTGTCGCTGGGGCTGGCCGATTGGCAGGCCGTCGCGACCGAACACCACGCTGCTGTTGTACAGCGCGCCGTGGCCGATGTGCAGGGTGCCGTCGCTGACGCTCGGCTCGGGCAGCACGATGGAACCGGCCACCAGGGTCACGTGGAACTCTTTCGCCAGGCCACCGAACAGCGCCTGGTAATCCTTGGCCATGCGTTTGGCTTTCATCCGCAAGTGCGCGTCGTCGAGACGGTTGCTGCCTTCGGCGCTGATCAGGGCGCGGATGAACTGCAGCGGGTTGCTCGCCGCCAGCCAGTTCATGGCTTCCTTGAGGGTGGTGGCCTGGTACAGCTCGTCTTTCTCGCCGCTGACCATCAGCCAGGTGCCGACATGTTCAGGCAGTACGACGATGGTTTTTTCATTCAGCAGGCCCTGGTCCTGGGCCTTCTGCAAATAGGCCGCGAGCTTGCGGTGCAGGCGTTCAGGACTTTGATAGTCGGTGGGGAACAGTTCGGGCTGGATGCCCAGCAGATTGCCACGATCGGCGGGCGTGCCCTGATCGACCGCGAGATTGATGCGCAGGTCCGACAGGTAATGACCCACCGGACGGTCCGCGGCCCACATCGCGTAGGTCGTCAGGACGGCGATCAACGCCATGGAGAGGGTCAGGTACAGAAGTTTGCGCATGGAAAACAGTCAGCGGCCGTGTGCAGGGTTCGCGACTAGGGTAGGGCGCATGCCTGCGCTTGCCAAGGGGCGCTGCGCATTTGGATCAATAAGTTGTCAGTTACGGTCATTGAGTGACAGCGGTGCGACTCTTAGTCTGTCGAACATGACTGACGGGGGCCGAAGAGCTCCTGCAAACTTTCCGTGATCGCTCGTTGTGGAGTTACCGATGGCCGCCGCTCATTACCCGCACCTGTTGGCCCCGCTGGACCTGGGTTTTACCACGTTGCGCAACCGTACCCTGATGGGTTCGATGCACACCGGTCTTGAGGAAAAGCCCGGTGGTTTCGAGCGCATGGCCGCGTACTTCGCCGAACGTGCCCGTGGCGGCGTTGGCTTGATGGTCACCGGCGGTATCGGCCCCAACGAAGAGGGCGGGGTTTACTCGGGCGCGGCCAAGCTGACCACCGAGGAAGAAGCGCTCAAACACCGGATCGTCACCCGCGCGGTGCACGAGGCGGGAGGCAAGATCTGCATGCAGATCCTTCACGCCGGGCGTTATGCCTACAGCCCGAAACAGGTGGCGCCGAGCGCGATCCAGGCGCCGATCAACCCGTTCAAGCCTAAAGAGCTGGACGAGGAAGGCATCGAGAAGCAGATCAGCGATTTCGTTACCTGCTCGACCCTGGCGCAAAAAGCCGAGTACGACGGCGTCGAGATCATGGGTTCCGAAGGTTATTTCATTAACCAGTTCCTCGCGGCCCACACCAACCATCGCACTGACCGCTGGGGCGGCGCCTACGAAAACCGCATGCGCCTGCCGGTGGAAATCGTCCGTCGGGTGCGCGAAGCGGTCGGCCCGAACTTCATCATTATCTTCCGCCTGTCGATGCTCGACCTGGTGGAGGGCGGTAGCACCTGGGAAGAAATCGTGCAATTGGCCAAGGCCATCGAGCAGGCGGGCGCGACCATCATCAACACCGGCATCGGCTGGCACGAAGCGCGGATTCCGACCATTGCCACCAAGGTGCCGCGTGCAGCGTTCAGCAAGGTCACGGCGAAACTGCGTGGTTCGGTGAGTATTCCGCTGATCACCACCAACCGCATCAACACCCCGGAAGTCGCCGAGCAGATCCTGGCCGAAGGCGATGCCGACATGGTGTCGATGGCGCGGCCGTTCCTCGCCGACCCGGACTTCGTCAACAAGGCGGCGGCCGGCCGTGGCGATGAAATCAATACCTGCATCGGTTGCAACCAGGCTTGCCTGGATCACACGTTCGGCGGCAAGTTGACCAGTTGCCTGGTGAACCCGCGGGCCTGCCATGAAACCGAACTCAATTACCTGCCGGTGCAACAGATCAAGAAAATCGCCGTGGTTGGCGCCGGTCCTGCGGGGCTGTCCGCCGCCACCGTGGCCGCCGAACGCGGTCATCAGGTGACGCTGTTCGATTCGGCCAGTGAAATCGGCGGTCAGTTCAACATCGCCAAGCGCGTGCCGGGCAAGGAAGAGTTCTTCGAAACCCTGCGCTACTTCAACCGCAAGTTGCAGACCAGCAACGTCGAGCTGTGCCTGAACACCCGTGTGGATGTGGCGCAGCTGGTCGAGGGCGGTTACGACGAAATCATCCTGGCCACCGGCATCGCGCCACGGGTGCCAGCGATCCCGGGTGTCGAGCACGCCAAGGTGCTGAGCTACCTGGACGTGTTCCTCGAGCGTAAACCGGTGGGCAAACGCGTCGCGGTGATCGGCGCTGGCGGTATCGGTTTCGACGTGTCGGAATTCCTCGTGCACGAAGGCGTGGCCACCAGTCAGGACCGCGAAGCGTTCTGGAAGGAGTGGGGCATCGATACGCACCTTGAAGCGCGTGGCGGTGTCGCGGGCATCAAGGCTGCGCCGCATGCGCCGGCTCGTGAAGTGTTCCTGCTGCAACGCAAGACCTCCAAGGTCGGCGATGGCCTGGGCAAGACCACGGGCTGGATTCACCGCACCGGTCTGAAGAACAAAAAGGTGCAAATGCTCAACAGCGTCGAGTACCTGAAGATCGACGACGAAGGCCTGCACATCCGCATCGGCGAAAGCGGCGAACCGCAGGTGCTGCCGGTGGACAACATCGTGATCTGCGCCGGGCAGGATCCATTGCGCGAGTTGCACGACGGTTTGGTTGCGGCCGGGCAGAACGTGCACTTGATCGGCGGCGCGGACGTGGCGGCGGAGCTGGATGCCAAGCGTGCGATCAACCAGGGGTCGCGGTTGGCGGCTGAACTCTAACGTTCGCAGATATCCCTTGTAGCAGCTGGCGCAGCCTGCGTTCGGCTGCGCAGCAGTCGCAAAATCAGCCATCGCGGTATTCCAGATAAACCGAGGTGTCAGGATTGACGACTGCTTCGCAGCCGAACGCAGCCTTCGGCAGCTGCTACAGGGATCGTGCTGGCTGATAGACTCCTGTTTTTCGTCAGAACGTAACGCATCAATGCTTTCCCCTCCAACAGACTGGCTCCCCCAAGCCCCCCTCGAACTACTTCACCTCGACTGGCTCACCACCGCCGGCATCGACGTCGCCATCCTGCGTCTGGACCAGATCGACCCGCTGATCAGCGGCAACAAATGGTTCAAACTCATCGAACACCTGAAAGCCGCCGACCAGAACGGCGCCCAAGGCATCATCAGCCTGGGCGGTGCTCACTCCAACCATCTCCACGCATTGGCCGCCGCAGGCAAGCGCTTCGGGTTCACCACGGTCGGTTTGCTGCGCGGGCATCCGCAAGACACCCCGACAGTAAAGGACTTACAGGCGTTCGGCATGCAGTTGCACTGGCTGGGTTATGGCGGTTATCGAGCGCGGCATGAACCGGGCTTCTGGCAGCCATGGCGGGCGCAGTATCCCGAGCTGCAACCGGTGCCGGAAGGGGGTGGTGGCTTGCGTGGGGCGAAGGGCTGCATGCAGCTGGTGGCGCAGGCCCGCGAGCAACTGAGTGGTCTGGGCTGGAGCCATTACGACGGCTGGTGGCTGGCCTGCGGAACGGGCACGACCCTGGCCGGTCTGGTGCTGGCCGAGGCGGGTGAACACCCGGTGTATGGCGCGCTGGCGGTGCCCGATGATCATGGCGTGGCGCAGCAGGTCGAGATGATTGGGCAGGAAGCCGGTTGGGTCGATCCTTTGTATGAACTACTGGACGCCAGCCGTGGCGGTTTTGCCAAAGTCGATCCGCAGCTGCTTGCATTCATCGAGCAGACCGAACAGGCCAGCGGCATTCTTTTCGAGCCGCTGTACACCGGCAAAGCGCTCATGGCTCTCAAGCAACAGGTCGACGCCGGTAAATTTCCCCAAGGCACGCGCCTGATCTTCATCCACACCGGCGGCTTGCAGGGCCGCCGGGGTTTCGAGCAAAGCGGTCGCGATTAACCGCGTTTGGGCATCATCCGCAGCAAGGTGTTATCGCGCACCACATAGTGGTGGTAAATCCCGGCCACCGCGTGCAACCCGATCAGCCAATAACCGATGGTGGCGCCGAGCTCATGCCAGCCTTGGAACTGCTTGGCCAGCGGTTTGTTTTCTTCGATCAGCGATGGCAAGTCGACGCCATAGAACATCACCCGATGCCCCTCGGCGCTGGTAATCAGCCAACCCAGAACCGGCACGGTGATCATGAAAATATACAGTGCCCAATGCATCAGCCTGGCAACCACGGTTTGCCAGCGAGGGGAGGCGGGGAATATCTGCGGTGCCGGCCCCAGGCTACGGGCGAACAGCCGCAACCAGACCAGGACGAACACGGTCAGGCCGAGCATGAAGTGTGCTTCCTTGATCAGCGTCCGGCCGCCACTGCCTTTGGGAAAGATCCCGCGAAATTCGATACAGGCGTAGACCAGTATTAACAGAACCAGCATCAACCAGTGCAGCGCGATCGATACGGTGCTGTAGCGTGATTCGGAATTCTTCCAGGGCATACGGTGTTTCCTCACAATTCTGGTCTGAAGTCACCGTTCTTGTTCGACGGCGTGCACTAACTGTAATCCTGTTTCGCAGGATTTGCCCGAGGCAAATGGGCCGTTCAATGCTCTAAATCAAGTGATCGACCACAAAAAAGCGCCAGCTCCATCAAAGGAACTGACGCTTTTTTTATGAGGCGAGAGGGGTAATCAGTTGGTTTGCGGCATTTCGCCATTGGCCAGACGCTTGTTGATGTCGGCGATCACCTCGGGCAAGTCGCTGATGGTGTCGATCATGTAGTGCGGTCGCAAGCCTTCGAACAGAGCATGAATGCGCTTGCGTTCGCTGGCGAGTTTGTCGCTGCTTAGCGCGCGATAACCTTCGTAGTCCAGACCCAGCGCGTTACCGGAGCAGATCAACGCCACGGTCCACATGCCGGCACGGCGACCTTCGAGAATGCCTGGCACCGTGTCGTCGATCTTCACGCAGGCCGCGACGTCGTCGATGCCCAGCGCAATCACATTGGCCAGGGCCTGAGCGGGCCATGGGCGGCCGTTGGGTACTTCGTCGGTGGCGACCACGTGATCGGTGACGTAGCCGTTGCTGGCGGCCAGTTCCACCACTTTGTCCATGACCTGTTTCGGGTAGCCGGAGCACGAGCCGATCTTGATCCCTTGTTGGCGCAAGTTGGCGATGGTGTCCAGGGCGCCCGGAATCAGCGCCGAATGTTCGGCGATTTTTTCGATCTGCAGCGGCATGAAGCGTTGGTAGATGGCGGTGACGTCATCGTCGGTCGGCGTGCGGCCGAACACCTGGCGATAACGCTCGGCAACTTGTGGCTGATCGCACAGGGTGCGGATGTGGTCCCACTTGCCCATGCCCATCGGCCCACGGGCTTCTTCGATGGAAACCTGGACGTCGAACTCGGCGAAGGCTTCGACGAAAATCTGTGTCGGGGCGAAGGAGCCGAAGTCGACCACGGTGCCGGCCCAGTCGAGGATGGCGGCTTGCAGTTTGGTTGGGTTGCTGTAGTTCATGTCTCATATCCTGTCTTGGGGAATTGGTGATCCCCGTAGCAGCTGCCGAGCCCGCGAGGCTGCTGCTACGGAGCGTGGTGGATCAGATTTCGATGACTTCCATCTCGCGCAGCACCTCGGCCACGGCCGCCACCGCTGCGTGCATTTCGGCCTGGTTGACGTGGCCGATGCAGCCGACGCGGAAGGTGTCGACCTGGGTCAATTTGCCGGGGTAGAGGATGAAACCCTTGGACTTGACCCGTTCGTAGAATTCCTTGAACTGATAGCGCGGGTCTTTCGGCGCATGGAAGGTAACGATGATCGGCGCCTGGATCGCCGCGGGCAGGAAGCTGCGCAGGCCGAGTTTGGCCATGTCATCGAGCAGCACCTGGCAGTTGTTGGCGTAGCGCTGATGCCGGGCGGGCAAGCCACCTTCTTCGTGGTATTGCAGCAAGGCTTCGTGCAGCGCCGCGACCACGTGGGTCGGCGGGGTGAAACGCCATTGACCGGTCTTGGCCATGTAGCTGTGCTGATCGAACAAGTCCATCGCCAGCGAGTGCGAGTTGCCGGCGGCGTTCGCCAGCGCTTCTTTGCGAGCGAAGACGAAACCCATCCCCGGCACGCCCTCCAGGCATTTGCCCGAGGCGGCGATCAGGGCGTCGAACGGCACCTGTTGCGCATCGATCGGCAGGGCGCCAAACGAGCTCATGGCGTCGATGATCAGGCGTTTGCCGTGCTGCTCGATGACGTGGGCGATTTCTGCCAGCGGGTTGAGGATGCCGGTGCTGGTTTCGCAGTGAATCAAGGCGACATGGGTGATGCTGGCGTCGGCCCGCAGCAAGCGGTCGACGTCGACGGCGGTGGTCGGTTCGTCTTCGGCGGTTTCGAAGGTGTTGAACGAGCGGCCGAGCACTTCGCAGATATTCGCCAGGCGTTTGCCGTAGGCGCCGTTGATCAGCACCAGCACTTTACCGTCCCGGGGCACCAGCGTGCCGATCGCCGCTTCGACCGCGAACGTGCCGCTGCCTTGCAGGGGCACGCAGTGGTGGCTGTCGCCGCCGTTGATGATCACCAGCAATTGCTCGCACAGGCTGGCGGTCAATTGGTTGAAGCGGTCATCCCATGAACCCCAGTCGACCATCATCGCCTGACGGGTACGTTGCGATGTGGTCAATGGGCCGGGGGTGAGCAGGATGGGCTCGGCAGTATGCATTCTTGTGTCCTTGCAAAAGCTCAGTGGGATGAAACTACGGGGCATAAATTGCAATTCGACGTGCTATCAATCAAATTGTTTGTTGTTATGCCAATCATCAGTGAGAGTTATTCATGAATCTGTTCCAGCTGCGTGCCTTCGATGCCGTGGCCCGCGAGGGCAGCTTCACCCGCGCCGCCGCACGCCTGTTCATCAGCCAACCGGCGGTCACCGGGCACATCAAGGCGCTGGAGGAGCGTTACCAGATCACCTTGTTGCGCCGCACCGCGCGGCGGGTCGAGTTGACGGAAGAGGGCACCAAGCTCGCGGCGATCACCCGGGCAATGTTCGGCCTGGCCGAAGAAGCGCAGGCGATGCTGGAGGCCAACCGGCAGCTACTCACCGGGCGCCTGGAAGTGGCGGCGGATGGCCCGCACATGGTCATGCCGATGCTCGCCAGCCTGCGTGCGCGTTATCCGGGGATTACCGTGAACCTGCGGTTGGGCAATGCCCAGGAAACCCTCGCGGCGTTGTTGTCGGAGCATGCCGACGTGGCGGTGCTGACCGAAGTCGAGCCGCGCAAAGGGTTGCATCTGCAAGGGTTGAGCGAGTCGAGGATTTGCGCGTTGGTGCCTGCTGGTCATCCGTGGGCGCAGCAGTCGAAAGGGGTGCCGCTCAAGGCGCTGGACCAGGTGATCATGGTGTTGCGCGAGCCGAGTTCGATTACCCGACGCACGTTCGACGAGGCGTGCATTCAAGCCCGGGTCAATCCACGGGTGTTGCTGGAACTGGACAGTCGCGAGGCCGTGACCGAGGCAGTGGCCGCCGAGTTGGGCGTGGGCGTGGTGTCGTCGGTGGAAGTCAGTCACGACCCACGGGTGGCGGCGGTGCCGATCATTGGCGAGGGGCTGGTCAATCGGCACATGATCGGTTGTATGGAACGGCGGCGGGATTTGCGCTTGATACAGGCGTTTTTTGGGCTGGCGCCCGTCGGGTAGAGCGCGGCGTGGCTATCGCGGGCAAGCCACGCTCCCACAGGTTTTGCGTCGTACACAAGGTTGGCGGCCAGCATAAATTCCTGTGGGAGCGGCCCGGTAAAATCACGGCATGGGATCCGAGCGGTTGATCAGCCAATCGAGCAGTAGATGCGCATCGCGGCGTGGTTCGGGAGCGGGCCGGGAAGGCTGGAGGTGGCTCATGCCGGCACACAACACCGGCCGGTCCGGGTCGCTGTCGAGAAAACTGACCAACACTTCGGTGCCGGCCATGGGCAGCCTGGACGGATCGATCCGACCGTCCGGTGCTGCGAGGGCGACCGGTAGCCAGAGCCCAACGGACTCATCCGCCTCGAACCCCGGTTTCGGCCACAAGCAGACCTGTATTCGGCCTTGCTCATCGAATGCCGCCGGTTGCCCGACGGGGCCCAGCACCCGGGCGGTCTGATAGCCCGGGATGCTCGGCCTGACCTGTTTGAGCGTCGGCCTGAATACCGTTGACCAGGGAATGGCGGTGAAACGATTGCTGTAGCGCCGGGCCATGTCATGGCCGGGCTTGTCCTCGGCGAGAATCGACGGCTGCAGCCCCTGGTGCTGGATGTCGGTGAGCAGCCACTGATCGTTGAAGCTCGAGAGCGGGTGCTGCGCCACTTGCACGATTCGTCCGCTGCGCAGCTCGTTCAGGGTGCTTTGGCCGTGGATCTGCCGATGCTGGCAACGCAGGCGTTCCAGCGTGCGGCGGCCCAGCTGTTCGCGATGAAGCTGTTCGGGCGCAAGTCTTGCCGTAACCGGGCCCGTTCCGGCGAGCGGGTGGTTGGCCGCGCCATCGCCAATCACCTGCGCGCCGCGGTTTCTGGCATCCCATTGTGCCGGGGCGGGGGCCGGGTCATGGCGCTGGAACAGTTCGCTGATCGCCGGCAAGAGCGGGTCGTTGAGCACGTCGGTATGGAACGGCATCAGCAGCGGTTCCTGCGGGAAACTCAGGCTGTCGTCGGCCAGAACCAGCAGGTGCCCGTCGGGCTGATGCTCGAAGTGGAAGTGGATGCCTTCTTCTTCACACAGCCGCTGCATGAAGGCCAGATCGCTCTCATCGTACTGAATGCAAAAGGGCCGCAGCGGGTAGTGGCCGCAGGTCAGGTCGAAGCGATAGCTATGCTCGGGCAGCCGATGCTTCTCCAGTAACTGACGCATGATCGCCGGCACGCTGAGACGATGAAATACCCGACGCGAGCTGTGCAACTGAAGTCGTTGCAGATGGGGCGCCAGCACCAGTGAGTAGCCGACCCGATACGGGCCGCGATGTTCGCGGCTGACGCTGTGGATCACGCCATGAATGCCCTGATCAGCCGACAGCCTCAGGAACGCTGGTTGTTGCAGCAACCGGTGCAGGTTCATCGCCGGTGCGAGGCCGATCACCTCGATGTCGAATCGATAGGGCTGGTTGAGGCCTTCGCGGCCATTGAACTGCAATACCTGCAAACTCAGACCACCGTCGAGGAGTGTCAAGGTGTAGGGACTTTCCTTGTCGTTGTGCATCGAATGCGCTTCTGCCATGGAGAACGGGCGCAGAGGGTACGAAACCACAGCCCTGAAGCGTCACCGCAAATCGACTTTTCAGAATTGCCCTACAAACACTGTTGAAGATGTCGATCGGTCATCGGCTGAAGATGTTGGAATTTTTGGTCGATTGGCATCTTTAGGCCGTATAAACTTGCGCTACGCGTCGGCCAATAGATGTCTCGGCGCCACAGATCAAGAGAGTGAGTAATGGGCGCACAGTGGAAGGTTAAACACAAAGAAGCGGCAGCCAACGCCAAGGGCAAGATCTTCGGCAAACTGGTGAAGGAAATCACCATTGCTGCGCGCAACGGTGCCGATACCGCCACCAACGCACACCTGCGTCTGGTGGTCGAACAGGCGAAAAAAGCCTCGATGCCTCGCGAAACCCTGGAACGCGCGATCAAGAAAGGCTCCGGCCAGCTCGGCGAAACCGTGCAATACCATCGCGTGACGTATGAAGGGTTCGCACCGCATCAAGTGCCGCTGATCGTTGAATGCGTGACTGACAACATCAACCGCACCGTCGCTGAAATCCGCGTGGCGTTCCGCAAGGGTCAGTTGGGCGCTTCCGGTTCGGTGGCCTGGGACTTCAACCACGTCGGCATGATCGAGGCGTCCCCGGACAGCCCTGACGCCGATCCGGAAATGGCCGCGATCGAAGCCGGCGCCCAGGATTTCGAACCGGGCGAAGACGGCGCGACGCTGTTCCTGACCGACCCTGCGGACCTGGATGCGGTACAGAAAGCGCTGCCGGAGCAAGGCTTCACCGTGTTGTCGGCCAAGTTGGGTTATCAGCCGAAGAACCCGGTGAGCGGCTTGAGCGACGAGCAGATGGCAGAAGTCGAAGCGTTCCTCGAAGGCCTCGATAACCACGATGACGTGCAGGACATGTTTGTCGGGTTGGCGGGTTAAGCGGTTCTGACCGTTGTGATTTAACCTGTGGTGAGGGCTTGCTTGTGGCGAGGGGGCTTGCCCCCGTTGGGTTGCGAAGCGACCCCAAAAGCGACGGCTGCTGCGCAACCGAACGGGGGCAAGCCCCCTCGCCACAGTTCTATCTTTGCGGGTCAGGATCCATTCAACTCCCGCACCACCTCACTGAACCCCGGCCGCGCCAACACGTCCGGCTGACAGCAGCGCTGTTGTAAATCCTCTAACGCGACCCGCTGTTCTGCGCTCAACCCCGAGTCGATCCGCTCCAGCAATTCCCCCAGCAAAATCCCGAACGCCCGTACCTCGATCCGTTGCAGCGCGCGGCTTTCAAGGCTGTCCGAGGTGGCATGGAAAGATGCCGCGCCAAAATCCCCCAACAGACAATCGCCATGCTCGTTCCACAGAATGTTGTGGCCATAGAGGTCGCCGTGGGTGATGCCTTGGCGGTGCAGGTGTTCGGCCACCGAGGCGATGCCACTGGCGATGCGCATTGCCACGCCGGCGCTGAACCGGGTGTCGTCGGCATAGATGTCACGGGAGCAGGACGCCAGGCTCGGCAGGCTGGCCAGGTTGCGGTAGCTCGGATCGATCAGTTGCATCACCAGCCCGGCCTGCGCCTGCGGATGCCCGACGATCCGCCCTTCGACCCGGATCAGGTTGGGGTGAATGCCGGCAGTGATGCAGGCGTTCATTTCGTGCAACGGCGAGCCGTCGCTGGTCATTTCGCCTTTGTAGAGTTTTACCGCGACCTGTTTTGTCTGCTCCCACAACGCCTGATGAATGACCCCCGACGCGCCTTCGCCGAGTTTCTGCTCCAGGCTCAGCTCGGACCAGGGAATGCTCGTCGTGGCTTCAAGTGCCGCCGCATCGGCTTCGGTTTCCAATGGGTTGCCGGCGTAGGCCAGCCAGGTCAAGCTCGGCAGGGTCAGTAGCCATTCGGGAAGCTCGCTGAGCTGATTGGCGGCAATGCGGATCAGCTCAAGTCGATGACACTGGCTCAGGCTCTCGGGCAAGCGCTGTAAGCGGTTGCCGGCGAGCATGAGTTTTTGCAGGTGCGGGCGCTCGCCCAGCTCGGTTGGCAAATCTGTGATGCGGTTGTCGGTCAGGATCAGCCAGCGCAACAGCGGCGGCAGGGCGGCGGCCGGCACGTGTTCGATGGTGTTGGCCTTGAAACCGATCATCGTCAGTGCCGTACACTGGCCGAGGCAGGCGGGCAGTTCGGTGAACTGATTGTCCGAGCAGAACAGCACGCGCAAACGGGTCAGGCGGTGCAGATCGTCCGGCAGGCTGCGCAAGGCGTTGCCGCTGAGGTTGAGCACTTCCAGCGAGTCCGCCAGGTCGAATATTTCCCGGGGGAATTCGGTCAGGCCACAGACCAGGTCCAGGCGGGTGATACCCGACAATTGGCCGGCGCGCAGTTGTGCGAGGGTGTGCATAGGCAGGTTCGCTATTGATCTGAAGGAAGGCGCGGGGGCCTGGAAATGGGCGACATGATAGCGGGAAAGTGGTGGTGGCTGTCAGGCGAGTTCCCTGACCTCCAGCAACTGCCCCAACCGGCTGCGCGTGCGCGCCAGGTCGATGGCATCGCCATCCAGGCATTCGCGCAATGACTGGTGGCCGAGCAGAATCAGGTGTTTGTCCTGGTCGTACAAGACGTCGATCAGGTTGATGAAGCGTTGCTGGGCGGCGATTGAACAGTCGGCGAGGCTGGGCAGTTTGTCGATGATCCAGCGGTCGAAGCGCCGGCACAGTTCCAGGTAGTCCATGACGGCGGTGGGGTGTTCGCACAGGTCGGCGAAGGTGAAGCCGATGGTTCGCCCTTCGCAGTATCGGGCATGAAGGTGCCGTGTCCCGACGGGCAGTCGAATGGGCGGTGCGTCGTGTTCGAGCAGGTGCAGCGCCTGACGTTGGGTCACCGTGGCCGGCCAGACGTACTGGCCCTGGGTAAACAGCTGCTGCGCATGGGGTCGCGCCTGACTGCGGTAATCGTGGGGGCCGCCGACTTCCATCACCTGCATGCGCGTGTTGATCAGGTCGATCACCGGTTTGAAACGAGCGTGGTAGAGCGGGTTGGGCAGTAAACCTTCCGGCGGGTAGTTTGAGGTCACCAGCAGCAGAATCCCCCGGCGAAACAGCGCCTTGAACAGCCGGGTGATGAGCATCGCATCGCCGATGTCATGCACATGGAATTCATCGAAACACAGCACCCGGCAGTCTTGCAGCAGTTCGTCGAGGGTGGTTGCCAGCGCATCGGGCTGATCGCGATGGCTGAACATGCCCTGGTGCAATTGCGCAAAAAACTCATGGAAGTGCAGGCGCTGTTTTGCCGTGACGGGGATGGCCTGGAAAAATCCGTCGAGCAGCCAGCTCTTGCCGCGCCCGACCGCACCATGGAGGTAAAGCCCGGGGAGTGGCGCCGATGACCCCGGCAGCGCCGATGCGTGCTGCGCCATGCAGTCGATCACGCGCAACTGGCTGTGGCTGAGGGTGTAGCCCTGAACATGGGCCTTGTGGCGGAAGTAGTCGTGGATCACCCGGCCTTGCGCGCTGCCACTGGTTGGCGCCGCGAATGCCTTGCCGAAAAAACGGCGTAGCGCGGACCAGCGTGGTGTGAGTTGCGGACGGTTGGGCGGTCGTACGGCCAATGTGATGTCACCCCGTAATCTTCAGGCCGGCTCCCCCTGAGCCGCGGCGGCGTAGTTTAACCAAGTGGGTAATTTCCCTTCCACTGCTGCCGATAAAATCTGTAGGAGCGAGGCTTGCCCGCGAAGAACGATGATGCGGTGATACGAAAAAACGCGGTGCATTCTTCGCGGGCAAGCCTCGCTCCTACAGGATTTCGATCTTTTGATCTTCGAGGTTAACGCTCGATACTGCGATTCCACCGATCATTCCATGCCGGGCGCTGTTCGTTGACCTGATCCCAATCGATGGCAATCGCTGTCTCCAGATAGCGCTTCATCGCCTCGACCTGACCGCGGGTCTTGTCGGTGGTTGGCGTATTCGGGTTCGACGGAATCTGATCGCCGTCTTCAAGCGCCGCAGCCTGTGCTTCAGGTGTCAGCAAGAAGGCTGCGAGTTTCTGCGCCAGTTCCGGTTGGGTGTTGTTGGCGATGGCGCATTCGGCCACGTTGAGCACCACCGAGCCTTCCTTCGGCTGCGCATATTCCACCGGCATGCCCTTGAGTTTCAGCGCGGTGACCTGGGTCGGGGTCAGCGGGAACAGCGCCGCTTCGTCGGTCTGGAGCATTTCGGAGATTTTCGCCGAGCTCGGAATGTACTCCAGCACGTTGCGCCCGACGGTGTTCGGCCAGGCCTTGAACCCCGGTTCGACGTTGGTTTCGCTACCACCCTGAATCCGGTTGAACATCAGGAAACCGTGCAGGCCGAAGGTCGAGGAGGCCATCGACTGGAACACAACCTTGTCCTTGTATCGAGGATCGGCCATGTCCATCCAGGAGGTTGGCGCGTTCCAGCCTTTTTCCTTGAACAGCCGCGTGTTGTACGCCAACCCGGTAACGCCGAGGCTGACCGCCACCGCTTGATCCTTGATGCGGCCCTTGGGCGGAATCTGCGCCAGGGTCGGGCTGTCTTCGAGTTTGTCGCACAAGCCCATGGCGATGGCGCGGTACATGATGCCGTCGTCGAGGAACATCACGTGCAATTGCGGGTTGCCTTTGCTGGCCTGGACCTTGGCCAGAATATCGGCGGAGGTTCCCGGCACGATCACCACTTTGACGTTATTGGCTTTCTCGAAAACCGGCAGCACCTTGTCGGCGTAGAGCCGCTCCATGGTCCCGCCGTTCATGCCCAGGTAAAGCGTCGGCTCGGCGTGGGCCTGAGTGACCGTGAGCAGGGCGCTCATGCAGGACAAACCGAGCAGTGCAGTGCGTTTGAGGTTATTCATTGGCGCGACCTTCCTCTATCAAGCTACGGAGATGGAGTGAAACCGGGTGATGGAAAACGCATTCAGCGGCGTCTTTGACGCGCCGCTACAGATGATCTCGGTGAGCGCCTGGCCCACCGCAGGCCCGATCTGAAAGCCCGCGCCGGCAAAGCCGAATGCGTGCAACAGACCGAGTTGCGTGCTGCTGTGACCGATCACCGGTTGGCGGTCGGGTAAATAACCTTCGGTGCCGCTCCAGGTACGAATCGCCTGGGCGCCTTCAAGAAACGGGTAGAGCTCGACGGCCTGACGCAGGATCTCGATCACCGCGCTCTGACCAGGTCGGGCGCGGGCACCATCAAGGGCAAAGCCCTGGCCGCCGCCCAACACACAATTGCCCCGCGCGACCTGACGGGCATAGATGCCGCCGCCTTCGACGCCGGTGCTGGCATTCATCACCAACGGTAACGGCTCGGTGACCAGCATCGCCGGGTGCCCGGCGTGCATCGGCACCGCTTCACCGAATTGCGCGGCAAGGTTGCCGGCCCAGGCGCCGGCGCAGTTCAGCAGCCAGGGGGCGCGCAGTTCGAGGCCGGTTTGAGTGCTGACGCGAAAGCGCTGACCATCGTGTTCCACCGCCGTGACTGCGCATTGCTCATGCACCTGCGCGCCATGCCGACGTGCCGCTTGGGCGAACGCCGGAGACACCAGGCGCGGGTTGGCGTGGCCATCGTCCGGGCACAGCGAAGCACCGACCGCTACGTCTCCGACCCACGGAAAACGTGCGCGCAACTCACTGCGGTCGAACAGTTGCAAATCGAGGCCGAACCCCTGGCTGCTGGCGGCGTAATCCTGCAACGCTCGTAAATCGTTGAGACTGCGGGCGAGTTTCAAGTGACCGCTGCGCTGGTACTCGCCGTCGATGCCGATCAGTTGTGGCAACTGTCCCCAGATTTCATGGGCCCGTTGCGACAACGGCAATTGCGACAACGGTCGGCCCTGACGACGCACGCCGCCATAGTTCACGCCGCTGGAATGCGAGCCGCAAAAGTCCCGTTCCAGCAGCGCCACACGTCGGCCGGCCTTGCTCAGAAACAGGGCGGCGGAAGCCCCGACAATGCCGCCGCCAATGATGACTGCCTCGACTTCGATCATGGCTCGACCTCCAGACCGAACGGCAAGGGTTTGATCGGTGCCTGAGCCCGCAACCGACCGATTTCGGCTACGGAACGCTGACTTTCGCAGGCAATGATTTCCGCGGCGGCGGCCCCGCACATCCGGCCCTGACAGCGACCCATGCCGACCCGGCAATGGGCCTTGACCCGGTTGATCTCCCAATGACCTTCGCGCACCACCTGGCGGATGTCGCCGGCGCGTACTTCTTCGCAGCGACAGATCATCAGGTCATCCGCAGCGTCAGCGGCCCAGCTTTCGGGGAAGGCAAAGGCACGCTCAAGGCCCTGGCGGAATCTGCCGATATCTTTCAGCGACTGTTCCAGCTGGGTGGCACGTTGCGGCGGGAGCAGGTGACCGCTGTCTTCGAGCAAGGCGAGGGCTGCCCGTTCACCGGCCATTTCCGCCGCGTCGGCACCCATGATGCCGGCGCCGTCGCCAGCCAGGTACACCTCGGCGACACTGCTGCGCCCGGCACTGTCGCGCTGTGGCAGCCAGGCGCGGTTGAGCGGGTTCCAGGTGAATTCGCAGCCCAGCAGGTCGGCGAGTTGGGTTTCGCTGCGCAGACCATGGGCGAAGGCGACAGCGTCGCAGTCGATTCGATGTTGGCCTTTTGCGTTGCGCCAGATCAGCGATTGCACACGCTGTTGGCCATCGATGCCTGACAGGCTGGCGCCTTGATGCACCGGGATGCTGTGGGCGGTCAGCCAGGTACGGTAATAGAGGCCTTTGGCGAGGGTAGCCGGTTGCGACAACAGACCGGGCAGGGCACGAGCCTGAGCGCTGAACGGCGAACTGTCGAGCACCGCGACCACGTTGGCACCGGCCTTGGCGTATTGATACGCCACCAGGTACAGCAACGGTCCGCTGCCGGCGAACACCACGCGTTCACCAATGGCACAGCCCTGAAACTTCAAGGCGATCTGCGCCGCGCCGAGGCTGTACACCCCCGGCAACGTCCAGCCCGGCACCGGCAGAATCCGGTCGATGGCGCCCGTGGCGACAATCACCCGGGAGAACGCCACACGTATGGCGCGGCCCTCGCGCAAAGTGTCGAGCGCGTTGGCCTCGGCGTTCCACACCAGCGTGTCGGGGCGGTAGTCGAGTTGCTCGCGCAGTTCGTCGATGGTTCGATGCAGCGCGTTGGCCTTGGGGGCTTCGAAGCCATACAACTTGACGGGCGAGCGCTTGAAGTTCACCGGCTGCCGCCGATAAATCTGCCCGCCACCGCGTGCGGCTTCGTCCAGCAGAACCGGGCGCACGCCATGCGCCACCAGCGTCTGCGCCGCACGAATCCCGGCAGGGCCGGCGCCGATGATCACCACAGCGTTCATACCGAGCGCCCCGGTTCGCGGCTGACCTGCTGGCCGGCCTCAAGCTGCGTCGAACACGCCCGCACCCGGCGGCCATCGCCCAGGCGTACCCAGCAGTCCTGGCAGGCGCCCATCAGGCAGAAGCCGGCGCGGGGTTCGGCGCTGAAGTCGCTGCCGCGCAGGTGTTCGCTGCAGGTCAGCACGGCGGTCAGCAGGGTGTCGCCGAGCAAGCCACTGGCAGGCACGCCGTCGAGGGTAAAGTCCAGGGCCGGGCGGTCGCCTTCGGCCAGTCGTTTCAGCAGAGCCATGGCGCCCTCATTGTTTACCCACCAGAACCCGATCCAGGCCGTAGACCCGATCGAGCAGAATCATCGTCAGCGCGGTCAGCGCGATCACCAGGGCCGACACCGCCGCCATCATCGGATCGATGGATTCGGTGGCGTACACGTACATGCGCACTGGCAAGGTTTGCGTGGCCGGCGAGGTGACGAAGATCGACAACGTGACCTCGTCAAAACTGTTGATGAACGCCAGCAGCCAGCCACCGGCGACCCCCGGCAGAATCATCGGCAAGGTGATTTGCCGGAACAGCGTGAAGCGCCCGGCACCCAAGGATTGCGCGGCGTGTTCGGCGCTGCGGTCCAGGCCGATGGCCGACGCCAATACCAGCCGCAACACATACGGCGTGATTACCAGCACATGCGCGAAGATCAGCCAGGCGAAGCTGCCGTTGACGCCCATCAGCGCGAACAGGCGCAGCAACGCCACCCCCAGCACCAGGTGCGGAATGATGATCGGCGACAGGAACAGGGCGTTGAAAAAGTCCCGTCCGGGGAACTCGAAGCGGGTGATCGCCAGCGCCGCCGGCACCGCAATCAGCGTCGCCAGACTGGCCGCGCTGAAGGCCAGGATCAGGCTGTTGTAGAACGCATCGACAAAGTCCGCGCGTTCGAACACGGCGCGGAACCAGCGCAGGGAGAAATCCGTGGTCGGCAGGCTCAGGGTGTTTTCCGGGGTGAAGGCGACGAGGCACACCACCACCAGCGGCGCGAGCATGAACAGCACCACCAGGGCATGGAACAGCAGGGCGAAAGGACCGTTTCTGGACATGACGAATTATCCCAATGACTTCTTGTAGCGGCCTTCGATCATCCGGTTCCACGACAGCATGATCAGCAGGTTGAGCAACAGCAGGGCCACGGCAATCGCGGCGCCCATCGGCCAGTTCAGCTCCGACAGGTACTGGTCGTAGATCAGCGTGGCGACCATCTTCAGCCGGCGTCCGCCGAGCAGGCCGGGAATGGCGAAGGAACTGGCCGCGAGGCCGAACACGATCAAGGTGCCGGAGAGCACGCCGGGCATGACCTGCGGCAACACCACTTTGCGTATCACCGTGAAGTGGCTGGCGCCCAGTGACAGCGCAGCCTGCTCGGCGGCCGGGTCGAGTTTTTGCAGCGAGGTCCAGACCGGAATGATCATGAACGGCAGCATCACGTGGACCAGCGCGATCACCACTGCGAACGGCGTGTAGAGCAGCTTCATCGGCGAGCCACCGAAGGCTTGCAAGGTCTGGTTGACCAGCCCGTCGGCGCCCAGCAACAGGCTCCAGCCGAACGCCCGCACCACCACCGAAATCAGCAGCGGCGTGAGGATCAGAATCAGGAAAATCGAACGCCACGGTGCGCCCATGCGACTGAGGATGTAGGCCTCGGGCACGCCGATCAGCACGCAGAGCAGGGTGGTCAGGGCGCTGATCCACATCGTGCGCAGAAAGATCTCGTAGAAGTACGGATCGCCCAGCAGGCTGCTGTAATGGGCGAAGGTGTAGGCGTCGCTGTTGATCCCCGAGCTGTAGTCGAAGACGTTCAACGACAACACCAGCGTCAGCAGCAGCGGGATCGCCAGCAGGCCGACGTACAACGCCAGGGCCGGCGCCGACAACACATACCCTTGGCGTCCCTGACGGATGGCGGCGAGCGTATTCATGCCGACACCTCGTCGACACTCAGCACCCGCAGCAGTGCCGCGTCCCAGTCGAGGCCGACCGCCGTGCCTTCGGCCAGTGGCGCCGAGCCGTCGTTGCGACGCACCACGCAGAGTTCGCCCAGGGTTGTCGTTACGCCGTACAACCATTGGCTGCCGAGGAAGAAGCGGCTGGCGATCTTGCCTTGCAGACGACCATGGCCTTTTTCCCGCAGATCGATTTTCTCCGGGCGCAGGCTTAACGTCAGTTCACCGTTGCCGGTGTTGCACACCTGAACCGCGCCGGCGCCATCTCGCTCACCGGGCAGCAGATTGGCTTTGCCGACGAACCCGGAAATGAACTCGGTGCGCGGGTGTTCGTAGAGGGTGTAAGGGGCGTCGATCTGGGTGATGCGCCCGGCCTGCATCACCACCACCCGATCGCTGATCGACAGCGCTTCGGACTGGTCGTGGGTGACCATCAGCGTGGTGATCCCGACTTCGCGCTGGATGCGGCGGATTTCGAACTGCATCTCTTCGCGCAAATTGGCGTCGAGGTTGGACAGCGGTTCGTCGAGCAGCAACACCGGCGGCTCGATCACCAACGCCCGGGCCAGAGCAACACGCTGGCGCTGGCCGCCGGAAAGCTCTCGCGGGTAACGCTCGGCGTGCTGGTGCAGGCGAACCAGTTTCAGCACTCGGTCCACCCGTTGCTGCAACTCACCGTTGGGCACTTTGCGCATGCGCAGGCCGAAGGCGACGTTGTCTTGCACGGTCATGTGCGGGAACAGCGCGTAACTCTGGAATACCACGCCCAGGCCACGGCTGGCGGGTTTGGCGTGGGTGATGTCGCGACCGTCCAGCACAATGCGTCCGCTGCTGACTTCGACGAAGCCGGCGATCATTTGCAGGGTGGTGGTTTTGCCGCAGCCGGAGGGGCCGAGCAGTGAGACGAACTCGCCTTTTTCCACCGACAGGTTGGTGGCGACGACTGCGTCGATCTCGCCATATCGTTTGCCGAGGTTTTCAAGCTGCACAAAGGCCATGACTGCGCTCCACCTGAGATTGTTATGCGTCGCCAACGGCGCGCTTTTTTGTATGGGCAGATACGAAAAGATGTTGCGGGGGGTGTTGGCGCTCGACATGTGTCGGCTGCCGTTGTTGTTCGAATCGCCCCTGTATGGACGCAGAGTAGGACGAAGAATAGGATGGGCTCAATAACCTATTTCACTGAAGCGATGACTATTTTCAGTTTTATTCAGTGAGTAAATTTATTGATGAGAAATCAAATGTCAGATTCCACTGATCGGAATGAAAACAAAAATGAAGTCGGTGTCGGTGCGGTCTCAAGACTGTTTGCGGTGCTGCGCAGCCTGGGTGACACCGTCGAGGGCGGCGAACGCGTGACGCAACTGGCGCAGCGCATCGGCTTGTCGCAACCGACTACCCACCGCTTGCTGCGCAGCTTGATGGACGAGGGCATGGTCGAGCAGGACGCCCGCAGCAAACGCTATCGCCTGAGCCTGGAGTTTTTTGCCTTGGCGGCCCGCGCCGGCAATACCAACAACCTGCGAGAACTGGCGCGGCCGGCATTGCTGCGGTTATCGGCATCGCTGGGCGATTCGCTGTTTTTGCTGGCGCGCAGTGGCTTTGATGCGATCTGTCTGGACCGCAGTGAAGGGCCGTTTCCGATCCGCACATTTACCGGTGACATCGGCGGGCGGGTGGCGCTCGGCGTGGGTCAGGGCAGCCTGGCGATTCTGGCATTCCTGCCGCAAGAGGAACGCGACACGGTGATTCACTACAACTTGCCGCGGCTCAAGGATTTTCACCTGTACGACGAAGTGTTCCTGCGCTCGGAAGTCGAGAATGTGCGCGCGCTCGGGTACGCCGGGCGCAACACCGGCGTGTTGCAGGGCATGGCCGGCGTGGCCGTGCCGATCCTCGATCGCGACGGCCGGGCGGTGGCGGCGTTGAGCGTAGCCACGATCAGTGATCGCCTGGGGCCGGATCGTTTGCCGACCGTGGTGGAAATGCTCAAGCGCGAAGCGGCGTTGATCGGGCCGCGGATCAACCCGTTCGACCCGCTGTTGCGCAGGCCTTCGCAGGTGTTTGGGCAGGGGTGACCACAACCCGGATCAGAACTTCAGTGTCTGCTTGAGTATCTGCGCCGCCGGTGTGTCACTCGGGCTGACCATCGCGTAGTTGTACCCGGCATCCGACCAATACTCGGCCTGCAGTTCGCCGTCGCTGCGGCTGCCGCGGGGCAGGAGGAAGTTTTTCGGTCCCGGCGGACGGACGTAAAAGCTGACTTTGTGGCCGCCCTGATCTTCGTAGACCACCATCGCTGCCGGCCCTTGTTCGGTACTGAGCAAACGGCCGCTGACCGGTTTGTAGCCTGCCCCCGCCAAGTTCGGCAGGCGATGGGCCTGGCTGAAATAGCGGTCGAGCCAACCCTGCATGTCGCCATCGTCGCTGACTTGGTAATCCGCCGGCAGCATGCCTTGCTGGGCAATCAGTCGGTAGGCCTGCATCGCATCGGCCATCGGCAGTGGGGGGCTGACCAGAGTCATCTCCCGCGCGTGCCAACCGCCCAATCCGCCGACGCTGACCGCAATCAACAACATCGCGGCACTGGCCAGATGACGGCGGGACTGGCGTTTGAGGCGCTGGCGAATCAGCGCCGGGTCAAGTTGCGGGTTGGCCGGTTGCTGCAAGGCGCCGCTCAGGGCTGCGCGCAATTGTTGGGCGTCTTGCTGCCAGGCGCGTACTTGTGCGGCCACTTCGGCGTTGCCGGCCAGATAAATTTCCACTTGATGTCGGTCGGCATCGCTGAGTTGGTGATCGACGTAGGCGTGCAGGTCACGCTCGTTGGGAGGCAGGCTGATCATTTGAGTCTCCGCAGGGAAGGGCGGGTGATTTCGCCGTCACTGAGCTGGCGCAAGGCCTGACGCGCGCGGGACAGGCGTGACATCACGGTGCCGATGGGGACGTCGAGAATCTCGGCGACCTCCTTGTAACTCATGCCTTCGACCGACACCCAGAGCAGCAGCGCGCGCTGTTCGGTGTTGAGCTGATCGAAGGCTTGCAGGGTCGACTGGGCGATTACCGTGCGTTCTACCGAAGGCTGCGCATCGTCGCGCCCGGTAAAGAATTCGAGCATCCGCGCATACCGCCGGGAGCGGCGGTGGGCGTCGAGAAACTGCCGATAAAGAATCGAAAACAGCCAGGCCCGCAGGTCGCCCTCCGGACGTTTAGCGCTCCAATTCGACAGCGCTCGTTCCAGGCTTGCCTGCACCAGATCGTCGGCACTGCTGGGGTTGCGCGTCAGCGACACGGCGAAGCGCCGCAGCCTGGGAATGATTTCACGCAATTGTCCGTCGATGTTGTTCATGGAAATGGCGTGTTCTCTGGCTGTGATGAATGGCACTGACAAGAAGGACGCCGGCCACTGTGGTTTATTCCTTCGTCGGGGAAAACCATTACTTATTTGTGTAGGAGATTTCTGAGGGGTTTGTAATCCATGTAATGGCATCGAACTTCGCGGCTCAACCCATGCAGCAAGCTCAGGCAGTCAGCCCAGCCTCTCACCAGGCTGCGCAGAACCACCCGTGCTTGAACGTAAATATTGAGCCTGAAGAGAATTTTTAACATGCAAGAGTGCAAAATTTCCCTTGAGTCGGCATCGATGTGTTCGCTGCTTCCGGACAACAACACCGATGACGTGTGGCCGCAGTTCGGTCGTGGGCCGACGGTTGAGCCTGAGTATCTTCTGATCCATCACGCCATCGAGGCGCAAGCCGCCGCCAGACCTCAGGGCATTGCCGCCCATTGTGAGGGCGAAACCATCACCTATGGTGAACTGAACCGGCAGGCCAACCGACTGGCCACGCTGTTGCGTCAGCAGGGCGTCGCCCCGGGCGATCACGTGGCCTTGTTTGTGGAGCGTTCGATCCCGATGCTGGCGGGAATGTTGGCCGCATTGAAAGTGGGTGCTGCCTACATCCCTCAGCACGTAGGGATTACTCCCACTGCGCAATTGCGCCACATCATGGACGTGGCCTCGACGCGGGTGGTGCTGACACTGTCGAGCCTCGAGTCGCGAATTCCCCTGACGTCGCAGCAACACTGCATTTGCCTCGATGAGTTCATGGCGGTTGCGTCAACACCCGCTGATGACCTGAATGTGGCCTGTTCGCTGTCATCGACCCCGGACCGGTTGTGTTTCGTGCTGTTTACCTCCGGCACCACCGGCCTGCCCAATGGGGTTCGGGTGACCCACCGCAATGTGTGCAATATTTTGCTGACAGCCCCTGGCAATCTCGGCATGCGGCCTGGGCTCAAGGTCGGACAGATACTTAACATCGCCTTTGACATGGCGGCCTGGGAAATACTCGGGTGCCTGGCTCATGGTGCGACCTTGATGATCCGTGGCAAGGACATCGCCCAGACGGCCGAACAATGCGACGTGCTGATCGCTACACCTTCGATACTCGGCACACTCGATCCATTGCGGTGTCAGCAAGTCAAGGTCGTGGCCCTTGCCGGGGAGCCTTGTCCTCAACCCCTGGCTGATCGCTGGTCCTCGTTCTGCACTTTTTACAATGCCTGCGGCCCGACCGAAACCACGATCGTCAACACCATGCAGCATTACAGGGGCGCAGGTGCATTGACGATCGGCAAACCCACGCCCAACAACACGGTGTACGTGCTGGATGAGGCGGGCCAGCTCTGTCAGGCGGGTGAGCAAGGTGAGATGTGGGCTGGCGGCGACTGTGTGACCGCCGGTTATTTGAGTAACCCGACGCTGACCGCCGAACGCTATCGGCCCGATCCGTTTCTGGGGCAGGGCCGGATGATGTTTCGCACACGTGATCTGGGGCGCTGGACAGTGAACGGCGAACTTGAACACCTGGGACGTGTCGATGACCAGGTCAAGGTCAGAGGGTTTCGGGTGGAGCTCGACTCTGTTTCTGCGGCTCTGGAGTCATCTGATCGCTGCGAGCGGGCGGTCACGTTGAAACTCGACAGTCGCCATCTGGTGGCCTTCGTCTATCCCGTTACCACGGACATCGATGATGCAAGACGACGCTGTGAAGAGCGGCTTGCCTATTATTGCGTCCCTTCGCTGATCCTCGCTGTGGAGCACATTCCGCTGACCTCACGCGGCAAGGTCGACAAACGCTTGCTGCTGGAGTGGGCGATGACGCACCAGGCCGACGCGACGACCCGGCAAGGGGTGGGCGCATGAAGGGGGGGAATCCGGATACCGCGCTGCCGGTCAAGCGCGTGCTGTGGCGGCGATTGGGGACGTTGCCGATATTCTCGCATTACAACCGCCTCGTAGCGCTGGTGCTTGCACTCAATATCGCGGCACTGGCGCATGGGTTGACCGCCGGGCAGTGGTGGACATCCACGGGGATAGTCCTTGAGGCGCTGTCGGGATTGGTGGTGGCGAATCTGTCGCTGGCGATTTTGATTCGCCAGCAATACATCATCAATCTGCTGTTCTGGCTGGCAACCCGGGCGCCCACTTCCTGGCCGCTTGTGATACGCCGCTCACTGGCCAAGGTTTACCACTTCGGCGGCTTGCACAGTGGCGGGGCGCTGGCGGCGATTGGCTGGTTCGCGGTGTTGATCGGCTCCCTGGCCTGGCATTGGACTGAAAGCTTGGGCGGCGTTTCCCTGGCGCTGCTCGGGGTGAGCACCGGGTTGCTGGGGATCTTGCTGCTGGTGGCCGTCATGGCTCACCCGCGGATTCGCGGGCGTTTTCACAACGGCTTCGAGCGAATGCACCGCTTTGGTGGGTGGACCGCACTTGCCCTGTTCTGGGTATGGAGCGTTCTGTTTACCCGGGACCAGAACCCGCAGGCCTCCGTGAGCGAGGCGCTGTCGACGTCGGTGGCATTCTGGATGCTGATTGTGCTGACGTTCAGCATCGCCTTGCCATGGTTTCGTCTGCGCAAAGTGCCGGTGCAACTGATCAGGCCTTCTTCTCATGCGGTAATAGCCCGTTTTGACCATGTCACGCCGTTTGCCGGCTCCTCCAACGCCATCAGTCTCAACCCGCTGATGGAGTGGCATTCCTTTGCCAATATTCCCGCACCGGGTGAAGCGGGTTTTCGCCTGATCATTTCCCGGGCAGGTGATTGGACCGGCGAGTTCATCGAGCAAATGCCGACGCATGTCTGGGTCAAAGGCATTACCACCGCTGGCGTGGCGCACATCGAAACCCTGTTCAAATCGGTGGTGTACATCGCCACGGGCAGCGGCATCGGCCCGGTGTTGCCCCATTTGTTGGCCAGGCAAGTACCGATACGGCTGGTCTGGTCGACCCGCAGCCCGCGAAAAACCTACGGTGACGAACTGGTGGAAGAGATCCTGCGGGCCAATCCTGATGCCTTGATCTGGGACACCGATGTGCTCGGCAAGCCAGACCTTGTGCAACTGGCTTATGACGCGGTTTGCTCGTTCGGTGCCGAGGCGGTGATCTGCATTTCGAACCAGACGCTCACCCAGCGAGTGGTTGAGGAAATGGAGGGGCGGGGCATTCCGGCGTATGGCGCAATCTGGGATTCCTGAAGTGTGCCAAGAGCGTTTTTTCATTCAAACATTTCACATCTATTTAATGAGATCACCATGCACACATTGATCGAACGTCATGATCGAGTCGTATTGATTCGTCTTAATCGGCCGCTGACCAGGAATGCTTTGAGTTCGGCCCTGATGCGCGAACTGCTGGACACCTTGCAACGGCTGGACCGCGACCCCGGAGTCGGCTGTTTCGTGATCACCGGGACAGCGGATTTTTTTGCGGCGGGTGCCGACATCAAGGAGATGTACGGAAAATCTTACCTGGACATGGTCCATGAGGATTATTTCGCCGATTGGGAAGCCTTTGCCGCGTTGCGTACGCCCAAGCTGGCCGCTGTTGCCGGTTATGCATACGGTGGCGGCTGTGAGTTGGCCATGATGTGCGATCTGATCTTTGCTGCCGATAACGCTCGTTTTGGCCAACCGGAAATCAGGTTGGGGGTGATGCCTGGAATGGGCGGGACCCAACGTCTCACGCGCCTGATCGGCAAGTCGAAGGCCATGGACATGATTTTGACCGGACGCTCGATGTCGGCCGAAGAGGCCGAGCGGGCAGGATTGGTGTCGCGGGTCATCGTTGCCAGCGATCTGCTGGAGCAATCCTTGGCCGCAGCGCAGATCATTGCCGGTTTCGCCAAAACCGCCACACTCGCTGCGCGCGAGTCAGTGGACCGGGCGCTGGAGTCAGGGCTGCGTGAGGGCCTTCTTTTTGAGCGAAGAGTGTTTCATGGTTTGTTTGCCACGCAGGGGCAACAGGAAGGTATGCAGGCTTTTTTGCAGAAGCGTGAGCCGAGTTTTAACCCGGTTTGACCAACCTTGAGGATTCGTCGCTAGCGGTGCTTTGAAAGAAACTACAGTTCAGGGGGAATAATCCTACGTGACGTTCGTCTCATAGCTCTTTCCCCCTGTGGCCTACGGCCCCGGAGACTTTCATGGTTGATCGCTCATCTACAACAGGGCCGTCTCGGCCGCCCCTGAGCACCGCGAGCCTGACGTTGCGCCTGACCGGCATTGCCGTGGTGGTCGCCGCGCTGGCCGGGGCTTTTGCCTACGTCAACGGCACACTCGACCCACAGCGCCTGACGCCGAAAGCGTTGATCAATGTGCTGGAGAAAAACAACGGCGTGCACCCGGGGTTCCGTCGTAACCACGCCAAAGGGGTGTGCGTGATCGGGCATTTCGAGAGCAGCGGCCAGGTGCGCGAGTATTCCAGCGCCCAAGTGTTCAATGAAGCGCGGACCCCGGTGGTCGGGCGTTTCGCGCTGCCTGCCGGCAACCCTTACGCACCGGACAACAGCGTACCGATCCGCAGCCTGGCGTTGCGCTTTACCCAGGCCAACGGTCAGCAGTGGCGCACCGGGATGAACAGCATGCCGGTGTTCCCGGTGGGCACGCCCGAGGCGTTCTATCAACTGCAACAGGCGCAGTCACCGGACCCGGTCACCGGCAAACCGAATCCTGCGGCAGTGCCGGCGTTCTTCGGTTCTCACCCGGAAGCCGCGCCGTTTCTTGCCTGGATCAAGACTGCCAAACCTTCTGCCAGTTATGCGACCGAGACGTATAACAGCGTCAATGCGTTTTACCTGGTGAACGCAGCGGGGCAGCGGCAAGCGGTGCGTTGGAGCATGACCCCGGTTGCTCAGGATGCGGCGGGCGCGATGGCACCGGAGGGCGCTGACTTTCTGGAGAAGGATCTGGTTCAGCGTTTGTCCGCCGGACCGCTGCGTTGGCAGTTGAACATCACCCTGGCGAACCCCGGGGATCCGGTCAACGATGCGAGCAAGACCTGGTCCGGCGACCGAAAAGTGCTGAACGCCGGCACGCTGGTGCTTGAAAGTACCCAGCCACAACTCAATGGCGAGTGCCGCGACATCAACTACGACCCACTGGTATTGCCCAGCGGTATCGAAGGTTCCGACGACCCGTTGCTCGCCGCTCGTTCAGCGGGCTATGCCAATTCCTATCTGCGTCGCACCAGCGAAGTGAATCAGTTGCCCAACGCCAAGCAGGAGGCTCATCAATGAGCGCTCAACCGAACCATTTCGCTCCCCTGGCGCGGCTGCTGCATTGGCTGATGGCGCTGATGATCATCGCGATGCTGTTCATCGGCGCCGGCATGGTGGCCTCGGTGTCCGAGCGTCACGAGTGGTTGATCCACCTGCACAAACCGTTGGGCATCGCCATTCTGCTGTTGGTGGTCGTGCGTCTGGCCGTGCGTTTTTCGACCCGGCAACCACCGCTGCCGGCGGACTTGCCGGGTTGGCAAGTGCTCGCGGCGAAGGCTTCGCATGTCTTGCTGTACGCCTTGATGCTGATTTTGCCGCTGCTGGGCTGGGCGATGATATCGGCGGCTGGCGATCCGGTGATGCTCAGCAGCTCGTTGCAACTGCCGTCGATCCTGCCGGCGAATGCGCAGGTGTTTGCATTCCTGCGCAAGGCACATAGGTATCTGGCGTATCTACTGTTCCTGACCGTGCTGCTGCACCTGGCGGCGGCGTTGTTTCACGGTTGGGTGCGCCGCGATGAGGTGCTGGACAGCATGTTGCGGGGCAGGGACCGTGGGTGAGTCGGGGGACTGCCGATAACTGTGGCGAGGGGGCTTGCCCCAGGTGTTGGGTGTTTTGGCGGCGAGCGTCAGCCACCAATAGATCAACGCTACGGCGTTGATGCCCGCACCCAGCCAGCACACCGCGATCCAGCCGCCCCAGGCATACATCGCCGTCGAACCGATAGAGCCCAAGGCGCTGCCGATCGAATAGAACAGCATGTAGCCGGCAGTGAGTCGGCTTTGCGCTTCGGGGCGCACGCTGTAGATCATGCTCTGGCTGGTGACATGGACGGCCTGCAAACCCAGATCCAGCGTAATCACCCCGAGCAGCAGCGCCCACAGCGAGGATTGAGTGAGGGCGATGGGCAGCCATGAGGCGAGCATCAGCAACAACGACAGTCCGCTGGTCCATTGACCCAGGCCACGATCGGCCAGATGCCCGGCGCGAGCAGCGGCCAGTGCGCCGGCAGCCCCGGCCAGCCCGAACAGTCCGATTTCGGTGTGGGACAGTGAAAGCGGCGGGGCGCTCAACGGCAATACCAAAGGGGTCCACAGCACCATGGCGCTGGCGAACGTCAGCAGGGCAAGGATGGCCCTTTGACGCAACACCGGTTCTTCCTTGAACAACGTGAAGACTGAGCCGATCAACGCGCCGTAAGCGCTATCCGGTCGCGCGTCTTCGCGCCTGGGCAGCACACGAAACAACAGCAGCGCCATCACCAGGGACAACCCGGCGGACAGCAGATAAATCGAACGCCAACCAGCCAGGTCGGCCATGCCGCCGGCCACCGTTCGTGCCAACAGAATGCCGACGACAATGCCGCTGGTGATCACGCCTACCACACGTCCACGTTGCGCCGGGATGGCCAGCATCGCGGCGTAGGCCACCAGGACTTGCGTCACGACCGCCAGTAACCCGGTCAGCGCCATGCCGAGCAACAGCCAGGTGCTGCTCGGGGCTAACGCAATCATCAACAAGGCCAGTGCCGACAGCAGGGTTTGCAAGATGATCAATCGGCGGCGGTTGAGCAGATCCCCCAGAGGGACCAGCAACAACAGGCCCACGCCATAACCGATCTGAGTGAGGGTGATGACGATACCGATGGTTGCCGGGTCCATGGCGAAGGCTTCGGCCATGGCATCGAGCAATGGTTGTGCGTAATACACATTGCCGACGGCCAGGCCGCAGGCGACGGCAAACAGCAGCACCACGGCACCGCTTAACGGGTGGTCAGGTCTCATCACAGGCTTCCTTGTGTGGTTTCAATATAAAACCAGTTGTACGGTAAGGAGTCTGGTTTTATATTGCAACCACATTGGTTGCCGGCGGACGCGGTCATGGTTAAACGTACAAGCATGCAAGGTGCCGAATGCCCGGTCGCCCGTTCACTGGATGCGATTGGGGATTGGTGGTCGCTATTGATCGTGCGCGATGCGTTCGATGGTCTGCGACGCTTCGGTGAGTTCCAGCGCAATCTGGGCATGGCCAAGAACATTCTTTCGGCACGCCTGCGCACATTAGTGGCCCACGGGATTTTCGATCTGGTGCCGGCGTCGGATGGCAGCGCGTATCAGGAATATGTGCTGACGGAGAAGGGCCAAGGCTTGTTCCCGTTAATCATCGGGTTGCGGCAGTGGGGCGAGGCGTTTTTCTATGAGGCGGGGGAGGCGCATTCGCAGGTTGTCGATCGTGAGAACGGTCGACCGGTGCGGCCGCTGGAATTGCGCGCCGAGGATGGGCGGCTGTTGGGGCCCCAGGATTGTGTGCGGATCCCGGCTGAGTAAAACATCAAAAAACCGCAGCCTTGCAGGAGCTGCGAAGGCTGCGATCTTTTGTCCAAGGGGGATCAGCGCAAGGTATCGACCATGTCGGCAATGGTCGTCAGCACATCCTTGCCCAACTGCTTCGAACGCTTGCCAGACCAGCCAGTCAGCGCATTCGGCGCGTCGTTGTTGTCCTTGAAGGGCATTTCAATGGTAAAGGACAGGCAATCGAACTTCTGACCGACGCTGTTGCAGGCCAGGGTCATGTTGGCTTTGCCCGGTTCGTCGCGGGTGTAGCCGTGTTTGGTCTGAAAGTCCTTGGTCAGGTGCTTCAGATGGCTGCGGAAGCGCTCTTCGAGTTTTTCGATCCGCGGTGTATAGCCGGGGTTGCCTTCGCAACCGGCGGTGAACACGTAGGGAATTTCTTCATCGCCATGGATGTCGAGGAACAGGTCGACGCCATACTTTTCCATTTGCTGCTGAACGAACAGCACTTCCGGGCTGATTTCCTGGCTGGCGTTCTGCCAGGCGCGATTCAGGTCCTGGCCCATGGCATTGGTGCGCAAATGACCGTGGAAGGCGCCGTCCGGGTTCATGTTTGGCACCAGGTACAGGTCGGCGCTGGCCAGGAGCTCATTCAGCACCGGGTCGTCGTGTTTCTCCAGACGCTCGATCACGCCTTCCATGAACCATTCGGCCATGTGTTCGCCAGGGTGTTGCTGGGCGATGATCCAGACCTTGCGCTGACCTTCGGCGCCAGTCCCTTTGCGCAATAGCTGGATGTCACGACCCTCAACGCTCTTGCCGGTGGCCAACAGTTCGGTGCCGGCCTTGGTCAGTGCCTGTTCGATCAGCCAGTCGTGACGGCCACGGCTGTAGGGTTCGAAGTAGGCGAACCAGGCATGTGTGGCAGTGGCTTCAAGGCTGAAACGCAGGCAGTCGCCTTCGAAGATGGTCGGCACCCGGAACCAGTTGACGTGGTCGTAGGACGCCACCGCCTGATAACCATCCCAGGCCTTGTTGTATGAGGACTTGCTGGCGTTGTTCAGACGAAACCAATGCTCCTGACCCACATGCAGGCCGCTGGCCTTGAAATGGAACCACTGGAAATGCTGGCTGCGAGTGTCTGGCCTGATGGCCAGCAATGCTTGCAGAGGATTGCTGATGTCCAGCACATCAATGTTGCCGCTGTCGAAGTTAGCGCTGATGTCGAAAGAAGATTTAGCCCCGGCCATAATCAATTCCTGAATACGATTTTTATGGCTGCTACTTTACACGCAAGAGGGGGAGAAACCGGGGGAAATTACGGGGGTGTAAAAGGGGGGCGTCCTCCTTGACGCCGATGCAGCTTAGAGACTGCGCAATTGATTCTCAAGTGCTATTTTTCGTTAGTTTGGCCCAGTGCTGCCGGGCTTCTCTTGGCAGTAGATATTCTTTTGATATCATCCGCGCCAATCGAATTTTGCAGCACCTACAGACTTCATTAGCCTGAAGCCAAAGCCAGCCTGACTGGCAAAAAAAAGACCCGGCAAAAAGCCGGGTCAAAAACCGTGATTAGCCTGATGAGGAGATAGTCCAGGAGTCCGACCTAAGGTCTCTTGGTCTATCGACTGATCTCGCGATCAGTTGATGCAATTATAATAATAATCATTATCATTTGCAAGTCAAATGTTTCTACCTGCGCGATTGGAAAAATTTTCCTGTCCTCCTCCAATACGCTCCCGCCTCAATTGTTCTGATTGCCCTCCAGGGCCCGGTCGACCATCGCCTTGGCCATGTCGATCATGTGCACCGTCGAAAACGCCAGATCCCGGCTTGCGCCCTGCAGCTGGTTGGCTGACTCATGCGCGGTGGCAACGGCGCACCGCAGCAGGTCCGAAGCATGGACCAGCGCCTCTTCGCTGCTGATGTTACGGTTCACATCAAAGAAACGTTCTTCGCTGGCCGCTTCTGACACAGCTGGTTTCAAGTAATAGTCCAGTGCCCGCTGCGCGGCGGCAGAGCCTTTTGGCGAGGTGAGGCTGGTGTCGATTTGCATGTCGGGCAGGGTATTGCTGGGGATAGTCATGACGATGGCGAGCTCCGTGAGAAATTCAAATCCGTGAGCCCAGCTTAGTACGTACTGTATTTGTGTCTTCAGTTTTAATACTACAATTTGTGTTTTGATGGTCGGAGTACCCCACGTATCGTGCCGCACATGGATAAATGGATTGAATTGGTCAAGGCCAAAATGAGTGAACTCAAAGTCACTCAGGAAATACTCGCCGAGCGCATCGGGATGTCCCAGGGTGGCGTCGGCCACTGGCTCAATAAACGTCGTCAGCCCGGCATCGCAGAGATGAATCGTGTCTTGCGGGCGCTCGGCATGGACTATCTGGAAGTGGCGATGGTGATCAGGGAACCGCTGCCCTCAGAGGATGAGGAGATCTGTCTGACGCAAAAGTACAACCCGTACTTCCGCTACCCGGTCAGTGACTGGCGGGAAACCGGGGAGGTGCGTGACGGAGAGCTATCGACCTACGGCACCTCGCTGGCTGTCAGCAAGCCACGTTTCGAGCTGTCCGATTACCACGCACAGGGCGCTGCGTTCTGGCTGGTGGTGGTCGGCGATGCGATGACCGCCCCTACGGGAGCGAGCATTGCCGAGGGCATGCTGATTCTGGTCGACCCGGCCATCGTGCCGGAGCCTGGCAAACTGGTGATCGCCCAATGGCCCGGCAGCGCCGAGGCGGTCTTTCGCAAGCTGATCGAAGAAGGCGGGCAGCGTTATCTGGTCCCGCTCAATCCGACCTATCCGAAAGCCCTTTACACCGAAGAATGCCGAATCATCGGCGTGGTGGTTCAGGCGACTGCCAAATTCTAATCAGATCGGTCCTCGCAACGCGTAGGACCGATCTTCATTTCACGCTTGTTCCAACTCCACCAAGGCACTGCCTTCGCTGACCATTTCGCCTTCCTGGCAATACAGCGCCTTGATCACCCCGGCGTGGGGCGCGCGAATGCTGTGCTCCATTTTCATCGCTTCCAGCACCACCAGCTGCGCCCCGGCTTCGACCGTTTGCCCGGCCTCCACCAGCACCCGCACGATGCTGCCGTTCATGGGCGCGGTGAGCCCGCCTTGATGGCTGTGACTGGCTTCGACGGCGCCGATCGGGTCATACGACTCGATGCGGCGCAGCTCGCCGTCCCATTGCAGATACAGCGCATCGCCACGGCGGATAGCCCGGTGCTGGCGGCGCAAACCGTGGTGTTCGGTCAGCAGATATTCACCTTGAAGCCGTGCGGTATGCATGTCGGCATTGCCCAGGGTCAGCGCCCGGTCTTGCCCTTCGCAACTCAAGTGCAGGGTGATTTCTGTCGGCAGCCCGGCACGGAAACCATTGTTGAAGGCCCACGGCGAACTCGGATCATCGGCGCGCAAAACAGCCGGCTGACTTTGCGCAAACGCCTGGGCCGCCGCTTGCCAGAACTCATTACTGAGCGGCGAAGGTGCTGGCAGCAGTTGCTCCTGATAACGCGGAATGAACCCGGTATCCAGTTCGGCGGCGGCAAACGCCGGGTGGCCGATGATCCGGTGCAGGAAGTTGATGTTGGTCTTCAGCCCGCCAATGGCAAACTCCTCGAGCATGCTCAGCAATCGCAGCCGCGCCTGTTCACGGTCTTCGCCCCAAGCAATCAGCTTGCCAAGCATCGGGTCGTAGAACGGCGAAATCTCGTCGCCTTCTTCGACGCCACTGTCCACACGACGCCCCGGCCCTTCGGCGGATTCGCGGTACAACGCCAGGCGTCCGGTGGCCGGCAGAAAATCGTTGCCCGGATCTTCGGCATACAACCGTACTTCGATCGCATGGCCGATCAGCGGCACCTGATCCTGTGTCATCGGTAGCGCTTCGCCGCGGGCTACACGAATCTGCCAGGCCACCAGGTCGAGGCCGGTAATGGCCTCGGTCACCGGGTGTTCGACTTGCAGGCGCGTGTTCATTTCCATGAAGAAGAACTCACCGCGCGCATCCAGCAAAAACTCCACGGTGCCGGCGCCCACATAGCCGATCGCTTGAGCCGAACGTACGGCGGCTTCGCCCATGGCCCGACGCAATTGCGGGGTCAGGCCTGGAGCGGGTGCTTCTTCGACGACTTTCTGATGCCGACGCTGAATCGAGCAGTCACGCTCGTTGAGGTACAGACAGTTGCCGTGCTGGTCGGCGAATACCTGGATTTCCACATGACGTGGCTTGAGCAGGTATTTCTCGACCAACATCCGCGAATCGCCGAACGACGATTGTGCTTCACGCTGCGCCGAGGCCAGGGCTTCGGCCAGTTGGTTGACGTCCTCGACCACTTTCATGCCTTTGCCGCCGCCGCCCGCCGTGGCCTTGAGTAACACCGGATAACCGATGCGTTCGCAGGCATCGCGGAAGGTGTCGAGGTCTTGGGCTTCGCCGTGATAGCCGGGCACCAGCGGCACACCGGCGGTTTCCATCAAGGCTTTGGCCGCGGACTTGCTGCCCATGGCGTCGATGGCCGAGGCGGGCGGGCCGAGGAAGATCAGGCCAGCCGCCTCGATCGCCCGGGCGAACCCGGCGTTTTCCGAGAGAAAACCATAACCGGGATGAATCGCCTGAGCACCGCTGGCTTTCGCGGCGGCGATCAGTTTGTCGATTTGCAGGTAACTGTCGGCGGCTTTGCTGCCGCCCAGGTCGACGCGGATATCCGCTTCGCGGCTGTGCCGGGCGTCACGGTCGGTGGCGCTGTGCACGGCCACAGTGGTCAGGCCCAGAGCCTTGGCGGTGCGCATCACCCGGCAGGCGATTTCGCCACGGTTGGCCACCAGCAGGGTGGTGAGAACAGGTGCGCTCATCAACGCGGCTCCTTGAGGGTGATTTCGGCTTGCCAGGTGGGCGAACGTTTTTGCAGGAAGGCGCGCAGGCCTTCCTGGCCTTCCGGGCTGACGCGAATTCGGGCGATGGCATTCTCGGTGTAGCGGCGCAGCGCCGGAGTCAGCGCGCCGTTGCCGACTTCACGCAGCAGATCCTTGCTGGCGCGCATGGCTGCCGGGCTGTTGAGCAGTAGATTGTCGATCCACTGATCGACTTTCTGCTCCAGCTCAGCCATCGGATAGCTCTCTGACAACAGGCCGATTTCCCGAGCCCGTTGCCCGCCGAAACGTTCGGCAGTCAAGGCATAACGCCGCGCCGCACGTTCGCCGATGGCTTGCACCACGAACGGGCTGATGACCGCTGGCGCCAGGCCGATGCGCACTTCCGACAGGCAGAACTGCGCGTCGTCGGCGCCAATCGCCATGTCGCAGCAACTGATCAAGCCCAGCGCGCCGCCAAACGCCGCGCCCTGCACCACGGCCAGCGTCGGGACTTTCAGTTTGGCGAGGTTGTACATCAACTCCGCCAGTTCCCGGGCGTCATCAAGGTTGGTGTGGTAATCGAGTTCGGCCGATTGCTGCATCCAGGCCAGATCGGCACCGGCGCTGAAATGTTTGCCGCGCCCACGGATCAACAGAAAACGCAGGCTGGCATCGCTCGACACTTTATCCAGCGCGAGAATCAGTTCGCGGATCATTTCGGCGTTGAACGCGTTGTTCTTTTCTTCTCGGCTGAGCCACAGGGTGGCAAAACCACGCGGGTCGGTCTGCAGCTCGAGGGTGTTGAAGTCGCTCATGGTTTTCTCCAGATCACATCCGGAACACGCCGAAGCGGCTCGGTTCGATGGGTGCGTTCAGCGACGCCGACAAGGCCAGGGCCAACACGTCGCGGGTCTGCGCCGGGTCAATGACGCCGTCGTCCCACAGCCGGGCGCTGGAGTAGTAGGGGTGACCCTGTTCTTCGTACTGATCGAGGATCGGTTGCTTGATCTCGGCTTCCTGCTCGGCGCTGAAACGATGCCCGCTGCGCTCGGTTTGCTCACGCTTGACCTGCACCAGTACGCCCGCCGCCTGTTCGGCGCCCATCACGCCGATTCGCGCGTTCGGCCACATCCACAGGAAGCGTGGATCGTAGGCCCGGCCACACATGCCGTAGTTACCGGCGCCGAAGCTGCCGCCGATGATCACGGTGAATTTCGGCACCTTGGCACAAGCCACGGCGGTCACCAATTTCGCGCCGTGCTTGGCGATGCCGCCGGCCTCGTATTTCTGGCCGACCATGAACCCGGTGATGTTCTGCAGGAACAGCAACGGAATGCCGCGCTGGCAGGCCAGTTCGATGAAGTGCGCGCCTTTCTGTGCGGCCTCGGCGAAGAGGATGCCGTTGTTGGCGAGGATCGCGATCGGGTAGCCGTGCAGGTGGGCGAAGCCGCACACCAAAGTCGTCCCGAACAGCGCCTTGAACTCATCGAACACCGAGCCGTCCACCAGTCGTGAGATCACTTCACGCACATCGAACGGTTGCTTGGCGTCGGCCGAGACCACACCGTACAACTCGTCGCTGCTATATAGCGGCGCGATCGGAGCACGTTGTTGCAGTTCGCCGAGCTTGCGCCAGTTGAGGTTGGCCACGCTGCGCCGGGCCAATGCCAGGGCATGTTCATCGCTTTCGGCGTAGTGGTCGGCGACCCCGGAAATCTTGCAGTGCACATCGGCCCCGCCGAGGTCTTCGGCGCTGACCACTTCGCCGGTCGCGGCTTTCACCAGCGGTGGGCCGGCGAGGAAAATCGTGGCCTGCTGACGAACCATGATCGCCTCGTCGGCCATCGCCGGAACGTAGGCGCCCCCGGCGGTGCAAGAGCCCATGACCACCGCAATTTGCGGAATGCCCATGGCGCTCATGTTGGCCTGGTTGAAGAAGATCCGCCCGAAGTGTTCGCGGTCCGGGAACACTTCATCCTGACGCGGCAGGTTGGCGCCACCGGAGTCCACCAGATAAATGCACGGCAGGCGATTCTGCTGGGCGATGGTTTGCGCACGCAGGTGTTTTTTCACCGTCAGCGGGTAGTACGAGCCGCCTTTCACGGTGGCATCGTTGGCGACGATCATGCATTCGACGCCTTCCACCCGGCCGATCCCGGCAATCACGCCCGCGGCGGGAACGTCTTCGCCATAGACCGCGTAGGCCGCCAGCTGGCTGATCTCAAGAAACGGCGAACCCGGATCGAGCAGGCGATTGATCCGCTCACGGGGCAGCAGTTTTCCCCGCGAGGTGTGACGTTCTTGCGCCTTCGGGCCGCCACCTTGCTGCACTTGCGCGAGCAGGGTGTGCAGGGCGTCGACCTGTTTGAGCATCGCCGCGCTGTTGGCCGCGAACTCCGCCGAACGGGGGTTGAGCTGGGTATGCAGGATAGCCATGGACAGCTCCGTTTAGCGGGTTTCGTTGAACAGTTCGCGACCGATCAGCATGCGACGGATCTCACTGGTGCCGGCGCCGATTTCATACAGCTTGGCGTCACGCAGCAGACGACCGGCCGGGAATTCGTTGATGTAGCCATTGCCACCAAGAATCTGGATCGCGTCGAGGGCCATTTGCGTGGCGCGTTCGGCGCTGTAGAGAATCACCCCGGCGGCGTCCTTGCGGGTGGTTTCGCCGCGCTCGCAGGCCTGGGCCACGGCATACAGGTAAGCGCGGCTGGCATTGAGTTGGGTGTACATGTCGGCGACTTTGCCCTGGATCAACTGGAATTCGCCGATGCTCTGGCCGAACTGTTTGCGGTCGTGGATGTACGGCACGATCAGGTCCATGCAGGCCTGCATGATCCCGGTCGGGCCACCGGAAAGCACCACGCGCTCGTAGTCGAGGCCGCTCATCAGCACTTTCACGCCGCCATTGAGTACGCCGAGGATGTTTTCTTCCGGCACTTCGACGTCATCGAAAAACAGCTCGCAGGTGTTTGAACCGCGCATGCCCAGCTTGTCGAATTTGTTGCTGCGGCTGAAACCTTTCCAGTCACGCTCGACGATGAACGCGGTGATGCCGTGCGGGCCTTTTTCCAGGTCGGTCTTGGCGTAGATCACGTAGGTGTTGGCGTCAGGACCGTTGGTGATCCAGGTCTTGCTGCCGTTGAGCACGTAGTGATCGCCGCGTTTGTCGGCGCGCAGCTTCATCGAGACCACGTCGGAACCGGCGTTCGGCTCGCTCATGGCCAGGGCACCGATGTGTTCGCCGCTGATCAGTTTCGGTAGGTATTTGCTTTTCTGTTCATGAGTGCCGTTGCGGTTGATCTGGTTGACGCAGAGGTTGGAGTGCGCGCCGTAGGACAGGGCGACCGACGCCGAACCACGGCTGATTTCTTCCATGGCAACCACGTGCGCCAGATAACCCAGGCCGGCGCCGCCGTACTCTTCCGGCACGGTGATGCCCAGCAGGCCCATGTCGCCGAATTTGCGCCACAGGTCGGCCGGGAACAGGTTGTCGATGTCGATCTGAGCGGCGCGCGGGGCGATCTCTTTGGCGACGAAGGACTGAACCTGATCGCGCAGCATGTCGATGGTTTCACCGAGGGCAAAGTTCAGGGATGGGTAGCTCATGGGGCACCTTTTGGCTTTTTTGTAGGGTGGGGAGGGCAGTGATTCAGCTCTCACCTTTACGTTAACGTAAGCCTGTGACGAATGGCTGTCAATCACCCTTTACGTTAACGTCAACTTGAGCGAGAGTAGAGCCAGTTCTGAAAGACTGTGGCGAGGGGGCTTGCCCCCGTTCGAGTGCGCAGCGCTCGCAGATCTTGGGTCCGCTGCGCGGCCCAACGGGGCAAGCCCCCTCGCCACACAAGCCGGCTCCTACAGGTCGCCGGTACAGCCCATTAATAAAGACAATAGGGGTCGTCATGGATCAACCCAGTGCAAACCCGCAGCGCAGCTATACCCGTGGTTCCCAGGACAAAGCCTTGCTGGCGATGACCATCGGCCAGGCGTTTGATAACACCGTCGCGCAATACCCGAACGGGGAGGCGCTGGTCGTGCGCCATCAACAGCTGCGTTACACCTGGCAGCAGCTGTCGGATGCTGTTGATCTGCACGCCAGAGCATTCCTGGCGCTGGGTTTGCAAACCGGTGACCGGCTCGGCATCTGGGCCCCGAACTGCGCCCAGTGGTGCATCAGCCAGTTCGCCAGTGCGAAAATCGGCGTGATCCTGGTCAACATCAACCCGGCTTATCGCAGTTCAGAACTCGAATACGTATTGAAGCAATCCGGCTGCCAATGGCTGGTCTGCGCCGGGGCCTTCAAGACCTCCGACTATCACGGCATGCTGCAAGGGTTGGTGCCGGAATTGGCGGAGCAATCCATCGGCCACTTGCAGAGCGAACGCCTGCCGGAACTGCGTGGGGTCATCAGCCTGGATGCGCAGCCACCCTCGGGTTTCCTGCCGTGGTCGCAATTGGCCGATCTGGCGGCCAGTGTGTCGATCGAGCAATTGCACGAACGCCAGGACAGCCTGCATTTCGATCAGGCGGTGAATATCCAGTACACCTCCGGCACCACCGGTTTCCCCAAGGGCGCGACCCTCAGCCACTACAACATTCTCAACAACGGTTACATGGTCGGCGAAAGCCTCGGCCTGACCGCCGATGATCGGCTGGTGATTCCGGTGCCGCTGTATCACTGCTTCGGCATGGTCATGGGCAACCTCGGCTGCGTCACCCACGGCAGCACCATGATTTACCCCAACGATGCCTTCGATCCACTGTTGACCCTGACCACCGTCGCCGAAGAAAAAGCCACCGCGCTTTATGGCGTGCCGACCATGTTCATCGCCATGCTCGATCAGCCCAAGCGCGCCGAATTTGATTTGTCGAGCCTGCGCACCGGGGTCATGGCCGGGGCGACGTGTCCGATCGAGGTGATGCGTCGGGTTATCGGCGAAATGCACATGAGCGAAGTGCAGATTGCCTACGGCATGACGGAAACCAGCCCCGTGTCTTTGCAGACCGGTCCGTCGGACGACCTGGAATTGCGCGTCACCACGGTCGGCCGCACCCAGCCGCAACTGGAAAGCAAGATCATCGACGAGGCGGGCAATCTGGTGCCACGCGGCACCATTGGCGAGCTGTGCACTCGGGGTTACAGCGTGATGCTCGGCTACTGGAAAAACCCGCAAGCCACCGCCGAGGCTATCGATGACGCTGGCTGGATGCACACCGGCGATCTGGCGAGCATGAACGACGAAGGCTACGTGTGCATCGCCGGGCGTAACAAGGACATGATCATTCGCGGCGGTGAGAATATTTACCCGCGCGAACTGGAAGAGTTCTTCTTCACCCACCCGGCGGTTGCCGATGTGCAGGTGATCGGCATTCCTTGCTCCCGGTATGGCGAAGAGATTGTCGCCTGGATCAAATTCCATCCCGGCCACAGCGCCACCGAACAGGAGTTGCAGGCCTGGTGCAAGGAGCGTATCGCGCACTTCAAGACGCCGCGTTACTTCAAGTTCGTCGAGGAGTTTCCGATGACCGTGACCGGCAAGATCCAGAAGTTTCGGATGCGTGAGATCAGCATCGAGGAACTCAAGGCTATACCGTAGGAGCGAGCGGTGCGGCGATCCGACTTGCCCGCGAAGGCGATTTGTCATTCAGCATTGATGTCGACTGATCTGGCGCCTTCGCGGGCAAGCCTCGCTCCTACGTATTTGGGGAATGGGGAAACGCAGGAAGCACAAAGGGGAGCCGAAGCTCCCCTTTAATTTTGTCGTTACGTGCTCTTTTTTTATTATTGAGGGGCGGTCTGTTGTTGTTTTTGGCAACCGTGGCCCTTTACCGCTGTTTTTGTCGATCCCCATCCGGGATCAAGAGCAAACGTATTTTTTTGAGCGCTGATCTACTTTTTCGCCAAGCGATCCAACCAGTTCGGGAGCTACCTGAAGGTAGTTTTATTGTTCTCTGCCCGGTTGCGGGTTACTCCGAAAAGCACCCTGAAAAGCACACCTTCTCCAAAAAAATCTGTTAGCTGCGTCTCTGCCGTGTTGTTCTTGTTATGTCAGAGTCGTTACGTCTTATTTTTATTGGTTTGCAGCTTTTTATTCTTGTTATGCCATAGAGATAGCAGAAGCCGTGCCAACTTTGAAAAGTCCTTTAAAATCAATGATTTGATTTTTTGTGAGATTTTTCATCCGTACCAAACCTGACAATTTGTTTCCGTGTTACTCGTTTCCGCCCCACGTGCCAGAACACGCGGTAACACCCGGACACATCCGCGTCGTCACTGTGCGCTGCGAGCCTTGGCCACGCGAGAACCGGTAGGGCGCCCCAGCACCGCGCAAATCTGCTGGCCGGCGCGAATCAAGGCGTCCAGGTCGATCCCGGTCTCGATGCCCAGGCCGTTGAGCAGGTAAACCACGTCTTCGGTGGCGACGTTACCGCTGGCGCCCTTGGCGTACGGGCAGCCGCCAAGGCCGGCGATGGAGCTGTCGAACACCGCAATGCCTTCCAGCAGGCTGGCGTAGATATTGGCCATGGCCTGGCCATAGGTGTCGTGGAAGTGCCCGGCCAGTTTTTCCCGTGGCACGTCGGCCGAAACCACTTCAAACATCTTGCGGGTCGCGCCAGCGGTGCCGGTGCCGATGGTATCTCCCAGCGAAACCTCGTAGCAGCCCATGGCATAGAGTTCGCGAGCGACCCGGGCGACTTGCGCAGGCGCGACATCACCCTCGTAAGGGCAGCCCAGCACACAGGACACGTAACCGCGCACGCTGACGCCGTGTTGTTTGGCCGCGTCCATGATCGGCACGAAGCGCTCCAGGCTTTCGCTGATCGAGCAATTGATATTGCGCTGGGAGAACGCTTCGGATGCTGCGGCGAACACGGCGACTTCCTTGACCCCGGCGGCGATAGCGTCTTCAAAGCCCCGCAGGTTGGGGGCGAGGGCGCCATAGGTTACCCCTGGTTTGCGCTGGATCTGCGCGAAGACCTCGGCGGAACCGGCCATTTGCGGCACCCATTTGGGCGAGACGAAACTGCCGACTTCTATATAGCCGAGGCCAGCGGCGGTGAGCGCATCGACCAATTGCACCTTGTCCGCGACGCTGATGGGTTGGGCTTCGTTTTGCAGACCGTCGCGGGGGCCGACTTCGACCAGGCGTACGTGGGTGGGGAGGGACATGGGAATCGACCTGTTGAGATTGTATGAATGTTCACAGAGCCCTGTAGGAGCTGAGCTTGCTCGCGAAAGCGTCAGGTCAGTCGACATCCATGTTGAAGGACATACCGCTTTCGCGAGCAAGCTCAGCTCCTACACGAGCTGCTGGCTCTTGATCGTTTGCTCCAGCGCCTGGGTGCAGCGCTCCTCGGCTGTGTCGAGTTCCAGCTTCATCTGTTCGATGTCCAGCAGTTGCTGCTCGAGTTGTTCCCGACGCTCGGCAATTTTCGCCAGCATGCTGTGCAATTGCTTGGTGTTACCGCTGGAGGGGTCATAGAGCTCGATCAGCTCGCGGCATTCGGCCAGGGAAAAACCAATGCGCTTGCCCCGCAGGATCAGCTTCAGGCTGACCTTGTCACGGGGCGAATAAATGCGTTCCTGACCGCGACGCTCGGGGCTGAGCAGGCCTTGCTCTTCATAGAAGCGAATGGCCCGGGTGGTGATGTCGAGCTCGCGGGCGAGGTCGGAAATGCTATAGGTCTGGCTGCTCATGGAAGCGCTCGAAAAAGGTCATGGCGCTAAGCTAATGTCAGGTTGACGTTTACGTCAAGGGGCATGAATTGTCTGTGTAGTGACGGGCCTCTTCGCGGGCAAGCCTCGCTCCTACAGGTTTGGTGTCGATCATTTAATCGTGGTTCGACGCTAACCTTGTAGGAGCGAGGCTTGCCCGCGAAGAACGATGACGCGGATTAACGTCCTACACCTTATCCAGCTTCTTCTCGTGCGCCGTGACCTGCTGGCACAACTCGATCATCTGCTCGCGCATCCAGCGGTTGGCCGGGTCCTGGTCGGTGCTTTCGTGCCAGTAGAGGTGGGTTTCCACCGGCGGAACTTCTTTGACCGGCAGGTTCACCGAGTACAAATCATGGCGACGAGCGAAGCGTTCCGGCACGGTCATGACCATGTCGGTCTGCTGTAACACCTGGGACGCCATCAGGTAATGCTGGGAGCGCAGGGCGATCTTGCGCTGGATGCCCATTTTGCCCAGGGCCAGGTCGACATAGCCCAGGCCGCTGCGGCGGCTGGAGATATGGATGTGGGTCAGGGACAGGTAATCGTCGAGGGTGAATTTCTCTTTGCCCGCCAGCGGATGGCCCTTGCGCATGGCGCACACATAACGGTCTTCCATCAACTTGACGTGACGCACCTGCGGATCGGTGTTGAGCGGCGCATCCACCGCGAAATCCAGGCGCCCGGCCGCCAGTTCCTTGGTGGTTTCGCGGCGTTTGGACAGGAAACTTTCGATGATCACCGTCGGCGCCAGGCGGCGCAGGCGCTGGAACAATGGCGGCAGGATCACCGCTTCGGTGAGGTCGGTCATGCTGATGCGGTAGGTCTTGACCGCCTGCAACGGGTTGAAGATGCGGCTTTCCTGTACCGACACCCGCAGCAGGGAGAGGGCGTTGCGCACGGGGCCGATGATGTTCTGTGCCATCGGCGTCGGCACCATGCCCTGGGCGGTGCGCACGAAAAGCGGATCGTTGAAGGTTTCGCGCAGGCGGGCCAGAGCGTTCGACACTGCCGGTTGAGTAATGCCGACGATCTGCCCGGCGCGGGTCAGGTTGGCTTCGGTGTAGATCGCGTCGAAGACGATGAAAAGGTTGAGGTCGACCTTGCTCAGATTCATGCGCTGCACTCTTGTTATCAGGGGCGTCTTGATCGGACCCGAGGGCCTTGGCAATCAGCCGATCATATATCGGTGATGAATGTTAATACACGCCGAGAATAGGTTAGGTAAATTTTCGTAGCTGTTCTAGCATCGATTGCATGACCTGAACAACTCCTCTGAACCCCTGATTAAAAGGTAGAGCTGCCATGGATTTCGCTTATTCGCCCAAGGTCCAGGAACTGCGTGAGCGCGTGACTGCGTTCATGGATACCTACGTTTACCCCGCCGAAGCGGTGTTCGAACGCCAGGTCGCCGAGGGCGATCGCTGGCAGCCGACAGCAATCATGGAAGAGCTCAAGCTCAAGGCCAAAGCTGAAGGCCTGTGGAATTTGTTTCTGCCTGAGTCCGAACTCGGTGCCGGCCTGACCAACCTCGAATACGCGCCATTGGCGGAAATCATGGGCCGCTCATTGCTGGGCCCTGAGCCGTTCAACTGCTCGGCGCCCGACACCGGCAACATGGAAGTGCTGGTGCGTTACGCCAACGAAGAGCAGAAGCAACGCTGGCTCGAACCGCTGTTGCGCGGCGAGATCCGCTCGGCGTTTGCCATGACCGAACCGGACGTGGCCTCGTCCGACGCCACCAACATGGCTGCCCGTGCCGTGCGTGATGGCGATGAGTGGGTGATCAACGGCAAGAAATGGTGGACTTCAGGGGCCTGCGATCCGCGCTGCAAGATCCTGATCTTCATGGGCCTGAGCAATCCGGATGCACCACGCCACGCGCAGCACTCGATGATTCTGGTGCCGGTGGATACGCCGGGCGTGAAGATTGTGCGTCCGCTGCCGGTGTTCGGTTACGACGACGCGCCTCACGGCCACGCCGAAGTGCTATTCGAGAACGTCCGGGTGCCGTACGAAAACGTCCTGCTGGGCGAAGGACGCGGCTTCGAAATCGCCCAGGGTCGCCTCGGCCCGGGCCGGATTCACCACTGCATGCGTTCGATCGGCATGGCTGAACGTGCGCTGGAGCTGATGTGCAAACGGGCGGTCAACCGCACTGCATTCGGTAAACCTCTGGCGCGTCTGGGCGGCAACATTGACAAAATCGCCGACTCGCGGATGGAGATCGACATGGCGCGACTGCTGACGTTGAAAGCGGCGTACATGATGGACACCGTCGGCAACAAAGTGGCGAAGAGCGAGATCGCGCAGATCAAAGTGGTTGCACCGAACGTGGCGTTACGGGTGATCGACCGGGCGATCCAGATCCATGGCGGGGCAGGGGTGTCCAACGATTTCCCGCTGGCCTACATGTATGCCATGCAACGCACCCTGCGCCTGGCCGACGGCCCGGACGAAGTGCACCGCGCGGCGATTGGCAAGTTCGAGATCGGCAAGTATGTGCCTAAAGAAATGATGCGCAGCGGGCACTGAAACCTGTGGCGAGGGGGCTTGCCCCCGTTCGGCTGCGCAGCAGTCGTAAATTGTACACCGCGTCTTTCCAGGAAAAATGCGGTGGCCGGTTTGAGGCCCGCTTCGCGGTCCAACGGGGGCAAGCCCCCTCGCCACAGTAGGCCCCCAAGCCACAATGTTTGGTGCTTACTTCAATACACCCAAACCTCAACCCGCCGATTCTTGATCCGCCCTTCATCCCCGCTGTTGGTCGCCACCGGCATCTCGGCGCCAAAACCGCGAATCTCGCGAAACACCACGCCGCTTTTCACCAGTTCTCGCCGCACCGCCATGGCCCGCAGTTTCGACAGCAGGTCGGCCCGCGTGGGGTCGCTCTTGGCATCGCCAAACCCTACCAACGTCACCTGCCGATTGGTTTTGTCGTGCTGCTTTATATAGTCGAGCACCCGCGACAGGTCCTGGCGAGCCTTGTTGTCCAGCGTCGCGCTGCCTTCTTCGAAACGAAAATTCACCGTCAGCCGCTGGGCATGCCGACTGAGTGCCTGATAACCCTCGGGCATCAGCGCATTCGGTGTGACGGCCATGGCCTGAACGGTCTGCGCGATAAAACCATTGGCCGCGACAATCGCCTGGCCATTGCTGCTCTGGGCGAACTTCACCAGCGCCTTGGCCCAGGGATTTTTCCCGTTCGGCGGCAGGTAAAGGAACAGCCGACGGGACAGCGGGTAATCTTCCGTCGCGATCAGGCTATTGAACGGAAGCATGGCCTGGGAGTCACCATCGACAATGGCCACTGCTTTGGCCTGGCGCACATAAGGCAAACCGATGAAGCCGATGGCTTGCGGGTCCAGACTCACCGCGTCGGACAATTGCTCACTGGATTCGAAGCGTTTCGCATTGCCGCTCAGCATTTTCCCACGCGGGCTGAGGACCAACTCCTTGAACGTGTCGTACGTGCCCGATTGGTCATCCCGCGCGTAGAGATGAATCGTCCCACCGGTGCCGCCGAGTTCTTCCCAGGTTTTCGTCTCGCCGCTGAAGATTCGCGCCAGTTGCTCGGTGTTGAGCTGCTTCAGCGGATTGTGCGGATGAAGGATGATGGCCAGCCCGTCGATGGCGATGACTTGTTCGGCAACCGGGCTTTTCAGATCGCCCAGCGGTTCGAGATCCAGTCGTTCGCTGTCCTTGATCGGCCGTGACGAGGCCGCAAGATCGGCGGAGGCGATTTTCAGGGCTTTGAATCCGGTGCTGGAACCGTGGGCCGCGACTTCCACCTCGACTCGACGGCCCTGAACGGTTTCGCCGACGATGCGTTGTTCGTTGGCTTTGTCCGGGGCTTCGCGGTGCACCTTGAGCAGGCCCTGCTCATGCATCAACCCCTCGACCAGCGCCGGCCCCAACGCCGCGCCAATGGTGTTGGAACCCTGGATGCGCAGCACCGGGCCGTGTTCGGGCGTCGGCAGATCGCCCGCCGACACCGTCAATGGCAGCACGGCGCCGAGCAGCAGGAACAACACGCGCAGGGTCATGCCGGCACCTTAATAAGCCAAAGAAAGTGCCGGGAGAATAAGTCAGTAAGGTTTCTGAACGATGACAGTGATCGTTCCCACGCGCAGCAAGGGAACGTCGCCGGGGACGCTCCGCGTTCCGCTGTTGAATGTGACGCAGAGCGTCACGGGATGCATTCCGTTGCTGCGCGTGGGAACGATCAGATCAGCTCAAGCCAGATCGGCGCATGATCGGAAGGTTTTTCCATCCCGCGCAGTTCGTAATCCACGCCCGCGTCCTTGACCCGAGGCAACAACCCGTTGGATGCCATGATCAGGTCAATCCGCAGCCCGCGCTTGGGCTCATCTTCAAAACCGCGGCTGCGGTAGTCGAACCAGCTGAAACGGTCGGCAACGTCCGGGTTCAGGTGACGGAAACTGTCCACCAGACCCCAGTTCTTCAGGCGTGCCATCCATTCGCGTTCTTCGGGCAGGAAGCTGCATTTGCCGGTTTTCAGCCAGCGTTTCATGTTATCCGGGCCAATGCCGATGTCGCAGTCTTCCGGGGAAATGTTCACATCGCCCATCACCACGATCGGCTGGTCGTTGCTGAACTGGCTTTCCAGCAATTGTTGCAAATCGCTGTAGAAACGTTCCTTGGCCGGGAACTTGGTGGGGTGATCGCGGCTTTCGCCCTGTGGGAAATAGCCGTTCATGATGGTTACCGGCACGCCATTGGCGTCGGCGAACGTGCCCCAGATAAAGCGCCGTTGAGCGTCTTCTTCATCAGTGGCGAAACCTTTGTGCAGCGCAATCGGCTCTTGGCGCGAGAGCAGGGCCACGCCGTAGTGACTCTTTTGCCCGTGGAAATACACGTGATACCCCAGCGCCTGCACCTCGGCCAGGGGAAACTGGTCGTCGTGGACCTTGGTTTCCTGCAACCCGATCACGTCCGGTTGATGCTTTTCGATCAGCGCCGCCAGCTGATGCGGGCGAGCGCGCAGCCCGTTGATGTTGAAGGAGACGATCTTCATGGTCGGCAGTCCTGGCAAAAGTGCGATGCTAGCTGACATGTAGGAATGGGGCCAGCTTTGGGGTGAGGGGATTCGTTGTGTCCTGTCAGAGATGCGTTGGCGCGGGCAAGCCTAGTCGATGAAGCTCCTCGCTTGGTCTATACCTGTCTGGGGAACTGTGAAACCACCCCAAGGCTCGTACCAAGAAGAGCGCAGCCATCTGAGCTGTGCCCCAGGGAGATCCGCCGTTATGCCCGAAACCTCGACCGCCATCGCCGATATTCACATGCTCGACAGCGGCTATTCCCGCGAAGCGCGTTCCCTGTTGTACCAGGCGTACCGGCACGAGCCGACGTTCGGCTATCTGTTCGAAGCCGAACGCCCCGGTTATGAACAGCGGGTGCGGGCGACGGTGCGCGAATTGGTCAAACAACATTTTCTGCAGGATTTACCGGCCATCGGCCTGCTGGTGAATGACCGCTTGATCGGCATCGCCCTGATCGCGCCGCCGCAACGCCGCCTGGGCATCACCGAAAGCTGGGCCTGGCGCCTGCGGATGGTGCTCAGCACCGGGTTTCGCTGTACCCGGCGCTACCTCGACTACCACGCCGCCGTGATGGCCTGCGTGCCGTCCGATTCGGTGCACATCCTGCCGTTGCTGGGAGTTCACCCGCAATTTCAGGGCAAGCACTTTGGCGAACAATTGCTGCAAGCGGTGCACAACTGGTGCGCGGTCGATGAGCACTCCCAGGGTGTGATCCTCGATACCGGGAATCCTCGCTATCTGGAGTTCTATAAGCGTCAGGGCTATGAGGAAATCGGCGAAGTGGCCGTAGGGCCGATTCGTGAACACGTGTTTTTCCACGCCAACCCGCAGGTGTTACAAACAGCAACAGCGTAATCGCCGAACTTTTTGGGGCAAGTCCGGCTCTATCAGGCTCCCAAGCTCGTGATAGCATCCGCGCCTATGAATGTTCCAGGAAGAATGACCAGTGGCCTGCTGATGCTGTTATCCAGCTGCGCAGCGCTGGCGCAAAGTGAATTGGATGTGCGGATCAAACCGTCCAACGATGAACTGAAGGCCAATATAGAGGGCTATATCGGTAGCCTCGGCGATCGCGATGAAGAAGCCTTGCTGCGCTTCAGTCGCGGCGCCGAAGAGCAGGCGCGCAAGGCCGCCCAGGCCTTGGGGTATTACCAGCCGCAAATCGACAGCGACGTGAAGGGCGGCAAGACGCCGCGCCTGGTGCTGAACATCGATCCCGGCGAGCCGATCCATTTGCGCAACGTCACGATACGTGTCGACGGTCCTGCCGCCTCGCTTAAATCCTTTCGTGTGCCTAAGAGCGACCTGCTTAAACCTGGCGCGGTGCTGAATCATGGTCATTATGAAGACGCCAAGCGGCTGATCCAGAACCAGGCCTCGCGTTTCGGCTTCTTCAGTGGGCGCTTCACTCGCCAGAAGCTGTTGGTGGACCCGCGCGCGGGCGTCGCCGACATCGAGTTGATCTACGACAGCGGTCCGCGTTATGCGTTGGGCAAAGTCAGTTTTGAAGGCGACACGCCGTTCGACGAAGACCTGCTGCAACGCATGGTGCCGTTCAAGGCCGGTACGCCCTATGACTCCGAGCTGATCGCCGAACTCAATCAGGCGCTGCAATCGAGCGGTTATTTCGAAGGCGTGCGCGTCGACGCGGCGCCAACGGCCTCCAAGGACGACGTGATCCCGGTGGCGGTCAAACTCGACACCCGCAAGCCGCGGACCATGGGCTTGGGTCTGGGGTTTTCCACCGACGTCGGCCCGCGAATCAAGGCCAACTGGACCCGGCACTGGGTCAACCCGCAAGGCGACAGCTATGGCTGGGAAGCCGAACTGTCGGCACCGCGGCAGAACGTCGGGGTGTTTTACGACATTCCCCTGGATCCACCGCTGACCGACAAACTGCGCTGGGCCGCTGGCTATCAATATGAAGATATCGCTGGCACCGACTCCCGCAGCAAATTGCTGACCCTCGGCCCCGAATGGCACAGCAAGTTGCCCAGCGGCTGGCAGCGGGTAGTGTCGCTCAAATGGCAACGTGAGGAATACACACTCGGTGACGACTCGGGGCTCAGCACCTTGCTGATGCCCGGCGTGAGCTATTCGTACCTGAAAAGCGACAACCGCATCGACCCGCACAACGGCTATCGCCTGCAATTCGAAACCAAGGTGGCCAAGGAAGGATTGGGTTCGGACACCAACCTGGTGTATGGCACGGCACTGGTCAAAGGCCTGACCACGGTCTTCGATAAACACCGCTTCCTCGGTCGGGTGCAGGTCGGCGGCAGCGCCACCAACGGTTACAAGTCGGTGCCGCCATCCTTACGCTTCTTCGCCGGTGGCGATCAGAGCGTGCGCGGTTACGACTACCAGAGCCTGTCCCCGGAGAACTCCGATGGCGACCGTATCGGTGGCCGTTACATGGTCGCCGGCAGCGTCGAGTATCAATACTCCATCGCCGAAAAGTGGCGGGTCGCAACCTTCATCGACCAGGGCAACTCCTTCAACACCCTCGAACTGCCGAACCTGAAGACCGGCGTCGGTATTGGCGTGCGCTGGGTTTCGCCGGTAGGGCCGATTCGCCTCGACCTGGCCCATGCGATGGACGACGACGGCGGCATTCGACTGCACTTTTCCATGGGGCCTGAGCTGTGAAGCGTGGTTTGAAAATAACGCTGCTGGCGATCCCGGCGCTGCTGATGCTGGTCGTGCTGGCCTTGATCATCGTGCTGGGTACGGCGACGGGCAGTCGCTGGGCGCTCGGGTTTGTGCCGGGTTTGACCGTGGAGAATTTCCAGGGCCGTTTGGGTGGACAGTGGAGCGCCGACCATCTGCTGTGGCAGCAGGACAACAGCCGGGTTGAGCTGAACCAGGCGATTTTCGCCTGGTCGCCACTGTGCCTGACGCGCATGACGCTGTGCATCGAGCAATTACAGGCCGAGCAGGTCAGCCTGCAATTCCCGCCAGGCGTGGAAGAGCAAAGCAGCGGGCCGATCAGCCTTCCGGACTTGAAGTTGCCGCTGGCCATCGAGTTGGGTGACGTCAAGGTCGGCCGTCTGCTGTTCAATGGCAGCGAAGAGCTCAAAGGCCTGCAACTGGCGGCGCACTGGACCGAACAGGGTTTGCAGATCGACTCGGTGCACTTGCAGCGGGATGAACTGAGCCTGAACCTGTCTGGCCTGTTGCAACCGAGCGGCAACTGGCCGCTGACCGCCGAAGGCAAACTGACCTTGCCGGCGCCGGGCACCGAACCCTGGGCATTGGTGTTGAAGGTCGACGGCGATCTGCTGAAAACCCTGAACCTGAAAGCCGACAGCAGCGGTTACCTGAACGGGCAGTTGACCGGCGAATTGCAGCCGCTGGTGGAAAACCTGCCGGCAAAAGTGCGTATCACCGCTGACGGCTTCAAGGCCAGCGCCGAGCTGCCGGACACCCTGCAACTCAATCAACTGGAACTCACCGGCGACGGCGACCTGAAAAACGGCTACCAGTTGCTCGGCAAAGCCACGTTGCCCGCAGAGCTTGGCCCGGTCGCGTTGTTGCTGCAAGGCAAGGTCGACGCCAAGGGCGCGCAAATCGCGGGTCTCGACCTGACCGCCAATGACAAACAAAGCCTCAAGCTCACCGGGCAACTGGACTGGAGCAAAGGCTTCAGTGCCGAAGCGAAAATCGACTGGCTGGATTTCCCCTGGCACCGCCTCTATCCGCTGATCGACGAGCCGCAAGTGGCACTGCGCAGCTTCAACGGTGAAGTCTCCTACACCGACGGCAACTACATCGGTAACTTCAAGGCCGCACTGGATGGCCCGGCCGGTGCGTTCAGCCTGAACAGCCCGTTCAGCGGCGACCTGAGCCAAATCCATCTGCCACAATTCAAACTTGAAGCCGGGCAGGGCAAGGCCGAAGGGCACCTGAGCCTGCAATTTGCCGACGGCATCGCCTGGGATACCGCGCTGGACCTCTCGGCGATCAACCCGGCTTACTGGCTCGCGGAGTTGCCGGGTACCTTGGCGGGTCCGTTACGCAGCAAGGGCGAGATGAAGAATGAAAGGCTCAGCCTGACCGCCGACCTGGACTTGAAAGGCAAACTGCGCGGGCAGCCGGCGGTGCTGCAAGCCAAGGCTGATGGCGGCGGCGAGCAATGGAACTTCAATGCCTTGCAGATTCGCCTGGGTGACAACAGCATCAATGGCCAAGGCAGCCTGCAACAGAAACTCGCCGGCCAGATCGACATCAAAATGCCGCGTCTGGCCCAACTCTGGCCGCAACTGCGCGGCCAGCTCAATGGTCGGGTCAATGTCGCCGGCACGCTCAAGGCGCCACAAGGCAAGCTCGCCCTGCAGGGCTCGCAACTGGTCTTCGAAGACAACCGCCTGCAAAGCCTCAATCTCGACGCCACCCTCGACAGTGCCCAACGGGCGAAGATCGACCTCAAGGGCAGCGGCATCCAGACCGGCGACACGTCACTGGGCACCTTGACCGCCAGCGGCCAGGGCGACATCAAAAACCAGAAACTGACCCTCGACCTGCAAGGGCCGAAGCTGAAACTGGCGCTCGGTCTTGACGGCGCGTTGGATAAAGGTAACTGGCGCGGGCGTCTGGCCAGTGGCGATATCCAGGCCGGTGGTCAGGACTGGAAGCTGCAAAACCCGGCCAGGCTCGAACGGCTGGCGGACGGTAAAATCAACTTCGGTGCCCATTGCTGGATGTCCGGCCCGGCCAGCCTGTGTGGCGAAGACCAGCGCTTGATGCCCGAGCCAAAGCTGCGTTACCACCTCAAGCAGTTCCCGATCGACAGCCTGGCGCAATGGCTGCCGAAGGATTTTGCCTGGCAGGGCCGGCTCAACGCCGACCTGCAACTGGACTTGCCGGCCAGCGGCCCGAACGGCCAGATCAGCGTCGATGCCAGCGGCGGCACGTTGCGCATGAAGGAAAAGGATCAGTGGCTGGACTTCCCGTACCAGACCCTGAAACTCACCAGCAAACTCACGCCAAAACGCATCGACACCGACCTCAGCTTCGTCGGTGGCAAGCTTGGTGAGCTGATGCTGCAGGCGCAGATCAACCCGTTGCCGAAGAACAAACCGCTGACCGGCTCATTCCGCCTCAATGGCCTGGATTTGTCGGTGGCGCGGCCGTTTGTGCCGATGGTCGAGAAACTCACCGGGCATTTGAACGGCAGCGGCACGCTGTCTGGCGGGTTGTTGGCGCCGCAGGTCAACGGCAACCTTGAGCTGCGCGACGGTGAAATCTCCGGGCCGGAACTGCCGATGGCGCTCCAGGCCCTGCAATTGCAAGCCGTGATTGCCGGCGAAACCGTACAGCTGAACGGCGGCTGGAAAAGCGGCAAGGCCGGGCAGGGCAGCCTCAATGGCAACATCGCCTGGGGCCAGGCACTGGTCGTGGATCTGGCGCTCAAGGGCTCGCAGTTGCCGGTCACCGTCGAACCCTACGCCGCGCTGGAAGTGGCGCCGGACCTGAAGATCTCCATGAAGGACGACAAACTGGCGATCGTCGGCAAAGTGTTGGTGCCCAAGGGCGAAATCACCGTGCGCGAGCTGCCGCCGTCGACGGTCAAGGTCTCCGATGACACGGTGATCGTCGGTCAGCAGACCGAAGAGGGCAAGCCGCCGATGGCCATGGCGATGGACATCGACGTGGTGGTCGGGGAAGACAAACTAAGCTTTGCCGGATTTGGCCTGACCGCCAACCTGCAAGGTCATGTGCACATCGGCGACAACATGGACACCCGTGGCGAGCTCTGGCTCAACGACGGGCGTTATCGCGCCTACGGCCAGCGGCTGACGGTGCGTCGGGCCCGCTTGCTGTTTGCCGGTCCCATCGATCAGCCGTACCTGGACATCGAAGCGATTCGCCAGACCGACGACGTGATCGCTGGCATTCGCTTGAGCGGCAGTGCCGAACAGCCGACCACGCAGATCTTCTCCGAACCGGCGATGAGTCAGGAGCAGGCGTTGTCTTACCTGGTGCTGGGGCGTCCGCTGAGTACCACCGGTGAAGACAACAACATGCTCGCCCAGGCCGCCCTCGGTTTGGGTTTGATGGGCAGCTCCGGGGTCACCAGCGGGTTGGCCAAGGATCTGGGCATTCAGGACTTCCAGCTCGATACCCAAGGCAGCGGCAACACCACCAGTGTGGTCGCCAGCGGCAATATCTCCGAGAAGCTCAGCCTGCGCTATGGCGTAGGCGTGTTTGAACCGGCCAATACCATCGCTTTGCGTTACAAGCTGAGCAAAAAAGTCTACCTCGAAGCCGCCAGCGGCGTGGCCAGTTCGCTGGACATCTTCTACAAGCGGGATTTCTAACCCCCTGCGCGATCCCTGTGGCGAGGGGGCTTGCCCCCGTTGGGCCGCGCAGCGGCCCCAAAACTTGCCATTTCATTCCTTCTGAAACCCTGCAAATCGAAAAGCGACGACTGCTTCGCAGCCGAACGGGGCGGTGCGGCGTTCCGACAAGCCCCCTCGCCACAGAGATTTGTGGTGGTCGGTCGTGCGCCTTTTATCAGTCGAATACAAAGCATCCTAACTATTGCGTTGACATTGGCTGCCTAAGCAGTAATATCTCGACATACATTCACTGCCTAGGCAGCTAATCGGTGGCCAGATGAAACATTTCTCCTCATACGATTTCCATAATTGCCATCTCGGCCTCTTGCTCGGACGCGCCGCGCTGCTCAAGGACCGGATCATCGATACGCACATGGAACCCCACGGCATCACTGCCGCGCAGTTCAAAGTGTTGATCATCATGGCCCAGTTCGGCGTCGATACCCCGGCCGAGCTGTGCCGTCACCTGTCGCTGGACAGCGGTTCGATGACCCGCATGCTCGATCGTCTGGAACAGAAAGGTTTCCTTGCCCGCCAACGCTCCGAGGCAGACCGCCGCCAGGTGCAACTGGTGCTGACCGAACAAGGCCAGCAGTTGACCGACCAGCTGCCGCAGATCGGCGCCGATGCCATGAATGAACTGGCCGGTGCCATCACCCCGGAAGAATTGAAAACCCTGGAACACATCCTGAAGAAAATCCTGGTAGCGGCGGGTGACTCGATCACCTTGCTGCGGGTAGGTGGTCATGAACAGTAAACGCCTGCGTACCGGACTGAGCCTGGTGCTGTTGGCCATGAGCGTCGCCGGTTGCGCCAGCTACAGCGGCCTGAGCACTGAAGGCGTGAGCCTCGATGCGAAGAACCTCAAGGCCGGGCAGTCGCTCAATGGCGTGACCCTGACACCCGCCGCATGGCCGAAAAGCGACTGGTGGAAAAGCCTCGGCGACCCGCAGCTCGACGGCCTGATCGGCGAAGCCCTGCACGACAGCCCCGACATGCAAATCGCCGACGCTCGCGCTCATCAGGCCAGTGCTGCCGCCTATGCCGCCGATGCTGCGCGGATGCCCACCCTCGATGCCAACGCTGGTGTCAGCCGTTCGCGTCTGGCCCGCGACAAAGACCCGAGCGGGCAGGGTGGCACTTACTCCACCGTGCGTAATCTCGGTGCCAGCTTCAATTACACCTTCGATCTCTGGGGCGGTCAGCGCGATGCCTGGGAAGCCGCATTGGGCCAGGCCCGCGCCGCCGAAGTCGATCAGCAGGCCGCGCAACTGACCTTGTCCGCCGACGTCGCCCGCGCCTACAGCGATCTGGGGCAGGCGCACATCATCCATGACCTGGCCAGCGAAGACCTCAAACGCACCAAACAAATGCTCGACCTCAGCCAGCGTCGCCTGAGGTCGGGGATCGACAGTCAGTACCAGTTCCAGCAAACCGAAAGCCTTGAAGCCAGCGCCGAAGCCAGCCTGATCGACGCCGAGAAACGCCTGCAAAGCGCGAAAATCGCCTTGGCGGTGCTGCTGGGCAAAGGCCCGGATCGCGGCAACGAAATCGCCCGGCCGAAAGTCCTTCAGGCCAGCACCGTCGCGTTGCCATCGGTGTTGCCAGCGGAATTGCTCGGTCGTCGCCCGGACTTGGTAGCGGCACGCTGGCGGGTTGAAGCCGCGAGCAAAAACATCGCGGCGAGCAAGACCCGGTTCTACCCCAACCTCAACCTGAGCGCGGCGGCCGGTGTCGAGTCGTTGCTGGGGGATGCGATGTTCGGTTCCGCCAGTCGCTTCTTCAGCATCGCGCCGACGATCTCGGTGCCGATTTTCGACGGCGGCCGCCTGCGTGCCGACCTCGATTCTCGCGATGCCGATTACGACCTCGCGGTGGCGCAGTACAACAAAAGCCTGGTGAAAGCTTTAGGCGATGTCAGCGACACCATCAACCAGTTGCACGATATCGGCCGGCAAATCGGTGCCCAGCAACACGCCACCGACATCGCCCAGGACTCTTACAACACCGTGGTCCAGCGCTACGGTTCCGGCATCGGCAACTACCTCGACGTGCTCAGCATCGAGCAGCAATTGCTCCAGGCCCAGCGTCAGCTGGCCAACCTGAATGCCGAGCAGATCGACCTGTCGATCCAACTGATGCAGGCGCTGGGTGGCGGTTTTCAGGGCGAAACCCTGACCGCCGCCAACGCAAACCCAGCCACGCAGCACAACTAATTCAAGGTACTTGTCATGGCCACTGCCGATACAACTCCAACCCCAGCTCCTGACAACGGTCAAGACACGAGCAATCCGCGCAAGCGCAAAGTGATGCTGTTTGTCCTGACGATCCTGGTGATCCTCGCCGGAGCCGGCGTCTGGGGTTATCACCAATTCTTCGGTCGCTGGAGCGAAAGCACCGACGACGCCTACGTGAACGGCAACGTGGTGGAAATCACGCCGCTGGTCACCGGCACCGTGGTCAGTATCGGCGCTGACGATGGCGATTTGGTCCACGAAGGCCAGGTGCTGATCAACTTCGACCCGAACGACGCCGAAGTCGGTCTGCAAAGCGCCCAGGCCAACCTGGCCCGCACTGTGCGCCAGGTGCGCGGTTTGTACAGTAACGTCGACGGCATGAAAGCCCAGGTCAATGCGCAGCAGGCCGAAGTGCAAAAGGCTCAGGACAACTTCAATCGGCGGAAAAACCTCGCTGCCGGCGGGGCGATTTCCCAGGAAGAACTGTCCCACGCCCGTGATGACCTGACCTCGGCGCAGAACGCCCTGGCCAACGCTCAACAACAGCTCAAGACCACCAGCGCGCTGGTCGATGACACCGTAGTGTCGTCGCACCCGGACGTGATGGCCGCCGCTGCGCAAGTGCGTCAGGCGTACCTGAACAATGCCCGTAGCACCTTGATCGCGCCGGTCACCGGTTATGTCGCCAAACGTACCGTGCAACTCGGTCAGCGTGTCCAGCCGGGCACCGCGTTGATGGCGGTGATTCCGCTGGATCAGCTGTGGATTGACGCGAACTTCAAGGAAACCCAATTGCGTGACATGCGCATTGGTCAACCGGTGGACATCGAAGCTGATGTCTACGGCAGCGACGTCAAATACAGCGGCACCATCGACAGCCTCGGTGCCGGGACCGGCAGTGCATTTGCCTTGCTGCCGGCGCAGAACGCCACCGGTAACTGGATCAAGATCGTGCAGCGGGTGCCGGTGCGGATTCACATCAATGCCGAAGAACTGGCCAAGCACCCGTTGCGGGTCGGTCTGTCGACTCAGGTCGAGGTTAACCTGCGCGATCAGAGCGGTCCGGTGCTGGCACAACAGCCGCCGCAAAAGGCTTCGTTCAGCACCAGCGTCTACGACCGTCAGTTGGCCGAGGCCGACGCGATGATCACCCAATTGATCCACGATAACAGCGCCGCGGTCAGCAAAACCGCGCATCGCTGATTCGCCAATCCGTCAGCTGCGCCTGTAACGGGCGCAGCGCCGGCCCCGCTCCAAGAAATTCAGCTCCAAAGGATTCGCGATGAGCAAAAACGCCTCTTTCTCGCCGCCCAGCCTGGTGCTCAGCACCATCGGCCTGTCGCTGGCGACGTTCATGCAGGTGCTCGACACCACCATCGCCAACGTGGCCTTGCCGACGATTTCCGGCAACCTGGGCGTGAGTTCGGAGCAGGGCACCTGGGTGATCACCTCGTTTGCCGTGAGCAACGCTATCGCGCTGCCGCTGACCGGTTGGCTCAGCCGGCGCTTTGGTGAAGTGAAACTGTTTCTCTGGGCGACGATGCTGTTCGTGCTGGCGTCGTTTCTGTGCGGTATCTCGACCTCGATGCCGGAGCTGATCGGTTTTCGGGTACTGCAAGGCCTGGTGGCCGGGCCGTTGTACCCGATGACCCAGACGCTGTTGATCGCGGTCTATCCGCCCGCCAGGCGCGGCATGGCCCTGGCGTTGCTGGCGATGGTCACGGTGGTGGCGCCGATTGCAGGCCCCATTCTCGGTGGCTGGATCACCGACAGCTACAGCTGGCCGTGGATCTTCTTCATCAACGTGCCGATCGGGGTTTTCGCCGTGATGGTGGTGCGCCAGCAACTCAAGGCGCGTCCGGTGGAGACCAGTTACCAGCCGATGGATTACGTGGGGCTGATCACCTTGATCATTGGGGTGGGTGCATTGCAGGTGATTCTCGACAAGGGCAATGACCTGGACTGGTTCGAGTCGAATTTCATCATCATCGGCGCGGCTATTTCGGTGATTGCGCTGGCGGTGTTCGTGATCTGGGAAATGACCGACAAACACCCGGTGGTCAACCTGCGGCTGTTCGCCTACCGCAACTTCCGCATCGGCACCATCGTGCTGGTGGGCGGATACGCCGGGTTCTTCGGCATCAACCTGATTCTGCCGCAATGGCTACAAACCCAGATGGGCTACACGGCCACTTGGGCTGGTCTGGCGGTGGCGCCGATCGGCATTTTGCCGGTGGTGTTGTCGCCGTTTGTCGGTCGGTACGCGCACAAATTCGACCTGCGATTGCTGGCCGGTGGGGCGTTCCTGTGCATCGGTTTGAGTTGCTTCATGCGCGCCGGGTTTACCAACGAAGTGGACTTCCAGCACATCGCCCTGGTGCAGCTGTTCATGGGCATTGGCGTGGCGTTGTTCTTCATGCCGACCCTGAGCATTTTGATGTCGGACCTGCCGCCGAGCCAGATTGCCGACGGCGCGGGGCTGGCGACATTCCTGCGGACCCTGGGCGGTAGTTTTGCGGCGTCGTTGACCACCTGGATCTGGATTCGCCGGGCCGATCAGCACCATGCGTATCTGAGTGAAAGCATCACTACCTATGAGCCGGCGACCCGGGAGGCATTGAACACGCTGGGCGGGGCGGGCAACCCGGCCTACGCGCAACTGGATCATGTGCTGACCAGTCAGGCGTACATGCTCTCCACCGTGGATTACTTCACGTTGCTGGGGTGGGCGTTCATGGGCTTGATTCTGCTGGTATGGCTGGCGAAACCGCCGTTTGCGGCGAAGGCGGGGCCGGCTTCGGCAGGGCATTGATTCAGTGGCGCCCGTTTAAAAGATCGCAGCCTCGCTCCGCTCGACAGCTCCTACATTGACCACGTTAGGCAATGCACCTTTAGGAGCTGTCGAGTGAAACGAGGCTGCGATCTTTTGATCTTAGGTTTTTATGGCGTAACGAAATCAAACGGCGCCAACGCAAACCCTTGCTCATCCACCTGCAACGCCCAGCCTTGACGGTCCCAATCCCCCAGCACAATGCGCTTGGCCGCCTGCTCGCCAATCTGCAACTTGTGGATGGCGGGGCGATGGGTATGGCCGTGGATCAGGGTTTTCACGCCATAGGCCTGCATGACCCGCGGCACTTCTTCCGGCGTGACATCGACGATGTCATTGGCCTTCATCCGCGTCTGCGCACGGCTTTCGCTGCGCAACTTGCGCGCTAGCTTATGCCGGGTGCCCAAAGGCAGATGGCGCAGGATGAACAGGGTGATCGGGTTACGCAGGTAGCGCCGCAGCTTCATATAACCTACGTCGCGGGTGCAAAGGCTGTCGCCGTGCATCAACAGCACCGGCTCGCCGTAAAACTGCACGACACTCGGATCTTTGAGCAAGGTACAGCCGGCCGCTTTGCAGAAGGCCTTGCCGAGCATGAAGTCGCGATTGCCGTGCATCAGGAAAATGGCCGTGCCGCTGTCGCTTAAGTTCCGCAGGGCTTGGCAGATGGAACGCTGGAAGGCTGTCATGGCATCGTCGCCAATCCACGCCTCGAAAAAGTCGCCCAGAATGTACAACGCACTCGCCGAGCGGGCGCGTCCAGCGAGCAAATCCAGAAACGCCCGGGTAATGTCCGGGCGCTCCTCTTCCAGATGCAAGTCTGAAATCAGCAGTATCACGCTTCGATGATCTCGGCTTTCTCGATGATCACGTCGTCTGCAGGTACGTCCTGGTGACCGGCCTTGGAGGTGGTGGCCACGCCTTTGATCTTGTCGACGACGTCGGTGCCTTCAACCACTTCGCCGAATACCGCGTAGCCCCAGCCCTGAACGGTCTTGGCGCTGTGGTTCAGGAAGCTGTTGTCAGCCACGTTGATGAAGAATTGCGCGGAAGCCGAATGCGGCTCCATGGTGCGGGCCATGGCAACGCTGTACTTCTTGTTCGGCAGGCCGTTGTCGGCTTCGTTCTGGATGCTTGGGCGCTTGTCTTTCTTTTCTTTCATGCCTGGCTCGAAACCGCCGCCCTGGATCATGAAGTTACCGATGACGCGGTGGAAAACAGTGTTTTCGTAGTGACCGGCCTTGACGTATTCGATGAAGTTGGCAACGGTCAGCGGTGCCTTATCAGCGTTCAGTTGCAGGACGATGTCGCCGAAGTTGGTAGACAGTTTGACTTGAGTCATGATCAGTACTCTTTATAGGAATTCGTGGGTTAGGGGCGCTTTGGCCCTCAACCGGTCCGGCCAGTGTCGGCCAAGGTGCGCAGTTTAGCGTGCCGGACGCGAATTTCGAGGCTGTTTTTCATCGCCGGCCGATTAAATGCAACCGATTGCCGGCCTGCTCTGTCAGCCACTTGACAGCATCGGCTATGATAAGCCCCTTTGATTTATAACAGCCGCTTTGATTTGGCCAACTGGCCGCGCACTTGTACGTTCAAGGATCCTATGAGCAAGCCCACTGTCGACCCTACCTCGAATTCCAAGACCGGCCCTGCCGTGCCGGTCAATTTCCTGCGCCCGATCATCCAGGCGGACCTGGACTCGGGTAAGCACACGCAGATCGTTACCCGTTTCCCGCCTGAGCCCAACGGTTACCTGCACATCGGTCACGCCAAGTCGATCTGTGTGAACTTCGGCCTGGCCCAGGAATTCGGCGGCGTCACGCACCTGCGTTTCGACGACACCAACCCGGCCAAGGAAGACCAGGAATACATCGACGCGATCGAAAGCGACGTCAAATGGCTGGGCTTCGAATGGTCCGGTGAAGTGCGCTATGCCTCGCAGTATTTCGACCAGTTGCACGACTGGGCGGTAGAGCTGATCAAGGCCGGCAAGGCCTATGTCGACGACCTGACCCCTGAACAGGCCAAGGAATACCGTGGCAGCCTGACCGAGCCGGGCAAGAACAGCCCGTTCCGCGACCGCTCGGTTGAGGAAAACCTCGACCTGTTCGCTCGCATGAAGGCCGGCGAATTCAAGGACGGTGCACGCGTGCTGCGGGCCAAGATCGACATGGCCTCGCCGAACATGAACCTGCGCGACCCGATCATGTATCGCATCCGTCATGCCCATCACCACCAGACCGGCGACAAGTGGTGCATCTACCCGAACTACGACTTCACCCACGGTCAGTCGGACGCCATCGAAGGCATCACCCACTCGATCTGCACCCTGGAGTTCGAAAGCCATCGTCCGTTGTACGACTGGTTCCTCGACAACCTGCCGGTGCCGGCGCACCCGCGTCAGTACGAATTCAGCCGTTTGAACCTGAACTACACCATCACCAGCAAGCGCAAGCTCAAGCAACTGGTCGATGAAAAGCACGTCAATGGCTGGGACGATCCGCGCATGTCCACGCTGTCGGGCTTCCGCCGCCGCGGCTACACCCCGGCGTCGATCCGCAACTTCTGCGACATGATCGGCACCAACCGTTCCGATGGCGTGGTCGACTTCGGCATGCTCGAGTTCAGCATCCGTCAGGACCTGGACGCGAATGCCCCGCGCGCCATGTGCGTGCTGCGTCCGTTGAAAGTCGTGATCACCAACTACCCGGAAGACCAAGTCGAGAATCTCGAACTGCCACGTCATCCGCAGAAAGAAGAACTCGGCGTGCGCAAGCTGCCGTTCGCCCGTGAAATCTACATCGACCGCGATGACTTCATGGAAGAGCCGCCAAAAGGCTACAAGCGCCTGGAGCCGAACGGCGAAGTGCGTCTGCGCGGCAGCTACGTGATCCGTGCCGACGAAGCAATCAAGGATGCCGACGGCAACATCGTCGAACTGCGTTGCTCGTACGATCCGGACACCCTGGGCAAGAACCCCGAAGGCCGCAAGGTCAAAGGCGTGGTGCACTGGGTGCCGGCTGCGGCCAGCGTCGAGTGCGAAGTGCGTCTGTACGATCGTCTGTTCCGTTCTCCGAATCCGGAGAAGGCCGAAGACAGCGCCAGTTTCCTGGACAACATCAACCCTGACTCACTGCAAGTCCTCACCGGTTGTCGTGCTGAACCCTCGTTGGGCAACGCACAGCCGGAAGACCGTTTCCAGTTCGAGCGCGAAGGTTACTTCGTCGCGGATATCAAGGACTCGAAACCGGGCGCTCCGGTATTCAACCGTACCGTGACCCTGCGTGATTCGTGGGGCCAGTGATTAAGTCTTAAGGAACTGTCGTGCTTACGATCTACAACACGCTCACCAAGAGCAAAGAAGTCTTCAAGCCGCTGGATGGCAACAAGGTGCGCATGTACGTCTGCGGGATGACCGTATATGACTACTGCCACCTGGGCCATGGCCGCAGCATGGTCGCGTTCGACCTGGTGACCCGCTGGTTGCGGTTCAGCGGTTACGACCTGACCTACGTGCGCAACATCACCGACATCGACGACAAGATCATCAATCGGGCCAACGAGAACGGCGAGTCGTTCGAGGCCTTGACCGAGCGCATGATCGCGGCGATGCACGAAGATGAAGCGCGCCTGAACATCAAAAAGCCGGACATGGAGCCGCGTGCCACGGATCACATCCCGGGCATGCACGCGATGATCCAGACCCTGATCGACAAGGGCTACGCCTACGCACCGGGCAATGGCGACGTGTACTACCGCGTCGCCAAGTTCATGGGCTACGGCAAGCTGTCGCGCAAGAAGATCGAAGACCTGCGCATCGGCGCACGAATCGAAGTCGACGAGTCGAAACAGGACCCGCTGGACTTCGTGCTGTGGAAAGGCGCCAAGCCGGGCGAACCGAGCTGGCCATCGCCGTGGGGCGACGGTCGTCCGGGCTGGCACATCGAGTGCTCGGTGATGTCCACCTGCTGCCTGGGCGAGACCTTCGACATTCATGGTGGCGGCAGCGACCTCGAGTTCCCGCACCACGAAAACGAAATCGCCCAGAGCGAAGCGGCTACCGGCAAGACCTACGCCAACGCGTGGATGCACTGCGGCATGATTCGCATCAATGGCGAGAAGATGTCCAAGTCCTTGAACAACTTCTTCACCATTCGCGACGTACTCGACAAGTACCACCCGGAAGTCGTGCGTTACCTGCTGGTGTCGAGCCACTACCGCAGCGCGATCAACTATTCGGAAGACAACCTCAAGGACGCGAAGGGCGCCCTCGAGCGTTTCTACCATGCATTGAAAGGCCTGCCGAAAGTGGCACCGGCGGGTGGCGAAGCCTTCGTCGAGCGTTTCACCCAGGTGATGAACGACGACTTCGGCACGCCGGAAGCCTGTGCGGTGCTGTTCGAGATGGTCCGCGAGATCAACCGTCTGCGCGAGAGCGATCTGGATGCGGCGGCCGGTCTGGCGGCGCGCTTGAAGGAACTGGCCAGCGTGCTGGGTGTGTTGCAGCTTGAAGCCGATGACTTCCTGCAGGCCGGTGCCGAAGGGCGGGTCGATGCGGCTGAGGTTGATGCACTGATCCAGGCGCGCCTGACTGCCCGTGCCAACAAGGACTGGGCCGAATCCGACCGCATCCGCGACCAGCTCACCGCCATGGGCGTGGTGCTGGAAGACGGCAAGGGCGGCACGACCTGGCGTCTGGCTGACTGATCACTGCGTTTGCTACAAACAAAACCCGCCTTGTGCGGGTTTTTGTTTGCGCCACTGATCGTTCTGTCACTCGATCTGGCGCAACCGCTTGTACAAGGTATTGCGACTAACCCCCAACCGTCGCGCCAAGTGCGAAATATTTCCCCCAGCCGCCTGCAATTGCCGATTCAATGCCTCGGCATCATTCAAATCAACGGCTATCTGCTCCGGTGTATCCACCGGCTCCATCTCCAGATCGACAAAAAAATCATCCGGTAAATGTTCCGGTCGCACCGGCTGTTCCTCGGCCATGGCCAACGCCACCTGCATCACGCTGCTGACCTGACGCAAATTCCCCGGCCACGGATGACGGCCGAACAGGTCCAGCACCTCGGGGCTCAACCCGGCCCATTGCGACGGTTCACGGTGTTGTTCCCACAAGCGCTTGAACAGCGACTGCTTGTCACTGCGTTCCCTGAGCGGTGGCAGTTCCAGGGTCAAACCACCGATGCGGTAATACAAATCCTCACGAAACCGCCCCAACTGAACCTGTTCGCGCAACAAGCGGTTAGTCGCCGAAATGATCCGAATGTCCACCGGGAACAACTCGCTGCTGCCCACCGGTTGTACGCAACGTTCCTGCAACACCCGCAGCAGCCGGGCCTGGGTCGGTAACGGCATGTCGCCGATTTCATCTAGGAACAGGGTGCCTTTGTCGGCCTTGCGGATCAGCCCGATGCTGCCTTTCTGGTTGGCGCCGGTGAATGCGCCTTTCTCGTAGCCAAACAGCTCGGACTCCACCAGTTCGGCGGGGATCGCTGCACAGTTGACGGCAATGAACGGTTGTTTGCTGCGTGAGCTGGCGTGGTGCAGGGCTTTGACGAAGACTTCCTTGCCGACCCCGGTTTCCCCGTGGATCAACAATGGAATGTCCTTCTCCAGCAAACGCTCGGCCTGGCGCACGGCTTTTTCCACGCGGCTGTCGCCAAAGTGCAGGGTGTTGAGGCTGATCGCGGCGGGCGCTGCCAGGGTGGGCTCAGTGCACTTTATTTCAGGGCTTTTCGTTTCAGTGCTCTTTTTTTCTGCAAACAGCCGCGCCTGAATCGACGCCTGTTTCGGTCGTTTCAGCACGCACTGGAAACGGTTGTTTCCTGAGGCTTGCAGGGAAAACGGCAGGCCGTCCGGCTGATTCAGCAGTTCCATCAACGAGACTTTGAACAAGCTTTCGACGCTGACCCGCGACAGGCTGATGCCCAGCAGATTGTCGGCCCGGCGGTTGGCCGACAGTACCTGACCGGTTTCATCGAAGATCAGCATCCCGGCCCATTGGCTGTCGAGGTTGTTCAACCCGGTGTTGAAGGTCAATTGGAAATGCTGGCCATGGAACAGGTTGAGGATCAGCCGGTTCTCCACGGTCTGGCTCATCATCTTGACCATGCCCAGGGTGTGGGAGGGCGGCAGGTAGCTGTCGCTGGACACGTCCAGCACCGCGATCACCTTGCGCTCGGCATCGAAAATCGGCGCGGCGGAACCGGTCATGAAGCGGTTGGCCTTGAGGAAATGTTCATCGTGCTCGATGTGCACGGCCTGCTCGCAGGCCAGCGCGGTGCCGATCGCATTGGTCCCGCTGCAATGCTCCATCCAGCTGGCGCCGACGCTGAAACCGCGGGTCAGGCTCGGCTCGATGAAGCGCTGGGTACCCCACGACGTCAGCACCTGGCCGTGATTGTCGGCGAGCATGATCAGGCAATTGGAGTTGCTGAGGATGTTTTCGTAATACGGCAGGACTTCCTGATGGGTGGTCTGCACCAGGGAATGCTGGCTCTCCAGCAAGTGGGCGATGCCGTCTGCCGGTAACTGATCGAACGCCGGAGCGCTCTGATGATCGAGCCCGAACGCGCGGCAGCGGGACCAGGAGTCCTGGATGATGGCGTCGTGGGAGCGCTTTGAGACAGGTACGGCCATGGCGGTCGATCTCTGGGCATTATTATTTTTGTTATGAGTAACACGCTTCATGTAGCAGCTGGCGAAGCCTGCGTTCGGCGACGCAGTCGTCGTGAAATCAGGCGTCGCGGTGTATCAGGACGACCACGCAAACAGGTCTTACGACGACTGCGTCGCCGAACGCAGGCTTCGCCAGCTGCTACACAGGATGTGGGGGATTCGAGTAATCGTCTTGCTAAAGCATCCGTAGAGTGTTGTTCACTATTGTTCATTGTCAACCGCCGGATTGTTCAGTTGTTCATTCGTGGTTGTTCATTTCTGTTCAGCAACGAATGCGATTTTTATCTTGTTTGAAGGGATTTCCAGCCAAATCAAACGCTTGAGATTTTTGGCACGGATGTCGCTATGTAGCTCCGGTCGCTTGACTCAAAAAATAAAAAAAGGCCGAGCCATGTCACTCATCCTGGAACACGTCAGCCGCACCATCGAAGGCCAGACCTGGATCGACGATGCGTGCCTTAATTTCGAACCCGGATCGTTCAACGTTTTGCTCGGTCGCACGCTGTCCGGCAAAACCAGCCTCATGCGCCTGATGGCCGGTCTGGACAAGCCCGACAGCGGCCGCATCCTGATGAACGGCGTCGACGTCACCCAGCGCCCGGTGCGTTTGCGCAACGTGTCGATGGTCTATCAGCAGTTCATCAATTACCCGACCATGACGGTGTTCGAGAACATCGCCTCGCCGCTGCGTCAGGGCGGCGTTGCCAATGAGCTGATCCAGAGCAAAGTGCTGGAAACCGCGAAGATGCTGCGCATCGAGAAGTTCCTCCAGCGCCATCCACTGGAACTCTCCGGTGGCCAGCAACAGCGCACGGCCATGGCCCGGGCGCTGGTCAAGGACGCCGAGCTGATTCTGTTCGACGAGCCGCTGGTCAACCTCGACTACAAGCTGCGCGAGGAGCTGCGCCAGGAAATGCGCGAGCTGTTCAAGGCGCGCAATACCATCGCGATTTACGCCACCACCGAACCCAACGAAGCCCTGGCGCTGGGCGGCACCACGACGATTCTTCACGAAGGTCGGGTGATTCAGAGCGGCAAGTCCTCCGAGGTGTATCACCAGCCGCAAACCGTGCTGGCGGCGGAGTTGTTCTCCGAGCCACCGATCAACCTGATGCCGGGGCGCATTGCCGGCAACGAAGTCAGTTTCGCCAATTTCGTGCACTTTCCGTTGAACGTCGATCTGCGCCCGGTGGGCGAGGGCGAGTTCCGTTTCGGCGTGCGCCCCAGCCACATCTCGCTGGTGCCGAGCAACGACGATGACCTGGAACTGGCGGTGACCGTCGAGGTGGCCGAGATCAGCGGTTCGGAAACCTTCCTGCACGTGCGCAACGAGTATTTCCTGCTGGTGCTGCACTTGCCGGGGGTGCACGAATACGACGTCGATGCGCCGATTCGCATCTATATCCCGACTCATAAACTGTTTGTGTTCGATATGCAGGGGCGGCTGGTCCAGGCGCCCGGTCGCCGTATTGCGAGGGTTGCCTGATGGCCGAAATCCGTTTGCAGAGCCTTGCCCACAGCTACACCCGCACACCAGCCGGCCCTGAGGATTACGCGATCCGCGAGATGGACCACGTCTGGGAGCAGGGCGGCGCCTATGCGCTGCTCGGGCCATCGGGGTGCGGCAAGTCGACCTTGCTCAACATCATTTCCGGATTGCTCAGCCCGTCCCAGGGCCAGGTGATGTTCGACGGCAAAGTGGTCAACGAGCTGACCCCGGAAAAGCGCAACATCGCCCAGGTTTTCCAGTTTCCGGTGGTCTACGACACCATGACGGTGTTCGACAACCTGGCTTTCCCGCTGCGCAATCAGGGCATGGTCGAAGCGAAGATTTTCAGCAAGGTGCATGAAATCGCCGAAGTCCTCGACCTTCAGGCGTTGCTGCACAAGAAGGCGCGCAACCTTACCGCCGATGAAAAACAGAAAGTCTCCATGGGCCGTGGGCTGGTGCGCGATGACGTGTCGGCGATCCTCTTCGATGAACCGCTGACGGTGATCGACCCGCACCTGAAGTGGAAGTTGCGGCGCAAGCTCAAGCAGATCCACGAGCAGTTCAACATCACCATGGTCTACGTCACCCACGATCAGCTCGAAGCTTCCACTTTCGCGGACAAGATCGCGGTGATGTACGGCGGGCAGATTGTGCAGTTCGGTACGCCACGGGAGTTGTTCGAACGGCCGAGCCACACCTTTGTCGGCTATTTCATCGGCAGCCCGGGAATGAACCTGATCGACGTCCAGCCGCAGGCCGGCGGTGTCGGTTTTGCCGGGACTCACTTGCCATTGTCCGACGCGATGCAGCAACGGATCGCCGACAGCGAATGGAAAAGCCTGAAGGTCGGCATCCGTCCGGAGTTCGTCCATGTGTGGGAGGAGGCCTTTGATGACGCGTTGCGGGCAAAGGTCGTACACGTCGAGGACCTGGGCACCTACAAAATCATGACCCTGAACCTCGACGGCGTGCTGCTGAAAGTACGCTTGGCTGAAGACAAACCGGTGCCCGAGGGCACGGCGTACATCAGTTTTCCGGGGCAATGGCTGATGGTCTACGCCGATGATTACTTGCTGGAGGTGCAGCCATGAACAAGGTGCAGAACAACAAGGCCTGGTGGCTGGTATTGCCGGTGTTCCTGCTGGTGGCGTTCAGTGCGGTGATCCCGATGATGACCGTGGTCAACTACTCGGTGCAGGACATCTTCGACCAGTCCAGCCGCTATTTCGTCGGCGCCGATTGGTACAAGCAGGTCTTGCTCGACCCACGGCTGCATGACTCGCTGCTGCGCCAGTTCATCTATTCCGGTTGTGTGTTGTTGATCGAAATTCCGTTGGGCATCGCCATCGCCCTGACCATGCCGATCAAGGGCCGCTGGTCGTCGCTGGTGTTGATTCTCCTGGCGATTCCGCTGCTGATTCCGTGGAACGTGGTTGGCACCATCTGGCAGATTTTCGGTCGGGCCGACATCGGCTTGCTCGGGGCCAGCCTCAACGGCATGGGCATCAGCTACAACTACGCGGCCAACACCATGGACGCCTGGGTCACGGTGTTGGTGATGGACGTCTGGCACTGGACATCACTGGTGGCGCTGCTGTGTTTCTCCGGGCTGCGGGCGATTCCAGACGTGTATTACCAGGCGGCGCGGATCGATCGGGCGTCGGCCTGGGCGGTGTTCCGGCACATCCAGTTGCCCAAGCTCAAGAGCGTGCTGTTGATCGCGGTGATGCTGCGGTTCATGGACAGTTTCATGATCTACACCGAACCGTTCGTGCTGACGGGTGGTGGTCCGGGCAATGCCACGACCTTCCTGAGTCAGACCTTGACCCAGATGGCCGTAGGGCAATTCGACCTCGGCCCGGCGGCGGCTTTCTCGCTGGTGTACTTCCTGATCATCCTGTTGGTGTCGTGGCTGTTCTACACCGCCATGACTCACTCTGACGCCAATCGGTGAGGCCTGCCATGAGCAAGAGAAAGCTGATTCCACTGCTGGTCTACATCCTGTTCCTGCTGGTGCCGATTTACTGGCTGCTGAACATGTCCTTCAAGAGCAACACCGAAATCCTCGGCGGCCTGACGCTGTTTCCCCAGGATTTCACCTTCGCCAACTACAAGGTGATCTTCACCGACCCGAGCTGGTACACCGGCTACCTCAACTCGGCGTACTACGTCAGCATGAATACGATAATTTCCCTGACCGTGGCGTTGCCGGCGGCCTATGCGTTTTCGCGCTACCGCTTTCTCGGTGACAAGCACCTGTTCTTCTGGCTGCTGACCAACCGCATGGCACCACCGGCGGTGTTCCTGCTGCCGTTCTTCCAGCTGTATTCCTCGATCGGGTTGTTCGATACGCACATCGCGGTGGCGTTGGCTCACTGTCTGTTTAACGTGCCGCTGGCGGTGTGGATTCTTGAGGGCTTCATGTCTGGCGTTCCCAAGGAAATCGACGAAACCGCCTACATCGATGGCTACAGCTTTCCCAAGTTCTTCGTGAAGATTTTCGTTCCGCTGATCGGCTCCGGGATCGGTGTCACGGCGTTTTTCTGCTTCATGTTTTCCTGGGTCGAACTGTTGCTGGCGCGAACCCTGACGTCGGTGAACGCCAAACCCATCGCCGCGGTGATGACCCGCACGGTCTCGGCGTCCGGCATCGACTGGGGCGTGCTGGCAGCGGCGGGGGTGTTGACCATCCTGCCGGGCATGCTGGTGATCTGGTTTGTTCGCAACCACGTGGCCAAGGGCTTTGCCCTGGGCCGGGTATGAGGAACTGATGATGGAATGGATGAGTTGGACTGGCCCCACTGCGGCGTTCTTCGGCGTCATTGCCTTGATCCTGGTGGGCATGACGACCTGGGAGTTGCGTTCGCCAAGCATTCTTCGAAAAGGTTTTCTGCCGATTACCACCACCCGTGGCGATCGGCTGTTTATCGGTCTTCTCGGCAGCGCCTACCTGCATTTGCTGGTAATCGGCGTCACCGACTGGAGCATCTGGATAGCGTTCGCGTTGTCCCTGGTGTGGCTGTTGGCTGTGATGCGTTGGGGCTAGTCGAATCGCTCGGCAATGTTGCTCCGAAACCCATAAAGGAGGTCTTATGTTCGATAAAAACAATAAGCTGCGACATAGCATTTCACTGGCAGCCATGCTGGCACTCAGCGGATTGAGCGCATCGGCCTGGGCTGATGCCTACGAAGACGCTGCGAAAAAGTGGATCGGCGGCGAATTCAAACCGTCCACCCTGACGGCCGATCAGCAACTCGCGGAATTGAAGTGGTTCATCAAGGCGGCCGAGCCGTTTCGCGGGATGGACATCAAGGTCGTCTCGGAAACCCTGACCACCCATGAATACGAGTCCAAGGTGCTGGCCAAGGCCTTCACCGAGATCACCGGGATCAAAGTCACCCACGACCTGCTGCAAGAAGGCGATGTGGTGGAAAAGCTGCAGACCGTGATGCAGTCGGACAAGAGCATCTATGACGGCTGGGTCAACGACTCAGACCTGATCGGTACGCACTTTCGCTATGGCAAGACCGAGGCGATCACCGACCTGATGGCCAACGAAGGTAAAAACTTCACCTCGCCGACCCTCGACATCAAGGACTTCATCGGCACGTCCTTCACCACCGCGCCCGATGGCAAGCTCTATCAATTACCCGATCAACAGTTCGCCAACCTCTACTGGTTCCGCGCCGACTGGTTCGAGCGGCCGGAGCTGAAAGCCAAGTTCAAGGAAAAGTATGGCTATGAACTGGGCGTACCGGTGAACTGGTCTGCCTATGAAGACATCGCCAAATTCTTCAGCGAAGACGTCAAGGAAATCGACGGCAAGCGGGTCTACGGGCACATGGACTACGGCAAGAAAGACCCGTCCCTGGGCTGGCGCTTTACCGATGCCTGGTTCTCCATGGCCGGTGGTGGCGACAAGGGCTTGCCCAACGGTTTGCCGGTGGATGAGTGGGGCATTCGTGTCGAAGACTGTCATCCAGTCGGCTCCAGCGTGACCCGCGGAGGCGATACCAACGGCCCGGCAGCGGTTTTTGCCACCACCAAATACGTCGACTGGCTCAAGAAGTACGCGCCACCGGAAGCGGCGGGCATGACCTTCTCCGAATCCGGCCCGGTGCCGTCCCAGGGCAACATTGCCCAGCAGATTTTCTGGTACACCGCGTTCACCGCCGACATGACCAAACCGGGCCTGCCGGTGGTGAATGCCGACGGCACGCCAAAATGGCGCATGGCGCCATCGCCACGCGGACCGTACTGGGAAGAGGGGATGAAGCTTGGGTATCAGGACGTGGGTTCCTGGACATTCATGAAGTCCACGCCTGAGAAACAGAAACTCGCGGCCTGGCTGTACGCGCAGTTCGTGACCTCGAAAACCGTGTCGCTGAAGAAAACCATCGTCGGCCTGACGCCAATCCGCGAGTCGGACATCAACTCTCAAGCCATGACCGACCTGGCGCCGAAGCTCGGTGGCCTGGTCGAGTTCTATCGCAGCCCGGCGCGGGTGCAATGGACCCCGACCGGCACCAACGTGCCGGACTATCCGCGTCTGGCGCAGTTGTGGTGGAGCCACATCGCCGAAGCTGCCAGCGGCGAGAAAACCCCGCAACAGGCGCTCGATGGTCTGGCCAAGGATCAAGACGCGATCATGACCCGTCTGGAACGCTCCAAGGCCCAGGCCACTTGCGCGCCGAAAATGAACCCGGAACGCGACGCGCAATACTGGTTCGACCAACCGGGCGCACCGAAGCCGAAACTGGCCAACGAGAAGCCCAAGGGTGAAACCGTGAGCTACAACGAACTGCTGAAATCGTGGGCGGATGCGCGTAAGTAATTGTCTGTAATGTGAAACGCTAACGGCACCGTAAGGTGCCGTTTTACTTTGGGCCTGTTCCACCGCTATCGCGGGCTTGCCCGCGAAGAGGCCGATCCCGCTGGTAAACCTTTCCCACTGCACTGTGTGGAGTGGGCAGCTCCAGTCCTGCGGATCGACGTTATCCAAAGCCCAGGATCTCAAGTCCGATCACTGAGTTATAGGAGAACATCTCTATACGTACATCAATATTTCTGAGGGAAACAACTTACACATCTTTAGGAAATATCTCTCACTAAATTAAAGCATGCCCTTCAGTCATTGTAAGAATGCTCTGTTTTTGTTATGCACCATTTCCCACTCACTTTAATCGAGCTAACATCCAGCTGTAGATAGCGCTTATCGCACATCAGCAACTCAATCAATTTGTTATGTGTAACTGAATTTCCATATATCAAAACCAAGTTCATATCGATCCTGGAAGCATGAGACAACAGCCTTGACAACGCCTCTAACCATCAACAATGGAACTCTATGAAAAACATTGTACTGATAGGCGGACATGACGAAACCTTCATGCATTTCGAAGGTTTAGGTTTTAACTTCATCGTCCTGCAACTTCCTGATTCACAGGGCAAAAACCTTGTCGCACTTACCAGCAATATTCATCTTGTCAACGATTTTTCCGAAATCACTATATTCGAAGAACTGGATAAAATACTAAAAACTCAATCTATCGATTACATTTTTTCCTTTACGGAGGATGGACTGCTACCCGCCGCACGTGCCAGTCGACATTACGCCATCCCAGGCATCGATTACGAGGCCTGCGAAATATGCATCTGCAAACCTTTGATGCGATCCAGGCTGGAACATACTGAGTTCGCCGTTGCCAGCAAGATCTGTAGAACCAGAAGGGACGTCGAAGTATTTTTCAACTGCTATCCAAACGGAGTGGTCTTAAAAGACCCAACGGGCTCCGGTAGCGAAAACGTCTTCATCATCAAAGACTCTGCGTCCCTGCTCGATACGCTGGAGAGACTCAATCATGAAAATTTCGTCATGCTGGCGGAAGAGTTTTTAAACGGGCGGGAAGTCAGTGTCGAAACACTGACCATCGACTCACAACACCGAATCCTCGCCGTCACTAACAAAAAATTATACAAAACATCGCTCGCAGAAGAGCAGCACATCATCTCGCCGGACAATCTCGATAGCGACACACTTAACGAATTGAGCTGTTATTGTGAGCGCCTGCTGACCGCAATCAATCACACACATGGCCCTTGCCATATTGAACTAACAATGGCGAATGGGAATTTCCATCTAATAGAGATCAACAACCGCGTCGGTGGCGATTACATAGGTTTGTTGGTTGAACTCACAACAGGCGTTGATCTTTTTAGAGAAACACTACGTCTTCATAGCCATGAAGCCGAATCAGACACTGCCGAGACTCAATTGACACGCTACCAATTCGCGGGCTCTCATCTTTTTTATCAACCACTGAACCCGGACCTGATCAGGGGTTACATGCAAGAAGTGGACATCATCAGGCTAGTAATGGGTGAAGCCATTCCCCCGTTGGGTAGACCGCACATCAACGATGACAAAATCGGACTGGTGGTCATTGCCAGCAATGATCGCGAAAAATTCTATACCGCCATTGATCACCTGAACAGACTAAGTTCCGAAAGTTAATTGCCAACAACAGGAGTAGGACGATATGGAAGTTATCTCTAGAAGCGACATCGCTCCCCTCAATAGCGTTATAGTGAATGACGCCTTACACGACTTGGGTATTGTAAAAATATTCTCCCAACATCCCGCGCTGGCCCAGTTCATTCCGTCCAAAAGCGAGCTGGCCCTTAGCTGGGTCAGGCTCGAAAAGGACCAGGAATTGTCGGTTCACCAACACCCCGAGGCGAGCCTGATCCTGATTTGTGACGGATCAGGAAAAACCCTTGGCGATACAGAACGAGATATCGAAGCAGGCGATATGGTGCTGGTACCGCCTCACTCGCTGCACGGTTTTAAAGGCACCAACGATGGTTTCTGGGCACTCTCCATTCAGTTCAATGGTAAGGCCTTGTACGAGGACACCCTCCAACCGAATGTTGTCTTCAAGGATCAAGAAACAGTCAATGCCAATCCTGCTGATGTGCTGTTAAAAGATAACGAAGGTTATCTGGAGAGCTTCAGGCACAGTCGGTTGCTTTCGCTGATCAATTCACCGTCGATCAATCAGCCCGAAGTACGCGAAAGGCTTCTCGATTGCCTACAGACCTGGTCAGACATGTTTCAGGACCTGCTGCATATACGTGTGGCAATGACGCTTGATCCTGCACACAAGAAAATCGCGTTTGAACACTTGGTTGAGGAACTGGGACACAACAACAATCTACGCAATCAGCGCCATACCAATCACTCGCCCATATGGGATGCGGCCTTCCTGTCCACGATGGAATGGTTCAGGAATCAGATGCTTTACAAAAACGATATGGTCAAGACGTTGTTGATGCACATTGTGCTGGAAGGCAGCGGAGAAATTTTCCATAGCGAAGCGTCCCATGTATTCGCCGGCATGCCGCACTTCCAGGAACACGGTGAAGATGATGGCAGCCACGTCAGCATGGGAATAGAACTGCTGAGCCAGGCATCGCCCAAGGAAATCGAAGTACTGCGTGAAGCCCTGAGTGAAGGTTGGGGCATGATCACGCTGCTTTGTGATCGGTTCGCCGACATCGCCTGCGCTAATCACCCGCAACGTGCAACGGGCACCTGCACCAAAACCAAACTGGCATACAACTGACCCCCATGAAGATTGCAGAATTCCTGAGCACAATTTTATGGTTTCAGATCCCTGACCCCGGACGCCATCGAGGTGCGCGCTGCGTTCACGCGTCCCGCTGGCAGCGCTGGCGTGGCGCCGCGATACAGGATGCGGGGAAAGAAACGGGGGAGGAAAGGCTTCACTTCAGGATTTTTGCAGCCCTCAGAAAAGATATCGTGTTGGCGTTAGTGGCCATCGGTGTGCATACCGCGGCGGCATTTGTTTCCGCCATGACCCTCAAGTCATTACTGGCGCAGCTCATACAGGGCGACTCGGCAATCATGTCGAACGTAGCACTCGGTGCCACCTGTATGGCGCTGACCTACTGCGCCTGGCTGGCGCTCAACCACACGTTTTTTCTGGCTGAACTGGTGGGTGTTGGCGGTCGCTCCTATGTGGAACAACGCCTTCTGCTCAAAAAGAACAATGCATTGGGTGGCTGGTCTCCACTCAACCTCACCACGCTGTTTGACCGCGAAGCGGCACGTGTCGAATCTTCATGGTCGGGGCTTATTACAATCTCGCTGGCACTCGCCACGGTCATCTTTACCTCAACATTCTTCTTCTTTGCTCTGGGCGTCAGTGCCTTGGCCGCGTTGGCGGTTATTGCCGTCAGTTCACTGGCCGTGTACTGGATGGCTCAACGACTGAGCATGACTTATGCACAACTGTCGCTGAACGCCACGCAACGTATCGAGATAGGCGCGTTCGCCGCAAAAAATCGACGTCAGGCCTGGCTTAAGAACTGGAAGGCCACGCTGATAAGCGACTACACAGACAAACGAAACCTTGAAGCAGTGTCGCTGAAACAAGCAGCCCGCCTGGTGGCGGCGATCAGCTTGATCTCGACAATGACGCCCATTGTGGCGTTGCTGAGTGCGGCATCATTGCAGCTTGTCTATCTGGGTCACATCGATGCGCCAGGAGTGTTGGCGGCCATCGCATTGATTGGCGGGTTGAGATCCGTCGCCAATAACATTCCGGATATTGTGCAAAGCATCTCTCAAGGATTTGTCGGGCATAAAAACATCGAATACTTCCTTTGCGCCGGTCACGCCGACTCATTGCCCCTCGAACCGGTACCGCTGCCCACCACTCATGCCAGACATATTGCGATCGTGGGAGCCGCAGGCAGCGGCAAGACCTCCGTGCTACGAACACGGGCGCAATGTCTTGACGACGTTGACGGCCGCGCAATTTTCATTCCGGACGAGCCGTGGATATTTGCCGGTGGGCTTCGCGAGAACCTGAGTCTTTACCGCAGAGATTTTTCAGGCGACGAGGCCTGCCGCGCGCTCGCTCTCTCTCGCTTGCCCGAGCACTTTTACGTCGATTACCTGAGTGAACTCACCTATGGCGCAGAGGCCAGCTGGGACGTTTCCAGAGGTCAGGGAAAGCGCTTTGAGCTGGCCAGAGCTTTGGTCGCACAACCACAGTGGATATTCATTGACCAACCTACTTCAGGTCTGGACGAAGACCTCGCGGCGGGCCTGCTTGTTTCACTTCTGCAAGGTCCATGGCGCGATACCAACGTCATTTTCGTAACGGACAAGCAGGAAGAGAAAGCGGCCGCGCATGAAATCTGGACAGTGGTGGACGGCAGCATTGCGCACGTGAAAACCCATCAACTTGCAGCGCATTCCGGACTCGCTGAGACCTGTGCCGAAAACCTCACACCGGACTTTCCGACAGACGAAGCAGAGCCTCTCTCTGTACCCGAGCCATCACAACCTACTGCGACACGTTCAAGGTCGATCACAAGAAGCCTTCTGGATTTCGGCCTATGGAAAATCACGTTGATAGCCCTCATGCTATTCGCCCTTAAAGAAGTGTTTACCATTGCGGGTGATTACATTATTGCCAGCGGTTACCTGACGACACATTTGCAGCTGTCCTTGATCGGGCTGGCCAGTGTTTTAGTAGTGAGTGCGGTCCTGTCGATTTTCGGGGCGCTGATTACCGTCAGGAAAAGTATTGATGCGGCCTCAACCCAATGCATTCATTACTTTTCGAATTTGATGAATCCAGGCCTGGACCATACTCTGGCTCAAGAAGTTAATCGTGACAGCCAGAACAAACTGACCTGGGATCAGCGTCGCGTCGACGAGGTTCTGCCGGTATTGCTGCTGGAAACGGTTGGCGCGGCAACCTTGCTGTCGATAACCATCGGCTACGTCATGCTGAACAACCTCTATGTACTGCCGCCGTTCATTGTAATCAGTCTTTGCTACTGGTATGGCGCAAGACAGTCCGGCGAGTTACTACAGCGATTTAATAGCGGGGAAATCGACGCCACGTCCACCTTGTATTCACGTGTTCAGGCACTGAACTGGACGGGTGGTCGATTTGATAATGCACACGACAATTCGATGATTCTGGATTGGTTGTCACCCACCCTGGCCACTCGGGCATTCGCTTCGCTGGATAATGCTGCAACGCGTCGCTGGTATAGCTACAAGCTGGATTTGATGGGCGTGTTTTTCCTGTCAGCCATCGTTGCTTCAACGATTTACTTCCATGCAACGGGTACATTCAGCATGGCGAACGTTTTGGCAGTCAGTCTCTCCTACAGCCTGATTGCGATTTTTGCACGACTCGGCAAATGCCTCGTTGAACTCCGGCAAGTCCTGGACAGTGCTGATCGCCTGGTGGGTGCCGGCCTTCAGCCGCGGACTTCGCCGGTGCAAACAAAGATCGATTCGAATGCCCCGTTGGTGTCCTTTTCCGATGTCACATTCATTAACCCGAACAGCGGCTCAACGGTGCTCGAACAGTTCAATCAATCGTTCCATGAGAATGAAGTCGTAGTGATCATGGGTGCCAGTGGCGTCGGCAAATCCACGTTTGCCGACCTCGTAGTGGGCAGTTTGGCCCCAAGCCAAGGGCAGATATCCACACTGGGTGACACCGATGGGTATCTGGCGCGTCAGCATGCGGAAGAGGTCCAGCTACTGACCTCCAACCCCGTGTTTAAACCAGGTTCATTGGCGCTGCATTTCAACAACCCGTCACTGGAAGAACTCAATCAACGCGCGGCTTATCTCGGGCTCTCGGATATTGTCGAGCAATTGCAGGATGGCTTTAATCAACACATCCCCTGGAATGGTGAAATAAGCCTGAGCAAATCAGAACTGCAACGACTGGCATTGCTTGACCTGACCCTCAACACCCCAGCGATCGTCATCCTTGATGAAGCGACTTCAGAGCTGAACAGCACGGATGAAGTTCAGTTGATGCACAAGCTCATTACTGCTCTGCCGAATACGCTGTTCTTCATCATTACTCACAACCCCGAGCTTTGCGCACTTGGCAGCAGAAACTTCAATTTCAATCACGAAAAGCGGCTGGTTGAAAAAACGGCATAAAAGCCCCCCGGATAAATCTCCAAGAATGGTTATACAAGGATCGTAAACATGGAGTTACACGCGCAACGAGATGCGTTTTGTATCAGCTATGGTGTCTCTCGCCCACAACTACCCCTGTGTGGGATAGCCCATTGGGAAGCAACACTCAAAGGAACGGTGGTTCAACACAGCGCCCTGCATGAGGAACAGGCTTATGTAGCCCCGGGCTTTTTTTACCTACCGGTTTCTGAACGCCCCGATCCGCATCACCTGAACTCGCTTGCACAAGAGGCACACACGGCCGATTGGTTGTTAGTACCCTCCATGGAGAGGTCGACAGATTCGATGCGGCTGCAATATGAACAAAAAATTATCCCGGTGCCCTTCATGCAAGTCGCCTACTTGCAGGTTGAGGGAACCCTGGATGAGTGTTTGCTCACGTCCATGGGCAGGAAACACTACAAAGAAATGATGCGCCTGACACGCCGGGCCGAGGATATCTGTCATACGCAGGTATACCGTCTTGGCGAATTGTCCGAGAACAGCGAGGTGCTGGCGGCGTTTTCACTTCTTCAATCCTTCAATGTGGATAAATACCAGCACGTCAAAAACCTCTATTCGCTGGAGGCAATGCAGGCACTGGCACGGTCGACGGAAGGTTCAAAGTACTACATCAAAATTAACTACGACAAAACGACCGACGCACCGGTCTACGGCTCGCTCAGTTACGCCGATGAACAACGTGGGGTTTTCTCGCAACTGGTTCAGGGTCAAGACCGAAGCCGGGTTCCGACGGGGCTGAACCTGTACGTCAGCGATTACTACCAACTGTACAAAGTAGCGGAGTCACTGGGCTTCAAGAGCAACTGCCTGGGACGGGGAGCAATCGATATGAAGATACGGATGGGCGCCAACCGGGTGTTGGACCTGGAGAACTGGCTGATTCCGATCCGAACGAGCAACCCGCACCAAATGCATGAGTTTTCATGTACGAAAGACAGCTAACAAGGAGTTTAAAATGTCTTTTTTCGATATCAACAAACAGCTCTACAGTGTTCACAGGATAGAGAACGGTATCTCTATCATGGATTACCCAACGTCAAACTTTGACTTGGCAGGGACACTTCAGAAAACCTTGGCCAGTCGCTACAACCTCAAAGCCGACTTTGCGCTGAACAAAATACATGAATGCCTGAGCCGGGAAGAAGTCGACAAGCATCTGGAAGACTCCGGCCATTGGCACGACCCTCTGCAAACACTAGGGGCGCCGATGATCGAGGCGTATTACAAGTTTGTACATTGGCTCAGCGACCATCTGGGGTTTGATTTCGTATTCGAACACAACCCATTGGTCCGTTATCACATCCCCGCCAAACTGGATGATCGATACAGGTTGCCGGATGGCGAACTTTTCACCCATCACTCGGACACGCTGCTAGGCGATTACTTTCAACAGATCAACATATGGCTGCCATTTTGTGATGTGAAAAATACCGGCGCGCTCAGCGTTTGCTCCAGAACTGCCAGCATCAACACCCTTAAAACCTTCGCCCAGGAGCAGGGTTATACCTATGACGAATACAAAGAAAGTCGGGTCGCCTTTTTTGACTATGCAAAGCAACGTCCGCAACTGATGGCCGATCTGCGCACTGACGCCATGCCGACCAACCTTCGTTATGGTCAATGCTTGATGTTTGATCCCCGGATTCTGCACGGGACCGCAGAGAACGTGGAAATCATGACGCGAGTCAGTATGGACTTCAGGATTGTCCCCATGGACGCCTACGAATCCATCATCAAGGAACTTGAACGTCAAGGTAGACGCCCCAACAGCTATGAAGGTGAAGGGTTGATCAAGGGCGAGTTCTACAACGCACTAACCGCACGCGAAATCATAAAGAATTAACGCTTCACTTCGCTGTAAACATCATAAGAACATTAATCAGGAAATAGAGTATGACCACGGCTCTCGCCTGGCTGGACGGCGTATACCTCCAGCATGAGCAGATTAACTTGTCGCCCGCCACACACTCGCTGTCCTATGCCTCCTCAGTCTACGAAGGCATGCGCAGTTATGGCGGTAAGGTATTCAAGTGCGAGGAGCATTTACAACGGTTACAACAGTCAGCCCGTTTGTTCAAACATGACCTGCATTACACAAACGCAACGCTGACTGAGGCGTGCAATGAACTGCTCAAGCGCAACGAGCTGCAAGACGCGTACATTAAAATAATCGTGTTTTATGACGAAGCCGACGTCAGTTTCATGGGTCGAGGTTGCCATAGCAAAGTGGTGATATTCGTCCTGCCATTTGCTCCGAAGGCAGCGACCACACCATACAGGCTCACGACCGCCAGTTGGAGACGCGCGCCGACCGATTGCCATCCGTATCAAGCCAAAACCTCTTCCACCTATGCGATCAGTTTTTTGAGCTTCCGTGATAAGGATGAGGCGTTTGACGACGTGCTGTTTCTCTCGACCAGCGATACGGTCTGCGAGTCCAGTGGTTCCAATATCTTTTTTGTAAAGGGCAGCCAACTCGTTACACCGACGACCGAAATGGCACTGGCGGGCATCACCCGCCATGTCATTATTGAAGAGCTAGCCCCGGCGCTGGATCTGCAAGTGATACAGCGTGATATTTCAAGCTCGGAACTGGGCCAGTTTGATGGCGCCTTCTTATGTGGCACAGCAATGGAGATCACCGAAGTCAGCGGCATTGACGGTGTGCATTATGAAAGGAACCAGTGGGTCGAGTTGTTGATAACGCAATATCGAAAGAGCGTGATGCACACATGGTCCTAACCGGCGAGGGAATATGCTTCCCCGTCGGTTACGGGCCGATCAGGTTCGTGGCGAAATCGCTGGCCAAAGATCGCAGCCTTCGGCAGCTTCTACATTGCCTATTCGTTTTTGGGGAAAACCAGTCTGAACACGGTCATCGCACCGGGCGGACTTTCAACCTCGGCCACTCCCTGATGCACGCTCATGATTGAGCTCACGATGGCCAGACCCAGTCCGGTGCTGCCTTGCGAGCGGGAGCGGCTGCTGTCGACCCGGTAAAAACGGTCGAACAGGTGCGGCAGATGCTGCGCTTCGATGCCCGCGCCGGGGTTGCTGACTTCCAGTGCAACCTGTGTCGCCTTTTGTTCAATCTGTAGCGAAACCGTTTGCCCGGTCGGGCAGTGGCGCAGGGCGTTGGACAGCAGGTTCGAGATCGCCCGTTGAATCATCAACCGGTCGCCCAGCACGCGTGCGCTGCCGGTCACGTTCAGGTTGATGCGCTTGTCTTGCGCCGACAAGGAAAACAGGTCGGCCACTTTCTCGGCTTCTTCTTCTAGGGCGACCGGCTCGAAAGATGTGAGCGCTGCCGGGTTGCTGGCCTGCGCCAGAAACAGCATGTCCGAGACGATCCGCGCAACACGCTCCAGTTCTTCGGTGCAGGACACCAAGACGTTTTTGTACGCCTCGGCCGTGCGTTCCCGGGACAGCGTCACTTGTGCCTTGCCCATCAAATTGTTGATCGGCGTGCGCAGTTCATGGGCCAGGTCATCGGAGAACTGCGACAACTGCTGCACACCATTGTCGAGGCGATCCAGCATGAAGTTGATCCCCTGGGCCAGTTCACTGAGTTCCTGGGGCATGTCGAGCACCGACAGTCGATGGCCGAGGTCTTGCGTCGAGACCATCGCCGCCACTTTGCGAAACTCGCGCAACGGCATCAGCCCCCGCTGTACGGCGGCCCAGGCACTGAGGCCGATGAAGATCAGCAGCAATGGCAAAGCAATCAGCGTCGAGCGCAGATAGGCGCTGAGCAACGCCTGATTGTGGGCATCGTCCATCGACAGCAGCACCGGGACGCGGGTGCCGTCCTTGATGCGGACCAACCGAGAGGCGGTCAGGTAGTGCTTGCCTTGATCGTCGGTGCCGTCGGAGAACGCCAGTGGTTCGTCGGCGGCCAGTACTGCCTTGCGTTCAAGGCGCGGGTCGGCCATGCCGGAGCCGGATTTCAACAGTGGCGTGCGCAAGTTACTGCGGTCATAAATCGTCAGGGTGAGGTTGTCATGGCCCATGACCTGATCGAGCAGAATGTGCGGCGCCGAACGAATTTCTGCGGCATCGGCGTACAGCGACAGGCTGTGTTCCACCTGTTCCATCTTCTGGGCCAGGCTGTCCCTGGATAACGCGTTCAACTCATGGGTCAGGGCAAAGTAGGCAAGGATCGCCAGGAACACCACCAGTAGCGCGCCGAGAATACTCACCGTCAGGCCCAGGCGCATCGAAAGGCTGGCCGGCTTCATTCCCGCGCCTCCAGCACATAGCCGACACCGCGCAGGGTGTGGATGAGTTTGCTGTCGAACGGGTCGTCGATCTTGGCGCGCAAACGCCGGATCGACACTTCGACCACATTGGTGTCGCAGTCGAAATTCATGTCCCACACCAGCGAAATGATCTGGGTGCGGGTGAGCACCTCGCCGGACTGGCGCATCAACAGATGCAGCAGGGCGAACTCCTTGGTGGTCAGGTCGATGCGCTGCTCGCCGCGAAAGGCGCGGTGACGGCCCGGATCAAGTTCCAGGTCGGCGACTTTGAGCACCTGCGGCACCGGGATGTTTTCGCTGCGGCGCATCAGCGTGCGCACCCGCGCCAGCAATTCCGGAAACTCGAATGGCTTGACCAGATAATCATCGGCGCCCAGATCCAGACCACGAATCTTGTCGGCCAGACGCCCGCGGGCGGTGAGCATCATCACTCGGGTGGAATGGGTGCGACGTAATTGTTCCAGCACGCCCCAGCCATCGAGTTCCGGCAGGTTCACATCCAGGATCACCAGGTCGTATGCCTGCTGTTGTGCCAGATGCAGTCCATCGGCGCCAGTGGCCGCGTGGTCAACGATATAACCACTTTCCGTCAGTCCCTGATGCAAGTATTCGGCAGCTTTAAGCTCGTCCTCGACGACAAGGATTCGCATGATCTATCACCACTTTTATTTAATGGATATTTAATTAAGGTGGCCGGGAAAGTTGTTGTTTTTGTAGGGGCTTCCGGACGGTTTTGAATAACGACTAGAGGTTGTGAGTTGCTGGTTTCCTACAGCGGTTTCCCTGTGTGATGGCGTGCAAGGTAAAGGCTGTAGTGGCTACAGGGTCAACTGAAATGCTGGGTCTTGAGCCCTGAAAATGGCGATCTGCGACAGCCTGTCGCAGCAGGCAAGCCCGAATGCCCATGCGCCACATTCAGGCAAGTGCTGTTTGGCAGATAACTACCGTGTATTTTTTTCCATGTATTGCTATGTCGCCTTTCGCACTTCGCATCCTAGATCAAAACAACTTCCATAAACCGTGGATGACGGATTTGTAATGTTCCAGTCACCTTGCCGATAAGTTCAAAACCCTACCGTGGCGGCATCAAAAATTCTTGAATAAAGGAAGTCTTCCATTGCCCGGTTTAAAAGAACGGACGGCGCGAGCACGCCTGAAAAAAACAGCGAGGACAGTGACGGCCAGCGTTGTGTTGCTGGCCGGCACGGGGCTTGTGCATGCATCGACCCTGACCCTCGATCAAGCCCTGCAAACGGCATTCGCCGGTAACCCGGATCTGGCGGCTGCGCAGTGGGAAATCGGCATCGCCGAGGGTGAGCGCAAACAGGCCGGCCTGATCCCCAACCCCGAAGTGTCGTGGGAGGCCGAAGACACCCGGCGCGATTCGCGAACCACCACGGTGATGCTCAGCCAACCGATCGAACTGGGCGGCAAACGTGGCGCACGGATCGACGTCGCCAGCCGCGCGCAGGACGCCGCCGGGATCGAGTGGGAGCGCAAGCGCAATGCCTTGCGCGCCGATGTGATTCAGGCGTTCAACAGCGCCCGGACCGCGCAACAGCGCTTGCAGTTGTCTCGTCAGTCGCTGCAACTCGCCGAACACGGTTTGCGCGTCGCCCAAGGACGCATCGAGGCCGGCAAATCATCGCCGGTCGAAGGCACCCGGGCGCACGTGCAACTCTTAGAAGTACGCCTGGAACTGAGCCGCGCCGAGCGCGATCAGGCCAACGCCTATCAGCAATTGGCGCAGGTCATGGGCGCACCGTTGCCAGCCTCGACCACCGTGCAAGCGGCCACGCAAAGCATGCCCACCGTGCCACCGGCGAGCCGATTGCTGGAGCGCCTGAACGAGACCGCCGAGCTGCGTCTGGCCAAATTGCAGATCGATCAGCGCGAAGCCTCACTGGGTCTGGAAAAGTCGCAACGCATTCCCGACCTGACCGTGAGCATTGGCAGCCAATACAGCGAAACCGAGCGCGAGCGGGTCAACGTGGTCGGGCTGTCGCTGCCGATTCCGCTGTTCAACCGCAATCAGGGCAACGTGCTGGCAGCAGCCCGGCGCAGCGATCAGGCGCGGGATCTGCGCAATGCCACCGAGCTGCGTTTGCGCACGGAAATCCAGACCAGCCTTGAGCAATGGCAGACCGCCAACGGCGAAGTCGAGGCGTTCAACCAGACCATCCTGCCCGCTGCGCAAAGTGCGGTCGACAGCGCCACGCGCGGCTTCGAAATGGGCAAGTTCGGCTTCCTCGATGTGCTCGACGCCCAGCGCACCCTTATCAGCGCCCGCAGCCAATACATCCAGGCCGTCAGCGAGGCGACGGACGCGCGAGTACGCATCGAACGCATCTTCGGCGACCTCACCGTCAGCCCTTGAATTTCATCTTTCAAATCACTGCGCGATGGCATGGCGCAGAGGAGTTTCCATGGAAAAAAAACTGATCGTGGTGGCTGCGGCGACGTTGGCGCTGGGCATTGGTATTGGCTCGATGTGGCCGGGCAATGCGTCCATCGACGCGCACGCCGATGAAGCGGCGGAGCACGCCGATCACGCTGAAGAAGGCGCAGCAGCCGACGGCGAACATGCAGAGGAAGGGCACCTGGAGCTGAGCGCTGAACAGATCACCGCGGCGGGCATTCAACTAGCCGAAGCGCGGGCGCAGTACATCAGCCTCGGCTTGCCGTTCCCCGGCGAAGTGCGCTTTGACGAAGACCGCACTGCGCACGTAGTGCCTCGGGTGCCCGGGGTGGTCGAGTCGGTGTCGGTCAATCTCGGGCAGTCGGTGAAGAAGGGCCAGTTGCTGGCGGTGATCGCCAGTCAGCAGATCTCTGATCAGCGCAGCGAACAGGCTGCCGCGCAGCGGCGCCTGACCTTGGCGCGCACCACCTACGAACGCGAGAAAAAACTGTGGCAGGACAAGATCTCCGCCGAGCAGGATTTCCTTCAGGCACGCCAGGCATTGGAAGAAGCCGAAATTGCCCTGACCAATGCCCGGCAAAAAATCAGCGTGCTCAGTGGCAGCGTGGTCGCCACCGGCGGCAATCGCTATGAACTGCGCGCGCCGTTCGACGGTGTGGTGGTGGAAAAACACCTGACGCCGGGGGAGGTGGTCGATGAATCCACGGCGGCTTTTACCCTCTCCGACCTGTCGCGGGTGTGGGTGACGTTCGGCGTTTCGCCCAAGGATCTGACCAAGGTGCAAGTGGGCAAACCGGTCACCGTCAGCGCCCCGGAACTCAATGCCGAAGTCGCCGGCACCGTGGCCTACGTCGGCAGTTTGCTCGGTGAACAGACCCGCACTGCAACGGTCCGCGTGACCTTGGAAAATCCGCAAGGCTCGTGGCGCCCCGGCCTGTTCGTCACCGCGCTGGTGGCGACCGACAGTCGCCAAGCCAGGGTCGCCGTACCTGAAACCGCGATCCAGACCGTCGAGGACAAACCCACAGTGTTCGTGCGCACTGACGACGGCTTCAAGGCGCAAGCGGTGGAGCTGGGCAGTCGCGCGGCCGGCTTGGTGGAAGTCACCCAAGGGCTGGAGCCGGGCGTGCAAGTCGCCAGTGCCGGCAGCTTCGTCCTCAAATCGGAATTGGGCAAAGCCTCGGCCGAGCACTCTCATTGAAGGCTCCCACTGATCCGTCAACCTCGACCGGAAGGTTCTCATGTTCGAACGCCTGATCCAGTTTGCCATCGAGCAGCGCATCATCGTGCTGCTCGCCGTTCTCCTCATGGCCGGCCTCGGCATCGCCAGTTACCAAAAACTGCCGATCGACGCCGTGCCCGACATCACCAACGTCCAGGTGCAAATCAACACCGGCGCGGCCGGGTTCTCGCCGCTGGAAACCGAGCAGCGCATCACTTTCCCGATTGAAACCGCCATGGCCGGTTTGCCGGCGCTGGAGCAGACCCGCTCGCTGTCGCGTTCGGGGCTGTCGCAGGTCACGGTGATCTTCAAGGACGGCACCGATCTGTTCTTCGCCCGGCAATTAGTCAACGAGCGCTTGCAGATCGCCAGGGAGCAATTGCCCGAGGGCGCGGAAGCGCTGATGGGGCCTATTTCCACCGGGCTCGGGGAGATTTTCCTGTGGACGGTGGAGGCGCAGGACGGTGCGTTGAAGGACGATGGAACCGCCTACACGCCAACCGATTTGCGGGTGATTCAGGACTGGATCATCAAGCCGCAATTGCGCAACGTGCCCGGTGTGGCCGAGATCAACACCATCGGCGGATTCGCCAAGGAATACCAGATCGCCCCCGACCCGAAACGGCTGGCGGCTTACAAACTGACCCTCACCGATCTGGTCACGGCGCTGGAGCGCAACAACGCCAACGTCGGCGCCGGTTACATCGAGCGCAGCGGCGAGCAGTTGCTGATTCGCGCGCCTGGGCAAGTGGCGAGCACCGATGACATCGCCAATATCGTGATGGCCAATGTCGACGGGACGCCGATCCGGATCAAGAATGTCGCGACCGTGGACATCGGCCGCGAACTGCGCACCGGTGCCGCCACCGAAAACGGTCGCGAAGTGGTACTGGGCACGGTGTTCATGCTGATCGGCGAAAACAGCCGGACGGTCTCCCAGGCAGTGGCGACCAGGCTTGAACAGATCAACCGTTCCCTGCCCAAAGGCGTGATTGCGGTGCCGGTGTATGACCGCACGCACCTGGTGGACAAGGCCATCGCCACGGTGAAGAAGAACCTGGTGGAAGGCGCGATTCTGGTCGTCGCGATTCTGTTCCTGTTCCTGGGCAACATCCGCGCGGCGTTGATCACCGCGATGGTCATTCCGCTGTCGATGCTGTTCACCTTCACCGGCATGTTCACCAACAAAGTCAGTGCCAACCTGATGAGCCTCGGCGCCCTCGACTTCGGCATCATCGTCGACGGCGCGGTGGTGATCGTCGAAAACACCCTGCGACGGCTGGCCCATGCGCAGCAGCATCACGGGCGTTTGCTGAGCCGTTCCGAGCGTTTTCACGAAGTATTCGCGGCGGCCAAAGAAGCGCGGCGGCCGCTGATTTTCGGCCAGTTGATCATCATGGTCGTGTACCTGCCGATCTTCGCCCTGAGCGGTGTCGAAGGGAAAATGTTCCACCCGATGGCCTTCACTGTGGTCATCGCGCTGTTGGGCGCCATGCTGTTGTCGGTGACCTTTGTGCCGGCGGCCATCGCGTTGTTCGTTACCGGCAAGGTCAAGGAAGAAGAGGGCGTGGTCATGCGCGGCGCGCGTCGCGTTTATGCGCCGGCGCTGGCGTGGGTGATGTCCCATCGCGCCATGGCGGGGGGGGCGGCGCTGGCTGTGATTGTGCTCAGCGGCGTGCTCACCAGCCGCATGGGCAGCGAGTTTGTGCCAAGCCTCAGTGAGGGCGATTTTGCCTTGCAAGCGTTACGCGTGCCGGGCACCAGCCTCACGCAATCGGTGGATATGCAGCAGCGTCTGGAGACCTTGATCCTCAACAAGGTGCCGGAAGTCGAGCGCGTGTTCGCCCGTACCGGCACCGCCGAAATCGCCTCCGACCCGATGCCGCCGAACATCTCCGACAGCTACGTGATGCTCAAGCCGAAGGCGCAGTGGCCGGATCCGGGCAAGTCCCGCGAGACCCTGATGGCGGAACTGCAACAAGCCGCCGCGACGCTGCCGGGCAGCAACTATGAACTGTCGCAGCCGATCCAGTTGCGCTTCAACGAACTGATCTCCGGCGTGCGCAGCGATGTGGCGGTCAAGGTGTTCGGGGATGACATGGACGTGCTCAACGCCACGGCGGTGAAGATCGCCGCCGCCATGCAGAAGGTCAACGGCGCGTCCGAGGTCAAGGTCGAGCAAACCACCGGCCTGCCGGTGCTGACCATCAACATCGACCGCGACAAGGCGGCGCGTTACGGGCTCAACGTCGGCGACGTGCAAGACACCATTACAGTGGCGGTCGGCGGGCGCCAGGCCGGGACACTGTATGAAGGCGATCGGCGTTTCGACATGGTGGTGCGCCTGTCCGATGCCATGCGCAAGGACATCGAAGGTTTGTCGGCACTGTTGATTCCGGTGCCGGCGCCCCTGAATGGCGCGGCCGATCAGATTGGCTTCATCGCCCTCAAGGACGTCGCCAGCCTTGATCTGGTGCTCGGGCCGAATCAAGTCAGCCGCGAAAACGGCAAGCGGCTGGTGATCGTCAGCGCCAACGTGCGTGGGCGCGATATTGGCTCCTTCGTTAAAGAGGCCGGCGAGGTGATCGAGCGCGATGTTCAGGTGCCGGCGGGTTACTGGACCAGCTGGGGCGGTCAGTTCGAGCAGTTGCAGTCGGCGGCCAAACGCTTGCAGATCGTGGTGCCGGTGGCTCTGCTGTTGGTGTTCGGGCTGCTGTTCATGATGTTCAACAACCTCAAGGATGGCTTGCTGGTGTTCACCGGGATTCCGTTTGCGTTGACCGGGGGCGTCATGGCGCTGTGGCTGCGGGACATTCCGCTGTCGATCTCGGCGGGCGTCGGTTTCATTGCGCTGTCGGGGGTAGCGGTGCTCAACGGTCTGGTGATGATCGCGTTTATCCGCAATTTGCGGGAGGAGGGGCGTTCACTCAGTGATGCGATCAATGAGGGCGCGCTCACGCGACTACGGCCGGTGTTGATGACGGCGCTTGTGGCGTCCCTGGGCTTCATTCCCATGGCTTTGGCGACCGGCACGGGTGCCGAGGTGCAGCGACCGTTGGCGACGGTGGTGATCGGCGGGATTCTGTCTTCGACCATCCTGACGCTGCTGATACTGCCGGCGTTGTATCAGTTGGCGCATAGACGCGACGAAGACCCAGCTTCAACCAAGTAGGTGGTCCTGCTGTGGGAGCGCTAGATAACGGATATGTAATTTGCGCGCCACCGTCACGAAAGGTTCGGATTGTTACCTTGATCCCGTTAGTTAATTAAACGAGGAATCAAACATGAAAATTGTACAACTGAGTGCGTTTGCAGCGGCGTTGGTGATGTCTTCTGTTGTTTTGGCTGAAGGTGGCGGCGACAGAGTCTTTGAGAAAATGATTGCGGCCAATGACCGTTCGGTGGAGGCGTTTGTCGCCAAGGAACAGGCGCGCAACCCCGTCGTGTTGAATGAAAAAAAGGACGACAAGACCAAAGACTTGTAAGCGTGTCGCACCTGAACTAGCCCGTCATCGAAGGCCGATGGTGGGCTTTTTTTTGAGCCTGGATTTGAAGGTACTGGATATGAAAGTTTTTAAGTTGATGGCGTTCGTCGGTGTGATGGCGATGTCGTTGAATGCGCTGGCAGAAGGCGGCGGTGACCGGACGTTTGAGAGGGCGTTCAGTGCCAACGCCCACGCCATGCAGCAATACGCGGCCAACCAGGGCAAACCTGCGCCGGTGGTGAAAGACTACGAATACGGGATGAAACTGGATGTGGTGAAAGTGGTGAGCGTTGTGCGGCCGCAAGTTGCTTGTGCCGTGGTGCCTACTGCCATGACCTATGAAGATTCAAAGGGCCAACTCAATACCATCAAATACACCGTGGCAGGCGATTGCCGCCGACAGGTCGGGTGAGGGCACCGAGGGCCTCCACCTACAGTGCGTATTTCAATTCGGAATGTTTAACGGATGTGGCGCAAATACAGACGCTTCCCACAATGTTTTCAGGTTGTCCGTCGGACGCACGCTCTCTAGCCTGTGCATGTCGCTGCCAATTCAGCGACCGGGCCTGGAAACCCCGATCAGTAACAGTGGCGCCAACACGCCTTTCATAACGTATCCTTGCGCACCTTGAATGTGTGCACTCCGTTATGGCGGCTGTGCGTGGGAGACCTTCGGGTCGACCGGGTCGCCGCTGCCCGGGTTTCCAACCTGCGTACAGCTGCCACCTCTTCGTCCGGAAACCGAAATGGGGCAGCTCCAACTTTTCAGTGGAGTTTCACCATGAAAAAACCAACACCAAACCCTCCCGAAGCAAGCACAGCTACGGACACCGACCCAACATCTCCCTACGCGTCCATCGACTCCAAAAAACTCCACGAAGCTGCCGAACGTGCGCTCGATTACTACCTGAATCCGACGGCCCATGTCATGGCCGCGCCCTACACCCCCAACCAGATGTATTTCGCCAATCCCAAAGCCGACACCGAATCCCTGCTGGCCAATGCCAGCGAATCATTGTCCTCGGCCACGGTCATGCTCGGTGACTTCGCCGCGCTGCTGGAAGGCACCCATCGCAAGACTTTGCTGGGTATTGCTCAAGTGGTGATGCTAGGGGAGTTGGCGGTGAATCAGGCATTGGATAACGTCGAGCCGAGTGAGTAACTCTCCCGCAACGCAATCCTCAGGAGTCGCCGAAGGCTGCTCCTGCAGTGCTCAATCCACGGGCATAAAAAAGGCGCCCCGAAGGACGCCAAAAGATTCACCTCTTACCAAAGGAGCAAGGAGCTTCTAAAGGTGAATTTGCATAAACCGTGAAGTCAGAGAATCGCCAGCGGATACTCGACAATCACCCGCACTTCATCCAGATCCGACTCAAACGCCGTGGCGCGGGTTGTGGCCTGGCGCAGACGAAGAGACATGTCTTTCAGCGAGCCGCTCTGCACCACGTATTTGACTTCGATGTCGCGCTCCCAGCGCTTCTGGTCAGTCAGTGGTTTGCCGTCGGCATCGCGACGCATGTACACGGCGTTGGCGTTGGAGTAATCGGCGTCGGTGCCACGGCCGTAACGGGTCATGAACGACAAACCCGGCACGCCATAGCTGGTCATGTCGAGGTCGTAACGCACCATCCACGAACGTTCCTTGGGCGAGTTGAAGTCGCTGTACTGGATGGAGTTGTCGAGGAAGATCGAGTCGGACTGGCGCAGATAGTCGAAGTCGTCGTTGCCGTTGTTGCGCTGGTGCGATAACGCAACGGAATGGGCGCCGAGTTTCACCCCGACGCGACCGCTCCAGATGTTGTTGTCAAATTCGCCGAGCAGTTGTTTGCCTTCGTCGACCGCCTTGTAATAGTTCAAGCCACCGAATAGCGACAGGTCATCCGACAGCGGATAAGTCCATGCGGTGCCGGCGTAATACTGATTCCAGGCGTCCTTGAGGCGACTGGAATACAGGCTGAAACTGAGGTTTTTGTTCAGTGCATAGTCGCCACCGAGATAGCCGATCCACGGCGAATTGACTGGACCGGCGTAGAAGGTCGCGAAGTTTTCGCGCATGTCGCTGGACACCGGCTGGCTCATCGCATGCAGGCGACCGCCCTGTACCGACAGACCTTCGATGCTGGTGTTGGTGGCCGTGACACCCCGGAAGCTTTCCGGCAACAGTCGGGAGTCACCCGCCGCAACCACTGGGTTGGCAGGGAACACATCGCCGACCTTCACCACTGTATCGAAGGCGCGCACTTTGGCGGCGCCACCGACCTTGGTGTATTCATCCCGCGCCTGACCATCGCTGTCGACCGGCAACACGTCGAAAGAACTACGGCCACCGTTGCGCCCGTCACCGGTATCGAGTTTCAAGCCGATCATCGCAAACGCATCGACCCCGAATCCAACGGTGCCTTGGGTAAAGCCGGATTCGAACTTGCTGATGACCGCGTGAGCCCAGGCCTCGGAATAACCATTGCCGGTGGGACTCGACTGGCCGTCACGGTGATCACGATTGAAGTACAAGTTGCGGTTGAGCACCGTCAGGCTGCTGCCCTCGATAAACCCCTCGGGTTTTTCTTCCGCCAACACCATGGACGGCCCGGAGCCGACAACCACCGCTAAAGCGGCTATCGACATTTTTGTATTGTTAACCATCAATCACTCCTTGGGTTCGGCAGAACGGGAACGTGCTTCGGCGTGGGTTTTATTGTTCGACGGGCAAGGGCCCGCCGGCATGGTCGCCGGGTGACATCGTTGCAAGCTGCGGATAACGCCAAGGTGATGGGGGAATTACAATTTCGTCATGTGCGTGGAATGACAAGCCTGCACGTTCAGGTCAGCGCTGCGAGTTGTTCGATTGTTTGCGGAAAGCGTTCAACCAAGCGGATCAGTGTCGTGGCTTGGGCATTTGGTGTTGCCCGTCCTTGTTCCCAGTTTTCGAGGGTTCGGGTGTTGGTGCGTAGATACATGGCGAACACCGACCGGGAAAGATTGAGCTGTTGACGGATGGCTACCACTTCCTCGGCAGTGATGGGTACCAGTTTCGGCAGCTTGACCTTGTGGGTCCGCAGCGTGACCTTGCCTTGGCGCTCGTCGGCCAAGGCTTCGAGGCCTTCCATCAGTTCGGAAAAAATGTCACGTTTCATAGTGGGTTCTCGTGTTGATTTCTCTATCCAGCGTTTGTCTGAAAAGTTTTTTCTGGGAAGGCGACAGGTCGTCTTGCTCGTTTTTGCTATACACGGTGAACAGCCAGAATTGATCGAAACCTGACCACCAGTAATAAATCACCCTAAGCCCGCTACGCTTGCCTTTACCGCGACGTTGATCGAAAAAGCGGATTTTTCGCAGCCCGCCCGTACCTTCAATGAGATCGCCCGCTTCAGGGTTTTTCAGCAGCTCCAACTGAAAGCTGCGGAACAAATCGTCATCCAGGTAATCGTCTCGGTGTTTCTGAAACGCAGGTAATTCGATAAAAAGAGCGTCCATGTTCTGTACGTCACCTGCGTATAGTGTTGTCTTGATAATCGAATAGGTCAAGGCATCGAAGCCATCCTTTTCGTCCCCCGTTTTCAAGGTAGACCCCGGTCGTAAAAACGCCTGTAGGACGAAGCGACCAGGCCGGTGAGAATTTTCGAGTAATGCTGGGGGAAGGGGACTTCGCAATTGACTCATCGGCTCACCCACAGCACTATCTGCCGATGAATGATCAACGCCGAATGAACATGATGTGTTCCTCTATGACCGCTTCAGGCGGGCCATAAGGTCATACGTGCTCGGCATTTGACGTGTTACCCAAAGCCCCGCCAGAGATGGACGGGGCTTTTTGATTCTCCGTCTGCACATGGCTGATGGAGAGTGAAATGTTCGAAATGAGAAAAGCCACCCAAAGCGACGCCCAGACGGCATTCGACATACGGCGGCTAGCCATCCGACATCAATGCATCGGTGCCTATACCGAAAAGCAAATGCTGACCTGGACATCGGGGTCAGCTGAGGACGGTTACTGCGCACTCATGGAAAAGTACTTCTATCTGGGGTGCGTTCAGGGTGAGCCTGTGGCGACAGGCATGCTGGATCCGGAGAACCGCGAAATCGGCGCAATCTTTATACATCCTGACTTTATGGAACGAGGCCTGGGTAAGCGTATCGTGGGCTTTCTCGAAGATCTGGCGCGGGATCTTGGCCTGGTGGAAGTCCGTCTGGATGCGACTTTGAATGCCGCCGACTTTTATCGACGCTGTGGTTACATTGGGGAGGAACCCGCGGTTTACCATTCCCCCCTCCGGTCTTCAACTGGCCTGCGTTCCTATGGTGAAGAAACTGTGATGGCTTCGGGGCCGACCTGAGTAGCACTGCATAATTTGGCGCCTGAAAGCTCCAATCTCAAAACGCAAAAACGGCACCCGTGTGCCGTTTTTTATCCGTCGTACCGATCTCGTTTCAGACTTCGGCGAACGGCTTTCAGTACAGTGCCGTCGAGAGCGTTATGCCCTGCGTTGAGCAACCGGCACTGAATATCCACACGTTCACGGAGCCAGCGCAGGCTCGCCATGCCGAACGAGTCTTTGATGCCTTGTATGACGCGGGTATTGCTGTCGAGGGAAAGCACTTCGTGAGCCTGGGTGAAGAAGTACTGGTTGATGTGGTAGTGCAGCTCCAGCCGGATAGCGCGGACGGCTTCTTCATTGACGAAGTCTTCGAGTGCGCGCTGGCGCATCGACTGGCCGTTCAACTGCCAAATGGCCCTTGACCAGTGCATGGCAGCCTGACGCTGCTGGATTGGGCAGCCATGGCTCAGTGTCTGATAGATTTCTTGCGCATTGCAGCCTTCGACCCCATTGGACACTCCGACCAAACCATCGCTCAAGGTTTGATCGTAGGCGCTGACATTCGTGGAAAACGGCACAAATATCGAGACCAGCGTGGTGTTCAGAACGGCTTGGGGATACCGCTGCTGGTATTGAATCGCCAGCCAGCTTCCCCAGGAAACCCCCAGCAAGCTTATCTTCTCGAAGCCCAGATGCCGACGCAGCGAATCGATGTCTTCGACACACAGCCTGGTATTGTTGTGACGCAATTCACCGTGGGGATGAGAGCGTCCGCAGCCGCGCTGGTCAAACAGGACAATGTCGTAACCAAGGAGGTCGAAGAACTCGAGGTGATGACGGGAACTGCAACCGCCGGGCCCGCCATGCAGGAAAAAGATCGGTTCGGTACCCGGAGTGCCATGCCGTTCCCAATAGACCAGATGACCGTCGCAGGTTGGGTAGTAGCCATTGTTCAAGGACGTCGTCATTCCATCGGGACCCTGAGTCGGTAGAACTGGAACAGCTCCACTTGGCCGGGGCGGGCCGCTACGCTTGAAATCAGCTCCATTTTCAGCGATTGAGCCATATAAGGAACCGCGATAAGCACGGGGGTATGGCCGAAAACGAGAATCGTGCCTCCTGGATTCACGCACGCTGCCATATCGCGCAATGTTTGCCGGGCCTCTTTATGCGTCATCACTTCGGCATTGAGAAAACGCAGAATCAGCACATCACATTTGACCCCGCAAGCGGCCACCTCACGGGCGTCGGCCAGATAGAACTCCGCAGAACACATGCCATGGCGACGTTTGGCGTGTTCGACCATCGAGGCCGAACGGTCCGAACCCAAGCAACGGCGGCCGGGGAGCTCGCGGGCCAGGTGCGCGATGAATTCGCCAGTCGAACACGCCGGGTCAAGGATCACGGCACCCGGGCTCGACAGGGTTTCAAGCAGGGCTGTGCAATGTTGACGCAAGTGGGTTTCGTCGCCATTCAGCTGCATGGCGAGCGAGTCGTCGCATTGCCAGTAATCCGCCGGACACACAAACTCCAGCCCCTTGTCATCGACTGCAGGAAACGGGAAACGGACCTCGCTGTCAGGCCGAGCCTGTGCGATGTTGAACGCCGCGTGTTTTTCCTGCGTGGAAACACCGCGAAAATAGACGGCGATACCTTCATCGCTCCACTGTACATCCGTCAGCGGCCCAAGCAGCATCCAGGGCTTGAGCAAGCTGTTGATGTACCAGCTGCCGGTCGCCGTCTGTTGCAAAACTTTTCGACCGACCCAGTCGCAGCGATTCACCCGCAAAACGAAAAGCTGATGGCATCCGGGCCCTGCGGGTTCTACGTGACAATCAAGCTTGCCCAAGGAGGCGACGCGGTGGATGAAGGTTTGCGTCAGCTGTAATTCGCGCTGGAAATCTGCTGGTGTGGACCGCAGGTTCATGCAGGCACTCCTTGCGGGTTTTCCAGACGCCGCCCTCGTGCCTGCGGGATCACCACATTGCCGCTGGAAACAATAAAAAACCGCTCCAGCCCCGGAATGACGACGTTCACCAAGGTGGTCCCGAGTTCGGTCTGGTGCAACTGCGTGATACCCAAGGTCCGCCCATGCCGGTGCAGATCTTCTGCCAGCAAATTGATTTGCTCTGCCAATGGCCTTTCATCGTGGGCGGTAGGTAACGCTACGAACTGTTGTTCGCACAGGTTCAATAGAGGATGCAGGTCGAATCGCAGGCAACGCAGGAGTCGCGGAAAATGGGTTAGATGACGTTCTGCGTTGATCAGGTAATGCTTCACTTCATGCTCGCTGGCACCGTGATGCATCTGAACCAGTTCGGTCAGTGCACGCCATGCACCATGCCGGGCCATGAGGGAGCAACCTGTTCCGAAAACTCTTGGGAAGGTGCAAGACGCGAGTGAAAAGGCCAGAAAAGTGCGTGGGAGGAACTCATTGCTGATGTCGACAAGAATGATTTCGGCGTCGATTTCTGATTCGGCATCTGACCATAGGCGGCCGAGGTCATCGTCATCGGGTAAACGGGCAATGCGGCGTAGAGGAGGGCGGTTTTCGTAGTAAAAATGCTGCAGTAGAAATAATGACACCGCGTCACGTTCAATACTTTCATTAATGGCGTGCAGCACGGCCTCATTGTAACTTGCACCCACCGCAGTGCCGCTATTACTGGCATAACGCTGCAGGGAGTGGCAGTGGGTAGTGTCGGCAGAAAATAGCGTGCCTGGGTATCCTGGGGAACACAACGCTTTCGGATAATAAAAAGGGGACTGGTCGATAGCGTTGGTGTACGTTCGGCAGGCTATAACAGTGTTTTTTTGTTTTTCGATAAGTGCAAGAACTGTGTCGTCATGAAAGAGAGGGCATTCAGAGAAATATTCCGGAGTAATAAGTTCAGTAGTGGAAGTATCGCAATGATCGCTGAGGTAATGTTCCAATGCTTCATAAAGCGCACCCACATTGGCCTGTGGAGGGTAGCCTTTGCCGGCACCCCTGGCTCTTCGTTCAGGATCGATGGTACTGACAGACGCATGGGTCGCGACGACCTTTTGGCCAATGGTGCGGGTGTTGAGACGGAGTCCCAATACCTTGAATTCCGCATAAATTCGCTGTTCAGCCTGTGCGAGAGTCAGTTCCCGTTCAGTCACTGTGAAATTGTCCATTATTTGCTTCCTCAAGAAACCGGGGGCGTGAGCCCCCGATTTTTTATTCGGCTTTCAGTTCGGCCAGTTCTTCCTTAGTCAATTGGAGTGTTTCGATCTGCTCGGCAGTCGGGGCTTCCTGCTGTTCAAGATCAATAACTTTGTTTGCATTCCAGCTAACGAGATAACCCATCATTGAATCCTCTTGTTTTTAGTTTGACTGTGCACTGTTGAGCACGGATCAAATGTATAAGTCATTCGATGAGAGAGTCAAAAATGTCTGGAAGTTTCGACAGGCAGATTTAAGCAGTGCGGAAATACGTACATAACCATTCTCGGCTTGACCGAGTTGGCGCGACACAATGGTTTGCTCGACAGGGAACAGCATTACAAAACTAACTGGGCGTCTGGTTTTTGTCGTAGACGCTTGTAGGAAACTTCAACTGCATACAGAAGAAAAATCTCTTTAACTGATTTTTTCAATCCTATGGGGCTTCGGCTTGGCGAGTTCTCCTACACCTTTTGTGGATACTTCAGACGTCACTGCACCTTTCACTGCTGGCGGTTGCGAACTTGCAAACGCAAAAACGGCACCCGAAGGTGCCGTTTCTGTTTTCTACCGAGTATCGCTTAAGCGATCAACCCGCCAACCCCGACTGTTGAACCAGGTTCAGCAGCGGTTGTGGGTACAGGCCGAGGAAGAACGCCAGTACGGCGATCGCCAGCAGCATCACGCCGCCTGCACGTTGTTCCCAGTGCAGTTGCGCATCGTGGCGACGCAGGTTCGGTTCCATCAGGTACAGGGTGACCATCACACGCAGGTAGTAGAAGACGCCGATGGCGCTGCCCAGTACCAGGGAGCCGACCAGCCACCATTGGTGCGATTCGACGCCGGTGGCGATGATGTAGAACTTGCCGATGAAGCCCGCGGTCAGCGGGATACCGGCCAGGGACAGCATCATCACGGTCAGGACGGCGGTCAGGTACGGACGGCGCCAGAACAGGCCACGGTATTCGTACAGGGCATCCGCGTCACGGCCGCTGTACGGCGAGGACATCAGGGTGATCACACCGAACGCGCCAAGGCTGGTGATCACGTAGGTGACCAGGTACACGCCGATGGCTTCCACGGCCAGGCCCTTGCTCGCCACCAGGGCGATCAGCAGGTAACCGAAGTGCGCGATGGACGAGTAACCCAGCAGACGCTTGAGGTTGCTCTGGGTCAGTGCCAGCAGGTTGCCGAACAGGATCGACGCGATGGCGATGACGGTCAGCACGTTGCTCAGCACGCCACTGCTCGCCGCTGGCGAGATCTGGAACAGACGCACCATTACCGCGAACACCGCCACTTTGGAGGCCGTGGCCAGGAACGCTGCCACCGGTGCCGGAGCCCCTTCGTAAACGTCCGGGGTCCAGAGGTGGAACGGTACCAGCGACAGTTTGAACGCCAGGCCGATCAGCATCATGCCCAGGCCCAGTTGCGCGATCGGGCTAGGCAGGCCGGTGGCCGCCAGGGCCTGACCGATGCCGTTGAAGCTCAGGCTGCCGGCTTCGGCATAGAGCAGGGCCATGCCGAACAACAGGAACGCGGAACCGGCGGCCGACAGCACCATGTACTTGATGCCGGCTTCCAGCGAACGTTTGTTGAAGAAGGCGTAAGCCACCAGACCGTAGACCGGTACCGAGAGCAGTTCCAGACCGACGAACAAACCGGCCAGGTGCTGCGCGCTGACCAACACCAGGCCACCGGCGGCGGACATCAGGATCAGCAGGTAAAGTTCTTCACGGTTGCCCGGGTAGCCCGTACCGCCATCGCCCAGGTAGGCGTGGGCGAGGGTCACACAGGCGAGGGTGGCGACCAGGATCAGCGCCATGTACAGGCAAGCGAAAGTGTCGATCTGCAGCAACGGGGTCACGGCCAATGGCGCGACTTTCAGGGCTGGCAGGATCGACAGCAAGGCCAGGTTAAGACCTGCCACCGACAGCAGGAAGGTTTGCGAGTGGTTGCGGCGCCACGCGATAGCCAGCATCACCACGATGATCGTGGCGCTGGTGATCAACAACGGCGCAAGCGCGATAAAGTGTTGAGTCGTGAATTCCATAGCGCTCTTACCGGGCCGAAGCGAGTTGAGTGAAGGCGGAGCCGAGCCACTGCTGCACGCCATGCATCGTCGCGGCAGAGGTATCGAGGAACGGTTGCGGGTACACGCCGATGTAAAGCAGCAGTGCCGCAAGCCCAACCACCATGATCAGTTCGCGACCGTCCATGCCATGCAGCACCGCGTCGGATTTCGACGGGCCGAAGTAGGCGCGGTGGATCATGATCAGCGAGTAGACCGAACCGAATACCAGGCCGGACGTGGCGATCACGGTGACCCATGGCGCGCTGGCGAAGGTGCCGATCAGGATCAGGAACTCACCGACGAAGTTACCGGTCGCCGGCAGGCCCAGCGACGCCGCTGCGAAGAACAGGCTTAGGGCTGGCAGGTAGGCAATCTTCGACCACAGGCCACCCATCTCGCGCATATCGCGGGTGTGGGTGCGCTCGTACAGCTGACCGGAGAGGATAAAGAGTGCCGCGGCCGACAGACCGTGAGCCAGCATCTGCATGACCGCGCCCTGCAGTGCCAGTTGGCTGCCGGAGTAGATGCCGATCAACACGAAGCCCATGTGGGAAACGGACGAGAAGGCAATCAGACGCTTGATGTCGGTTTGCGCAAAGGCCAGGAACGCACCGTAGAAGATCCCGATCAGACCCAGGGTCATGGCGAACGGCGCGAACTCGGCCGAGGCATTCGGGAACAGCGGCAGGGCGAAACGCAGCAGGCCGTACGCAGCAGTCTTCAGCAAGATACCGGCCAGGTCCACGGAACCCGCGGTCGGTGCCTGGGCGTGAGCGTCAGGCAACCAGGAGTGGAACGGTACGACGGGCAGCTTGACCGCGAAGGCGATGAAGAAGCCGAGCATCAGGATGTACTCGGTGGTCTGCGACATCTTGGTTTTCAACAGGTCGGCGTAGTTGAAGGTAATCACGCCGGTGTCGTTGAAGTTGACCAGTACCAGGCCCAGGATCGCCACCAACATGATCAGGCCGGAAGCCTGAGTGAAGATGAAGAACTTGGTCGCCGCGTAGATCCGGGTTTTCTTGCCGTCCGAAGAACTGTGACCCCAGAGCGCGATGAGGAAGTACATCGGCACCAGCATCATTTCCCAGAAGAAGAAGAACATGAACAGGTCGAGGGCGAGGAACACGCCAACGACACCGCCCAGGATCCACATCAGGTTCAGGTGGAAGAAGCCCACATGACGCTGAATCTCTTTCCAGGAGCAGAGTACCGAGAGGACACCCAGCAGGCCGGTCAGCAGGATCATCAACAGCGACAGGCCGTCGAGGGCCAGGTGCACGTTGATGCCGAAGCGCTGGATCCAGACGTGTTTGAACTCAAGCGCCCAGGTCGGATCGGCGCCAGGCTTTGGTGCAAATGAATAGTCACCGTTGGCCCACAGCCAGAGGCCGAGGGAGAGCAGCAGGGACATGGTGATCAGCGCAATCCAGCGGGGGAGGGTGGCGCCGAAGCGCTCACCCATCCAGCACAGCAGGCCGCCGATGAAGGGGATCAGGATTAGCCATGGCAGAATCATGACGGGCTCGTTTCCTTTCGCAAGTTCGCAAGGTTCATAGTCAGACCGCTACCAGCACGACGGCGCCGATTACCAGCACGGCACCAGCAGCCATCGAGGCGGCATACCAACGCAATTGACCGGTCTCGGTGCGGCTCAGGGCGGTGTGACCGCCTTTGGCCATACGCGGGATCAGACCGATGGTCTGGTCGAGCGGGTCTTTGCGCAGAATGTGGCTGATCGCAAGGTATGGCTTGACGAACAGTTTGTCGTAGATCCAGTCGAAGCCCCAGGCAGCGAACCACCAGGCCGAAAGGAAGCGGCCAATGCCGCTGTTGGCGATGGCCGTGACGAAGCGACGCTTGCCAAGGAACAGCAGCGCGGCCAGCAGGATACCGGACAGGGCGATGGCGCCCGAAGCGATTTCCAGGCTGTGCTTGGCTTCGCCGCCGGCATGGCCGACGCTTTCCGGCAGTACACCGTGCAGCGGTGGAACGATCATCGCGCCGACGAACGTCGACAGTACGATCAGCACCGACAGCGGCAGCCAGTGAGCAACGCCGTGACCGGCATGGGCTTCGGTCTTCGCTTCACCGTGGAACGTGATGAAGATCAGGCGGAAGGTGTAGAGCGAGGTCATGAAGGCACCGACCAGACCGGCATACAGCAGGCCTTCGTTACCGCTGGCGAACGCTTCCCAGAGGATTTCATCCTTGGAGTAGAAGCCCGCGGTCACCAGAGGCAAGGCCGCCAGGGCCGCGCCGCCGACGATGAAGCTGGCGTAGGCCAGTGGCAGTTTCTTCCACAGGCCGCCCATCTTGAAGATGTTCTGCTCGTGGTGGCAGGCAACGATCACCGCACCGGATGCAAGGAACAGCAGCGCCTTGAAGAAGGCGTGGGTCATCAGGTGGAAGATCGCGCCATCCCATGCACCCACGCCCAGGGCCAGGAACATGTAGCCGATCTGGCTCATGGTCGAGTAGGCGAGGATACGTTTGATGTCGGTCTGAACCAGTGCGGCAAAACCTGCCAGCACCAGCGTCACGCCACCCACGACACCTACCAGGTGCAGGATATCCGGCGCCAGTGCGAACAGGCCGTGGGTACGGGCGATCAGGTAGACACCGGCGGTTACCATGGTCGCGGCGTGGATCAGTGCCGAAACCGGAGTAGGGCCGGCCATCGCATCCGCCAGCCAGGTTTGCAGCGGCAGTTGCGCGGATTTACCGACAGCGCCACCCAGCAGCATCAGGGTCGCCAGAACGATCCAGAAGTCACCGGCCTTGAAGTGCTCAGGCGCCTTGACCAGCAGTTCCTGGATATTCAGCGTACCCAGTTGCTGGAACAGGATGAACAGGCCGATGGCCATGAACACGTCGCCGACGCGGGTCACGATGAAGGCTTTGAGTGCCGCGTTACCGTTGTTGCGGTTGCTGTAGTAGAAACCGATCAACAGGTACGAGCACAGGCCTACGCCTTCCCAGCCGAAGTACACGAACAGCAGGTTATCGGCCAGGACCAGGAACAGCATGCTGGCGATAAACAGGTTGGTGTAGGCGAAGAAGCGCGAGTAACCGGCTTCACCGCGCATGTACCAGGACGCGAACAGGTGGATCAGGAAGCCCACGCCCACCACCACACCGAGCATGGTCACGGACAGACCATCCAGGTACAGGGCGAAGTTCGGCGTGAAGCCTTCCACCGCCATCCATTGCCACAGCACCAGGGTGTAGTGGCCACCCTCGGGCGGTGCAACGTTGAATTGCCAGATCACATAAGCCGCGACGATCGCCGACAAGCCGATGGAGCCGACGCCGATCAGCGCCGAGAGGTTTTCCGAGAGGCGTCCCCGGGAGAACGCCAGCAGCACAAAACCGATCAGGGGGAACAGGAAAGTCAGATAGAGAAGGTTCATCCGCGCATCTCGCTGGCAGCGTCGATATCGAGAGTGTGGAAGCGGCGATACAGCTGCAACAGAATCGCCAGGCCAATACTGGCCTCGGCGGCTGCCAGGCTGATCACCAGGATGAACATGATCTGTCCATCCGGCTGCGCCCAGCGGCTACCGGCAACGATGAACGCCAGTGCGGAGGCATTCATCATGACCTCCAGGCTCATCAGCACGAAGAGAATGTTGCGCCGGACCATCAGGCCGACCAGACCGAGGCAGAACAGGATGCCGGCGACCGCCAGACCATGCTCCAAAGGGATAGCAGGCATCGTCATTGCTCCTTGGCTTCGTTGCGGCCCAAGTGGAACGCCGTGACGGCTGCGGCGAGCAGCAGCATCGAGGCGAGTTCGACCACCAGCAGATAAGGACCGAACAGGCTGATGCCCACGGCCTTGGCGTCTACGGTGGTGTGGCCGAGGGCCTGGCCGCTGGAGTGGCTGAACAGCACATACAGCAGTTCAGCCAGCAGCAGGGCGCCGAGTACGACCGGGCCCAGCCAGATACCGGGCTTGAGCCAGACGCGCTCTTGCTGAACCGAGGCCGGGCCCAGGTTCAGCATCATCACCACGAACACGAACAGCACCATGATGGCGCCGGCGTAGGCGATCACTTCCAGTACACCGGCAAACGGTGCGCCAAGGGCGAAGAACGTCATGGCCACGGCGATCAGCGAAATGATCAGGTAGAGCAGGGCGTGCACGGGGTTGGTGTTGGTGATCACGCGAAGCGTGGACACAACAGCGATACCCGATGCGAAATAGAAAGCGAATTCCATCGTTCTTCCTTAAGGCAGCAAGCTCTTCACGTTGATCGGCTCGGCTTCATTCTGCGCGGCGCCTTTTGGCTTACCGGCAATCGCCATACCTGCAACACGATAGAAGTTGTAGTCAGGGTTTTTACCGGGACCGGAGATCAGCAGATCTTCTTTCTCGTAAACCAGGTCCTGCCGCTTGAACTCGGCCATTTCGAAATCCGGTGTCAGCTGGATCGCGGTGGTCGGGCAGGCTTCCTCGCAGAGGCCGCAGAAAATGCAGCGCGAGAAGTTGATGCGGAAGAAATCCGGGTACCAGCGACCGTCTTCGGTTTCAGCTTTCTGCAGCGAGATGCAACCCACCGGGCACGCCACGGCGCACAGGTTGCAGGCTACACAACGCTCTTCGCCGTCGGGGTCGCGGGTCAGGACGATACGGCCACGGAAACGCGGCGGCAGGTACACGGGTTCTTCCGGGTACTGCAGCGTGTCGCGCTTGCGGAAGGCGTGGCCGAAGATCATCACCAGGCTGCGAAGCTGGGTGAAGAAGCCATGCACGATGTCAAAAATGTACTTCATGATTCTCTATCCTCACTGAGCCGCGACGGCGGGCGTGTTGAGCAACACGATCGCAGCGGTCACCAGCATGTTGACGAGGGTCAGCGGCAGGCAGAACTTCCAGCTGAAGTCCATCACTTGGTCATACCGTGGGCGCGGAATCGAGGCGCGCAGCAGGATGAAGAACATGATGAAGAACGCGGTTTTCAGTGCGAACCAGATGAACGGGATCTGCGGCAGCAGGCCGAACGGGCCGTGCCAGCCACCGAAGAACAGCGTGACCAGCAGCGCCGAGATCAACACGATGCCGATGTACTCACCGACGAAGAACATGCCCCATTTCATGCCGGCGTATTCAATGTGGTAACCGTCGGCCAGTTCCTGTTCCGCTTCCGGCTGGTCGAACGGGTGACGGTGAGTCACGGCGACGCCAGCGATGAAGAAGGTCAGGAAACCGAAGATCTGCGGAATGATGAACCACATGTTCTGCGCTTGGTATTCAACGATGTCGCGCATGTTGAACGAGCCAACCTGGATCACGATGCCCATCAGCGACAGGCCCATGAACACTTCGTACGACACGGTTTGTGCCGAGGCCCGCAAGCTGCCCAACAGGGCGAACTTGTTGTTGCTCGACCAGCCGGCAAACAGCACCGCGTAGACCGACAGACCCGCCATGGCGAAGAAGAACAGGATGCCGATGTTGATATCCGCCACGCCCCAGGTCGGGGTGATCGGGATGATCGCGAAGGCAATCAGCAAGGCGCTCATGGCCACGACCGGTGCCAGGGTGAAGATCACTTTGTCGGCGAACGGTGGGGTCCAGTCTTCCTTGAAGAACATCTTGATCATGTCGGCCGCAATCTGGAACGCGCCGAACGGGCCGACGCGATTCGGACCGTAACGGTCCTGCCAGAGGGCGAGCAAACGACGCTCGACCCAGCTCAGCAGCGCGCCGCAAACCACTACGGCGAGCAGAATCACGATGGCCTTGAGGACCGCGATGATTACGTCGATCACTTCAGGAGTGAACAAGGTCATAGCGCTGCCTCCTGCAGACCGTCAACGGATTTGCCAAAGATGGCTGGTGGAATGCCGGCGATACCTGCAGGCAATGCGACCAGACCGGCACCCAGCTCTTCGTTGATGCGCAGCGGCAGACGCAAAGTCTGGCCAGCAACGTTCAAGCTCAGCAGGGCACCGTCATTGACACCCAGGCGATCGGCTTCGGACTTGGCCAGCGACACGTAGGCGGCCGGAATGCGTTCCTGCACCGGTGCGGCTTTGGAAGAGTTTTCTTCGCTGCCGAACAGGTGGAAGAACGGTACGACCTGCCAGGTGCCTGGCGCCGGGTTGAACGCACGCGGAACACTGGCGAACCAGTTCAGCGAATCACCGGTGCTTTCGATCAGGCGAGTGCCCGGGTCGCCAGCGCGCAGGTGACCACCGACTTCGTCCTGGAACTTGTTCCAGGCTTGCGGCGAGTTCCAGCCCGGAGACCAGGCGAAAGGTACTTGCTGACGCGGTTCGGCGGAGCCCGAGTAACCTTCCATCGAGAACGAGAATGCAGTGTCGTTATCCTGGGAAGTACGCGGTTCGTGCACGCTGATGTCGGCGCGCATGGCGGTACGACCGGAGTAACGCAGCGGTTCGCGCGCCAGTTTCAGGCCTTTGATCCGGAATGCGGCGGACGGTGCGGCATCGACGATACGCGCCAGTTGCGGCGTGCTTGCAGCAACGGCAGCGGTGACGTGGTCCAGTTGGGTCCAGTCGATCGGCTGGTTCAGCAGGGTCGAACGCAGGGCATGCAGCCAGCGCCAGCCTTCGTGAACCAGAATGCTCGCGTCGAGGTAAGTCGGGTCGAAGACCTGGAAGAAGCGCTGGGCGCGGCCTTCCTGGCTGACCAGCGTACCGTCGCCTTCAGCGAAGCTGGCCGCTGGCAGTACCAGATGCGCGCGATCGCTGGTGGCAGTCTTCTGATGGTCCGCCACGATCACCACTTTCGCGGCGTTCAGGGCAGCATCGACCTTGGATTTGTCGGTACGGGTGTACAGATCGTTTTCCAGCACGACGATGGCGTCGGCCTTACCGTCGATCACGGCTTGCAGTGCTTCGTCGACCGAGTTGCCGCCGAGCATGGCCAGGCCGAGGCTGTTGGCCTCCGGCACGATCAGGCTGATGGAACCGTTCTTCTCGCGCAGCTTCAGGGCTTTGGCGATGTTCGCCGCCGCTTCGATCAGCGCCTTGGAACCCAGCGAGGTACCGGCAATGATCAGCGGACGCTTGGCGGCGAGCAGGGCGTCGGCAATGCGCTTGGCCAGCTCCAGGGCTTCGGCATCCAGGCCTTCTACGGCTGGAGCGCTGGCGTCGAGGGCGTGAGCCACGGCGAAACCGATGCGGGCCAGGTCGTCCGGTGCGGCGTGAACGCATTCTTCAGCGATGTCGTCGAGCTTGGTTTCAGCCAGGCTGGCGATGAACAGCGGGTTCAGTTCGTGCTGGCCGATGTTCTTCACTGCTGCGTCGAGCCATGGCTGAACGCGCATGGCGTCGGCCATGTCTTCGGCCTTGCCCTTGACCGATTGACGCAGGGCCAGGGCCATGCGCGCAGCGGTCTGGGTCAGGTCTTCGCCGAGGACGAAAATCGCATCGTGGTCTTCGATGTCACGCATGTTCGGGATCGGCAGCGGGCTGTCTTTGAGCACCTGCATGACCAGACGAATGCGTTCCAGCTCCGAGGCTTCGATACCGGAGTAGAAGTGCTCGGCGCCGACCAGTTCGAGCAGCGCGTAGTTGCTTTCGAGGCTGGCGCGTGGCGAACCGATACCGACGATGTTGCGACCGCGCAGCAGGTCGGCGGCTTTATCCAGTGCTTCGTCCAGGCTCAGTTTCGCGCCGTTGGCCAGCAGTGGCTGACGTGGGCGATCCTTGCGGTTGACATAGCCATAGCCGAAACGGCCACGGTCGCACAGGAAGTACTGGTTCACCGAACCGTTGAAACGGTTTTCGATACGACGCAATTCGCCGTAACGCTCGCCCGGAGAAATGTTGCAACCGCTTGAGCAGCCATGGCAGATGCTCGGCGAGAACTGCATGTCCCACTTGCGGTTGTAGCGCTCGGAGTGAGTCTTGTCGGTAAACACACCGGTCGGGCAGACCTCGGTGAGGTTGCCGGAGAACTCGCTTTCCAGGGTGCCGTCTTCAACGCGACCGAAGTACACGTTGTCGTGGGCGCCAAACACACCGAGATCGGTGCCGCCAGCGTAGTCCTTATAGAAGCGCACGCAGCGATAGCAGGCGATGCAGCGGTTCATTTCGTGGGAAATGAACGGGCCCAGTTGCTGGTTCTGGTGGGTACGCTTGGTGAAGCGGTAACGGCGCTCGTTGTGGCCGGTCATCACCGTCATGTCTTGCAGGTGGCAGTGACCGCCTTCCTCACAGACCGGGCAGTCGTGAGGGTGGTTGGTCATCAGCCATTCAACGACGCTTGCGCGAAACACTTTCGCTTCTTCGTCGTCGATGGAGATCCAGCTGCCGTCGGTGGCGGGGGTCATGCAGGACATGACGATCCGACCACGCTTGTCGTTCTCGTCGGTGTACTGCTTGACCGCGCACTGGCGGCAAGCGCCAACGCTGCCAAGGGCTGGGTGCCAGCAGAAATAAGGGATATCGAGGCCTAGCGACAGACATGCCTGTAACAGGTTGTCTGCCCCATCGACTTCGAGCTCTTTGCCGTCTACGTGGATAGTGGCCATGGTTCAAAGTTCTTCGTTGGCCCGGTGTCAGCGGGCGTGGCTAATGGAATCTTGTTATCCGTCCAAATCCAAACAGCCTCGAAAGGCGTCATCGGACGAAAGGCGAACGGCACGGACCGTTCGCCTTTTTTAAAGCGTTAAGCGCCGACTACGATCGGCTTTGCCAGAGGCGGGACGACGGCGCGGGTAGGCGCGATGCCGGCTTCGAACTCTGGACGGAAGTATTTGATGGCACTGCCCAACGGCTCCACGGCACCCGGTGCGTGAGCACAGAAGGTCTTGCCTGGGCCGAGGAAACCGACCAGACCCAGCAGGGTCTCGATATCGCCGGCTTGCCCTTCACCGTTCTCGATCGCGCGCAGCAGCTTGACGCTCCACGGCAGACCGTCACGGCATGGGGTGCAGAAACCACACGATTCACGGGCGAAGAACTCTTCCATGTTGCGCAGCAGGGACACCATGTTGACGCTGTCGTCCACCGCCATGGCCAGGCCGGTACCCATACGGGTGCCCACTTTGGCGATGCCGCCGGCGTACATTTGTGCGTCCAGGTGTTCCGGCAACAGGAAGCCGGTACCGGCGCCGCCAGGCTGCCAGCACTTGAGCTTGTAACCGTCGCGCATGCCGCCGGCGTAGTCTTCGAACAGCTCGCGACCGGTAACGCCGAACGGCAATTCCCACAGGCCCGGGTTCTTGACCTTGCCGGAGAAGCCCATGAGCTTGGTGCCCATGTCTTCGCTGCCTTCGCGGGCCAACGATTTGTACCAGTCCACGCCGTCGGCGATGATCGCCGGCACGTTGCACAGGGTTTCAACGTTGTTCACGCAAGTCGGCTTGCCCCACACGCCCACGGCGGCAGGGAAGGGCGGCTTGGAGCGCGGGTTGGCGCGGCGGCCTTCGAGGGAGTTGATCAGTGCGGTTTCTTCACCGCAGATGTAACGCCCGGCACCGGTGTGGACGAACAGCTCGAAATCGAAGCCGCTGCCCAGGATGTTCTTGCCCAGCAGACCTGCTGCCTTGGCTTCTTCCACGGCACGGTTCAGGTGCTTGGCGGCGGTGGTGTATTCGCCACGCAGGAAGATGTAGCCCCGGTAGGTTTTCAGCGCGCGAGCACTGATCAGCATGCCTTCGATCAGCAGATGGGGCAGTTGCTCCATCAGCATGCGGTCTTTCCAGGTGTTCGGCTCCATTTCATCCGCGTTGCACAGCAGGTAGCGGATGTTGATGGATTCGTCCTTGGGCATCAGGCCCCACTTCACGCCAGTGGGGAAGCCTGCACCGCCGCGACCCTTGAGGCCGGAGTCTTTCACGGTCTGGACGATGTCGTCCTGGGCCATGTCGGCGAAGGCTTTGCGTGCAGCGGCGTAACCGTTCTTGGCCTGGTACTCGTCGAGCCATACGGCTTCGCCGTCGTCACGCAAACGCCAGGTGAGCGGGTGAGTCTCGGCCGAACGCTTGATGCGGTTGGCAGGACCGAAGGAAGTCAGGGTCATACGTAGCCCTCGAGCAATTTGGCAACGCCGGCAGGCTGCACATCACCGAATGTGTCGTCGTCGATCATCAACGCCGGCGCCTTGTCACAGTTGCCGAGGCAGCAGACTGGCAGCAGGGTGAAGCGACCGTCGGCGGTGGTCTGGCCCAGGCCGATGCCCAGCTTGCTCTGGATTTCGCTGACCACCGATTCATGGCCGCCGATGTAGCAGACCATGCTGTCGCAGACGCGAATGATGTGACGGCCGACTGGCTGACGGAAGATCTGGCTATAGAAAGTAGCCACCCCTTCAACGTCGCTGGCCGGGATGCCGAGGATTTCGCCGATGGCGTAGAGCGCGCCGTCAGGCACCCAGCCACGTTCCTTCTGGACGATCTTCAGGGCTTCGATTGACGCCGCGCGCGGGTCTTCGTAGTGATGCAGCTCGTGCTCGATGGCCGAGCGCTCGGTTTCGCTGAGGGCGAAACGGTCTGTCAGGATAAGCGTGCTGTTCATGCTTAACGGTCCACGTCGGCCATAACGAAATCGATACTACCCAGGTACGCGATCAAGTCCGCGACCATGCTGCCTTTGATCACCGAAGGGATCTGCTGCAGGTGCGGGAAGCTTGGGGTACGAATCCGGGTGCGGTAGCTCATGGTGCCGCCATCGCTCGTCAGGTAATAACTGTTGATGCCCTTGGTCGCTTCGATCATCTGGAAGGATTCGTTGGCCGGCATGACCGGGCCCCACGAAACTTGCAGGAAGTGCGTGATCAGGGTCTCGATGTGCTGCAGCGTGCGCTCTTTAGGCGGCGGCGTGGTCAGCGGGTGGTCCGCCTTGTACGGGCCTTCCGGCATGTTGCGCATGCACTGCTCGATGATCTTGATGCTCTGGCGCATTTCTTCGACGCGAACGATGCAACGGTCGTAGGCATCGCCATTGGCCGCCAGCGGTACTTCGAATTCGAAGTTTTCGTAGCCGGAGTAGGGGCGAGCTTTACGCAGGTCGAAATTGCAACCGGTCGAACGCAGGCCGGCACCGGTGACGCCCCATTCCAGGGCTTCCTTGGTGTTGTAGGCGGCGACGCCGATGGTCCGGCCACGCAGGATGCTGTTGTCCAGTGCGGCTTTCTGGTATTCGTCCAGACGCTTTGGCATCCACTCGACGAAATCCTTGACCAGTTTTTCCCAGCCGCGCGGCAGGTCGTGGGCGACGCCACCGATGCGGTACCAGGCCGGGTGCAGACGGAAACCGGTAATGGCTTCGATCACCGTGTACGCTTTCTGGCGGTCGGTGAAGGTGAAGAACACCGGAGTCATGGCGCCGACGTCCTGGATGTAAGTCCCCAGGAACAGCAGGTGGCTGGTGATCCGGAAGAACTCGGCCATCATGATGCGGATGACATCGACCTTCTCGGGCACCTTGATGCCGGCCAGCTTCTCGACCGAGAGCACGTACGGCAGGTTGTTCATTACGCCGCCGAGGTAGTCGATACGGTCGGTGTACGGAATGAAGCTGTGCCAGGACTGACGCTCGGCCATCTTCTCGGCACCACGGTGGTGGTAGCCGACGTCTGGCACGCAGTCGACGATCTCTTCACCGTCCAGCTGCAGGATGATACGGAACGCACCGTGGGCCGAAGGGTGGTTCGGACCCAGGTTGAGGAACATGTAGTCCTCGTTCGGGCCGGAACGCTTCATGCCCCAGTCTTCAGGCTTGAAGCGCGCGGCTTCTTCCTCAAGCTGTTGCTTGGCCAGGGTCAGGCTGAACGGATCGAACTCGGTGGCACGGGCCGGGAAGTCCTTGCGCAGCGGGTGACCTTCCCAGGTCGGCGGCATCATGATGCGGCTCAGGTGCGGGTGGCCGGCAAAGTGAATGCCGTACATGTCCCACACTTCACGCTCATACCAGTTGGCGTTCGGCCAGATGCTGGTGACGCTCGGCAGGTTGAGGTCGCTCTCGGACAAGGCAACCTTGATCATTACGTCACTATTACGTTCGATCGACATCAAGTGATAGAACACAGTGAAGTCGACGCCGTTTGGCAGCCCTTGACGCTTGGTACGCAGACGCTCGTCCACGCCGTGCAGGTCATAGAGCATGACGTACGGCTTGGGCAGGTTGCGCAGGAAAGTCAGGACTTCGACGAGTTTGGCGCGGGCAACCCAAAGCACCGGCATGCCGGTGCGGGTAGGCTGGGCGGTGAACGCCTCTGGGCCAAAACGGTTGTTCAGTTCGACGACCACATCCTGGTCGTCTGCCTTATAAGGCGGGATGTACAGAGCACTGCCTGCAGTCATGGTTATTTATCGCTTTCGGTCAACGTAAAGAATGAAGCCAGTTTCTCGTTCTATAAAAGAAGCAGATCTGGATCAGACTTCGTCGGGGCTGCGCAGGTTGGTTACCTGAATACGCTGTTCGCGGCGCTGTTCCTTTTGCGAAGGCATCTCGGCGCGGTAAACGCCTTGATCGCCAACGACCCAGGAAAGTGGGCGACGCTCCTGGCCAATCGACTCCTGCAACAGCATCAAGCCTTGCAGAAAAGCTTCAGGGCGGGGTGGGCAGCCAGGCACGTAGACGTCCACGGGCAGGAACTTGTCCACCCCTTGAACGACGGAGTAGATGTCGTACATGCCACCGGAGTTGGCGCACGAACCCATGGAAATGACCCATTTAGGTTCGAGCATCTGCTCGTAGAGACGCTGAATGATCGGCGCCATCTTGATGAAGCAGGTACCGGCGATAACCATGAAATCCGCCTGACGCGGTGATGCCCGGATTACCTCGGCGCCAAAGCGCGCGATGTCGTGGGGCGCCGTGAAGGCGGTGGTCATTTCCACGTAGCAGCACGAAAGACCGAAGTTATACGGCCACAGGGAGTTCTTGCGCCCCCAGTTGATCGTGCCGTTGAGCACGTCTTCGAGCTTGCCCATGAAAATGTTTTTGTGGACTTGATCTTCTAACGGATCGGAAACGGTTTCCCGTTGGCCAATCGGATACTGCTCGTTAGGAGCATCGGGGTCGATCCTGGTGAGATTGTATTGCATTGCCAAAGCCTCATTGTTTCAGCTTCGCTTGCCGCTTAAGACGAGCTGCCGGAGCCCAGTCAAGGGCGCCCACTCGAAATAGGTAGACAAGACCTGCCAACAGAATTGCTATGAAAACGAGAGCTTCGACGAATCCGGTCCAGCCGCTTTCGCGGACGGACACAGACCAGGCAAAGAGAAAGAGGGCTTCGATATCGAAGATCACGAAGAGCATCGCGACCAGATAGAATTTGGCTGAGAGCCGCAAGCGGGCGCCACCTGTAGGTAGCATGCCGGACTCGAACGGTTCGTTTTTGCTGCGGCCCCAGGCTTTTGATCCGAGGAGGCTGGAGACGCCGAGCATGAAGGCGCAAAGGCCGCCGACACCCAGAAGGAAAATGGCAAAGCCCCAGTTGTGGGCCATGAGTCCGGTCGCTTCGGGCATGCTGGTAATCCTTAACAGAGAGCAAAGGTCTCTGAGCTTGATAAAGAAATAAGGCAGTGACGATATGTCGCAGCAATCAATCCCGCTGATTTTATGGCTAAACACCCTGCAAGTAAAATTCCAATAGCGAAATTATTTATTGGAATAAGGACATGGCGCATCTCCAAAGCCCTGTAGCCCATGCGGTTCGGGCATTAGCGGGGGTTTTGTCAAATATGTTTTGTAGGGAATGTAACGAACATAGTTTCCGCTAAATGATAATCAATGTTATTTGGTGTGGTTTTCAAACTGTTTAGCGAGCAGCGGTTCGGGAAGTTGTCTTATATGCGCGTTACTGCAAGTAGCGCGCGGGGTGGTTTTACCTTGTTTTCCTGATCGTGAAACTGCTCTGGATCAAGGTTTTTTCCTGCACCCGATCCCGTAGGAGCGAGGCTTGCCCGCGAAGAACGATGATGCGGTATGTCTGAAAAACCGCAGCGCATTCTTCGCGGGCAAGCCTCGCTCCTACAGAGGGGGAGAATCGCAGGCAAAAAAACGCCCCGAACCAGTCGGGGCGTCAGATGAGCGGCTTTGCGGTTAGCTTTTTATTCGGTCCGCAAGGGCCGTTTGTTTAAGCGAAGCAGATCAGTGGAACTGTTCTTCTTCGGTCGAACCGGTCAGTGCGGTTACCGAAGACGTGCCACCCTGGATCACGGTGGTCATGTCGTCGAAGTAGCCGGTGCCCACTTCCTGCTGGTGAGCCACGAAGGTGTAGCCCTTGGCGGCGTCGGCGAACTCTTGCTCTTGCAGCTTAACGTAGGCGGTCATGTCGTTGCGGGCGTAGTCGTGCGCCAGGTTGAACATGCTGTGCCACATGTTGTGAATGCCGGCCAGGGTGATGAACTGGTGCTTGTAACCCATGGCGGACAGTTCGCGCTGGAACTTGGCGATGGTCGCGTCGTCCAGGTTTTTCTTCCAGTTGAAGGAAGGCGAGCAGTTGTACGACAGCAGTTGGTCCGGGTATTCCTTTTTGATCGCTTCGGCGAAGCGACGGGCTTCGTCCAGATCCGGCTTGGCGGTTTCGCACCAGATCAGGTCGGCGTACGGCGCGTAGGCCAGGCCGCGAGCGATGGCCTGGTCGAGACCGGCGCGAACCTTGTAGAAGCCTTCCTGGGTACGGGTGCCGGTCACGAATGGCTGGTCGTACGGGTCGCAGTCGGACGTCAGCAGGTCAGCAGCGTTGGCGTCGGTACGGGCCAGGATAATGGTCGGTACACCGGCGACGTCGGCTGCCAGACGAGCAGCGGTCAGCTTCTGCACGGCTTCCTGGGTCGGAACCAGTACCTTGCCGCCCATGTGGCCGCATTTTTTCACGGAAGCCAGTTGGTCTTCGAAGTGAACGCCGGCGGCGCCTGCTTCGATCATGCTTTTCATCAGCTCGTAAGCGTTCAGCACGCCGCCGAAACCGGCTTCAGCGTCAGCCACGATCGGGGCGAAGTAGTCGATGTAGCCTTCGTCGCCCGGGTTCTTGCCGGCTTTCCACTGGATCTGGTCAGCGCGACGGAACGAGTTGTTGATGCGCTTGACCACGGTTGGAACCGAATCCACCGGGTACAGCGACTGGTCCGGGTACATCGATTCGGCGGAGTTGTTGTCCGCAGCCACTTGCCAGCCCGACAGGTAGATCGCCTGGATGCCGGCCTTGACTTGCTGTACTGCCTGGCCACCGGTCAGGGCGCCCATGCAGTTAACGAAATCTTTCTCAGGACGGAAGGACGGCTTGGCGCCCTGGGTCACCAGGTTCCAGAGCTTCTCGGCGCCCATTTTTGCAAAGGTGTGCTCAGGTTGAACCGAGCCACGCAGACGGACGACGTCAGCAGCGGAGTAATTGCGCTTCACGCCTTTCCAGCGTGGGTTTTCAGCCCAGTCTTTTTCGAGGGCTGCAATTTGCTGTTCGCGTGTCAGTGCCATGGAGATAAACCTCGTCGCGTCTTTAATCGAAAATGGTTCTGGGTGAACAATTCCTGCGTGCCAAATACGCTCATTCAGTTGGGGGCGTACATGGCTGCTCGCTGACCAGAAGCTTAGGCGGTCAAGTCGGGTTCGGCGGGGATGGCGACGGGATGAACGATGGGCTCGAGGGGGAAGTGAGCAGGTAAGGGCGAACTGGCGAGCGCATTCGGGCGTCGTGGGCCTTGGTGCGAACTTCAGTGTGGAGCCGGGTTACCTAATTACGCTTCCGTCCCTCGGGACAACTTCGTTCCAGTCGGCAACCTCGTCAAACACACCTTGTGGGCGGTACAGACACGAATCGGCTCGCGGGGTAGGGTGCGAACAGCGACTCGAAAGCCCTTGCCAGGGCCTCTGATTAGCGGGAGCGAGGCCATCATGCCTTTGCTTTTTTGGCTCGTCAAACGTTTTGTAGTGCTTTTTTTCAAGCACTACATCTTTGGTCTAATACGACTAATCAGTCAGTTTTTGGTGCTTTAGTCCAAGGTGTCGACTTTCACCCGCAAAGTCATGTCATCCCGGCCCTGGGTCGAGTAGCTGCGGGTCAGACCCTGTTTGTCGGCCTGAGTCTGACGATTCACGCCGGCCAGGGTGATCCATTCGCCCAGTCGACCGCTGACAGTTGTGTCGGTACTTTGCACGTTCACTACATCGGGACGTTCCTGGCTCATCCGGTCACGGTTGGTACTGATGGCTAGATGAACGATGTCGCCGGTGACGCTGGCGGTGACGTAGAAACCCTGGGTGACATTGCGGTATTCGGTCTGGCTGCGCAGGTCGCCATAGCCGTCAGTCTGAGTGCTGGTGAGCGGCACGCTTTGGCCGACCTGGATTAGCGCCGGTGCGCCTTCGCTGGCCTGAATCTGCTGGATACCGCCTTCACGGCTGTCGGTGCTGCGATTGATGATGCGGGTTTGATTCGGTGCGGCACCGTTGACCGAGTAGCCCTGATCGCCCTGAAAGTTGTTTTCGTTGGTGTCGACGGTGATCAGTAAGCGTTTGGGGGCGGTGTCGAGTTGCGCGAGGAAGGTCTTGAGTTCATCGATCTTGTCGGGCTCGGCGTTGACGATCAGCTGGTTGCCGTAGGCGCTGACCTTGCCGTCCTTGCCGATGAAATCCTGCGCTACTGGCAGCAGGTCGGCGCTGGTGCGGTAATTCAGGGGCACGATCTCGGTGGCGGCCATGACCGAAAAACTGCAGGTCAGCAGCAGCGTGGTGAGCAGGGTGCGTAGGGACATGTCCGTTTCTCCGCAAATCAAAGGTTTGATATTGCCAGTTTGTCGGCCCGGCGTGGTGCGAGTTGAATCACAGACAGCAAAACGCCCCGGCATCCGAGAATGGCGGGGCGTTTTGTGGTGTTCTTGATATGTATTTGTGGTGAGGGGGCAAGCCCCCTCGCCACAGGGAATCAAGTCGAGTGACGCACCATGTCTACATGCGGAATCCCGGCTTCCAGGAATTCCTCACTGACCATGCTGAAACCCAGGCGCTCATAGAACGCCGTGGCCTGCACTTGCGCGCTCAGCATCTGCTGCTTCAGCCCGCGCTTCTCGGCTTCACCGATCACCGCTTGCATCAGCGCATCGCCAACCTTCATGCCGCGCCAGTCTTTGAGCACCGACACCCGGCCGATGTGGCCATCGGGCAGCAGGCGGGCGGTGCCGATCGGAAAGTCGCCTTCGAAGGCCAGGAAATGCACCGCCGTGGCGTCATCGGCATCCCATTCCAATTCAGGTGGAACGGATTGCTCGGCGACGAATACCGCTTCACGAATGCGCCGGATCTCAGCGTTGTCCTTTTGCCAGTCTGCGACACGTACGTGAATCTTATTCATCGGCAAACCCCAGGCTGCCCTGCTTGACCAGTTCACACAGCAGGCCACGGCCGTCTTCGTCGCTCAGCCACGGGCCGAGGTTATCGACATGCAGGGCGTCGGCGGCGCAGATCATTTTCAGCAGCTCGCGCAGCTTGCCCGGCAGGTAACGGCTCTGGCCGCTGGCGAACAGCAGCAGGTCGTCGTCGACTTCCGACCAGGCCAAGCGCGCACTCGGGTTGCGGATCAGCACGGCACCTTCTTCGAGCGCGCTGAGGAAGTCTTGCTCTTCGACCTCTTCCGGGCCGACCACCAGTTCCGGGTAGCGCGGCTCGGTCATGAACTGGCCGAACCAGGTCAGCAGCAGGCGCTCGTCGCTCATGTGTTCGGCCAGCAGGCTTTTGAGGCGATCGAGGGCATCGTGCTGGATTTGATGAGGATCGACCGCCGGCAGGGCGTCGGCGTCGGTGTAGCGCTCTTCGTCCGTCAGGAACTGGCTGAGGAAGTCGGTGAAGTGGGTCAACACTTCAGCGGCGCTCGGGGCGCGGAAGCCGACCGAGTAGGTCATGCAATCATCGACAGCCACGCCAGAATGAGCCAGGCGCGGTGGCAGGTAGAGCATGTCGCCCGGTTCCAGCACCCACTCATCGGTGGCTTCGAAATCGGCGAGGATGCGCAGGTCGGCGTGTTGCAGCAGCGGGCTCTCGGAATCGCACATCTGGCCGATTTTCCAGTTGCGCTTGCCGTGGCCTTGCAGCAGGAACACGTCGTAGTTATCGAAGTGCGGACCGACGCTACCGCCTGGGGCGGCGAAGCTGATCATCACGTCGTCGACGCGCCAGCTCGGTAGAAAACGGAAGTTTTCCAGCAGTTCGGCAACTTCCGGCACGAATTGGTCGACCGCTTGCACCAGCAGGGTCCATTCGCGTTCCGGCAGTTTGCTGAATTCGTCTTCGGCGAACGGGCCGCGGCGCAATTCCCAAGGGCGCTCGCCGTGCTCGATCACCAGGCGCGATTCGACTTCTTCTTCCAGCGCCAGGCCGGCCAGTTCGTCGGCGTCGATCGGACTTTCGAAATCAGGAATCGCCTGACGGATCAGCAGGGGTTTTTTCTGCCAGTAGTCGCGCAGGAATTCCCGTGCCGTGATGCCGCCCAGAAGTTGAAGAGGAATGTCAGGATTCATGTGTAACCTATTGAAAAAATGCACTTTTCAGACGGGAATAAAAACGCCCGGCGGCGCCGGGCGTCTCAAACGGGTAGAGCGGTCGATCAGATGCGTTTGGCTTGTGCCACAGCGTTGCCGATGTAGTTGGCCGGGGTGAGCAGTTTCAGCTCAGCCTTGGCGGCAGCTGGCATGTCCAGGCCGTCGATGAAAGTTTGCAGTGCTTCAGGGCTGATGCCCTTGCCGCGCGTCAGCTCTTTGAGCTTCTCGTACGGGTTTTCGATGTTGTAGCGACGCATCACGGTCTGGATCGGCTCGGCCAATACTTCCCAGCAAGCGTCCAGGTCGGCGGCAATCTTTTGCTCGTTGAGCTCCAGTTTGCTGATGCCTTTGAGGCTGGCTTCGTACGCGATCACGCTGTGGGCGAAGCCGACACCGAGGTTGCGCAGTACGGTGGAGTCGGTCAGGTCGCGCTGCCAGCGGGAGATTGGCAGTTTGCTCGCCAGGTGCTGGAACAGTGCGTTGGCGATGCCCAGGTTGCCTTCGGAGTTTTCGAAGTCGATCGGGTTGACCTTGTGCGGCATGGTCGACGAACCGATTTCGCCAGCGATGGTGCGCTGTTTGAAATAACCCAGGGAGATGTAGCCCCAGATGTCGCGGTCGAAGTCGATCAGGATGGTGTTGAAGCGCGCGATCGCGTCGAACAGCTCGGCGATGTAGTCGTGCGGTTCGATCTGCGTGGTGTACGGGTTGAAGCCCAGGCCCAGCTCGTCTTCGATGAAGGCGCGGGCGTTGGCTTCCCAGTCGATCTCAGGGTAGGCCGACAGGTGAGCGTTGTAGTTGCCGACGGCGCCGTTGATCTTGCCCAGCAGCGGAACGGCGGCGACTTGGGCGATTTGACGCTCCAGGCGGTAAACCACGTTCGCCAGCTCTTTGCCCAGGGTGGTCGGCGATGCCGGTTGACCGTGGGTGCGCGACAGCATCGGCACATCAGCGAAACGGATGGCCAGTTCGCGGATGGCGTTGGCGGTCTGGCGCATCAGCGGCAGCATCACGTCATCACGGCCTTCACGCAGCATCAGGGCGTGGGACAGGTTGTTGATGTCCTCGCTGGTGCAGGCGAAGTGGATGAACTCGCTGACCTTGGCCAGTTCCGGCAGCTTGGCCGCCTGCTCTTTGAGCAGGTATTCAATGGCTTTGACGTCGTGGTTGGTGGTGCGCTCGATCTCTTTGACACGCTCAGCGTGCTCCAGAGAGAAGTTTTCCGCCAGGGTGTTCAACACCGCGTTGGCTTCGGCGGAGAACGCCGGCACTTCGCTGATGGCAGGGTGAGCGGCCAGGCGCTGGAGCCAGCGCACTTCAACCAGAACGCGAGCACGGATCAGGCCGTATTCGCTGAAAATTGGGCGCAGGGCCTGGGTTTTGCCGGCGTAGCGGCCGTCAACAGGGGAAACCGCAGTGAGCGAAGAGAGCTGCATGGGGTGTTCTCGGACAGTCGGGCAACGAAATGGGGCGCGTATCATACATGAAAAAAATCCGCCGGTCCGTTGCCAACTGACCGGCGTATTACGCGTTACTGACTACAAAACGGTATTGCGGGCGCGGTTCAGCTGCTGCGCATCAGCGGGTAAAGCTCTTTAAGCAACTTGCGTCGGCTGATCACCAATTGCCAGCGATGACCGCCCAACTGCCGCCACAGGCGTGCCGAACGAATCCCGGCCAGCAACAGTGCGCGGATTTTCGAGGCATTGCTCGGTTGCTGCAGGTTGCGCATGTCGCCATGCACCTGAATCCGTTGGCGCAGAGTGCTCAGGGTGTCCTGGTACAGCGCGCCGCAAGCGGCGATCACGTTTTCGTGGGCCGGGCCGAAGTGTTCGACCTGGGACTGAATCTGCGGCAGGCGCTTGCCGATCACGTCCAGCATGTCATTGCGCTTGGCCAATTGGCGCTCCAGCCCCAGCATCGCCAGGGCGTAGCGCAGCGGTTCGCGCTGAAGGGTGCTGGGGTCGCGCTCCAGGGCGCCGATCAATGCGCGATAGCCTTCGCGCAAATTGATGTCATCGCCGCCGTACACTTCCAGAGTGTCCTTGGGGTCGCGAATCAACAGGCTGCCGAGCATGCAAGTCAGGCCGGCTTCGTTGGTCTGGCCGGTCTTGGCGATCTTGTCGACCAGCACGGCGGCGAGAAACACGCCGCCCAGGGCCGTCAGTTGCTCCTGAGTCGGGCTCATGAACGCTGGCCCTTGCTGGTCCAGGGCTCGGCTACTTCGATCACGCCGCCACCGAGGCAGATTTCACCGTCGTAGAACACCACGGATTGGCCCGGAGTGACCGCGCGTTGCGGGTCATCAAAGGTGGCACGGTAGCCGGTGGCGGTCTTTTCCAGGGTGCAAGGCTGGTCGCTCTGGCGATAACGCACCTTGGCGGTCAGCCTGCGCGGCTCGGTCAAATCGATCGGGTTGACCCAATAGATGTCCGAGGCGAGCAGGGCGCGGGAGAACAGCCATGGGTGGTCGTTGCCCTGGCCGACGATCAGCTCGTTGTGTTCCAGGTCCTTGATCAACACGTACCACGGCTCTTCACCGGCGTCTTTCAGGCCGCCGATGCCCAGACCCTGCCGCTGGCCGATGGTGTGATACATCAGGCCATGGTGACGGCCGATGACTTCACCGTCGGTGGTCTTGATCTCGCCGGGTTGGGCCGGCAGGTATTGCTTGAGGAAATCGCTGAAGCGACGTTCGCCGATAAAGCAGATTCCGGTGGAGTCCTTTTTCTTCGCGGTGGCCAGGTCGTGTTTCTCGGCAATCGCGCGGACTTCGGGTTTTTCCAGCTCGCCGACCGGGAACAGGGTCTTGGCGATCTGTTCGCCGCCGACGGCGTGCAGGAAGTAGCTTTGGTCCTTGTTCGGATCCAGGCCCTTGAGCAGTTCGGTGCGACCATCGATGTCGCGGCGACGCACGTAGTGGCCGGTGGCGATCAGGTCGGCGCCGAGCATCATGGCGTAGTCGAGGAACGCCTTGAACTTGATCTCGCGGTTGCACAGGATGTCCGGATTCGGCGTGCGACCGGCCTTGTATTCGGCCAGGAAGTGCTCGAACACGTTGTCCCAGTACTCGGCGGCGAAGTTGGCGGTGTGCAGCTTGATGCCAATCTTGTCGCACACGGCCTGCGCGTCCGCCAGGTCGTCCATGGCGGTGCAGTATTCCGTTCCATCGTCTTCTTCCCAGTTCTTCATGAACAGGCCTTCCACCTCATAGCCTTGCTCGATCAGCAGGAGAGCGGAAACGGAAGAGTCCACGCCGCCGGACATTCCGACAATGACGCGCTTCTTTTGTGTGGCAGAAGGGGCTGGATCACGCATAGGGATTTAATGAGTGTCTTGAAAAAGGACGCGATTCTAGCAGGCTCAAGCCTGCAAGGCTAAAGAGAAGGGCGGATCAGCTCGAGGCTGAAGTGTTTACCGTCCAGATAATCATCGATGCAGCGGATGATCAGCTCACTGCGCCAGTTTGCGCGCTGTTGTAGCAGTTCGTCACGCGTCAGCCATTTCGCGCCGACAATACCGTCGTCCAATTGATAGTCGGGATGGTGTTTCAGCGCTTTGGCGGTGAAGCAGACGCGTTGATAGGTCACTCCGTTGCTCGGGGCGGTGTAGAGATAAATGCCTACCACGCCGGTCGGCTCGACGTCCCAGCCGGTTTCTTCGAGGGTTTCGCGTACGGCGGCCTCGATCAGGGTTTCGTCCGGGTCCAGATGGCCGGCGGGCTGGTTGAGCACCGTTCGTCCGTGTTTGGATTCTTCGACCATCAGGAAGCGACCGTTGTCTTCGACGATGGTGGCGACGGTGATGTGGGGTAGCCAATCCATGAAATGTCCTCAATGTTGAATTTGAAGCGCTTTCCCTGTGGGAGCAGTGTTCACATTTGAATGCTGTAAACGCTGAAAACACAAACCCCGGCGCATGGCCGGGGTTTGTGATGTTCCCTTACAACCTTAAACCAACGCAGCGATCGCGGCGTTGAAGGTTGCGCTCGGGCGCATGGCCTTGCTGATCAGCTCGGCATTGGCGTGGTAGTAACCGCCGATGTCCACTGGCTTGCCCTGAACGGCGTTGAGCTCGGCAACGATGGTTGCTTCGTTCGCGGTCAGGGTTTTGGCCAGTTCGCCGAACTGCGCTTGCAGTGCAGCGTCTTCGGTCTGGGCGGCCAGGGCCTGAGCCCAGTACAGCGCCAGGTAGAAGTGGCTGCCGCGGTTGTCGATGTTGCCGACTTTGCGCGATGGCGACTTGTTGTTGTCCAGGAACTGGCCAGTGGCCTGATCCAGGGTCTTGGCCAGCACCAGCGCTTTAGGGTTGTTGTACGTTACACCCAGATGCTCGAGGGAGGCGGCCAGGGCCAGGAACTCGCCCAGGGAATCCCAGCGCAGGAAGTTTTCTTCCAGCAGCTGTTGAACGTGCTTCGGTGCCGAACCGCCAGCGCCGGTTTCGAACAGGCCACCGCCGTTCATCAGCGGAACGATCGACAGCATCTTGGCGCTGGTGCCCAGTTCCATGATCGGGAACAGGTCAGTCAGGTAGTCGCGCAATACGTTGCCGGTCACCGAAATGGTGTCGAGGCCGGAGCGAGTGCGCTCCAGGGTGAACTTCATCGCGTCGACTGGCGACATGACGCGGATGTCCAGCCCGGAAGTGTCGTGGTCCTTCAGGTAAGCCTGAACTTTCTCGATCACTACGCCGTCGTGGGCGCGCATTGGGTCCAGCCAGAAAATCGCTGGAGTGCTGCTTGCGCGAGCGCGGTTGACGGCCAGTTTGACCCAGTCCTGGATCGGCGCGTCTTTGGTCTGGCACATGCGGAAGATGTCGCCGGCTTCAACCGACTGTTCCAGCAGCAGGGAGCCTTTGCTGTCGGTGACACGAACAACGCCGTTGGCCTTGATCTGGAACGTCTTGTCGTGCGAGCCGTACTCTTCGGCTTTTTTCGCCATCAGGCCAACGTTTGGCACGCTGCCCATGGTGGTCGGATCGAAGGCGCCGTTTGCCTTGCAGTCTTCGATCACCGCCTGGTAGATGGTGGCGTAGCAGCGATCCGGGATCACCGCCTTGGTGTCGTGCAGCTGGCCGTCGGTGCCCCACATCTTGCCGGAGTCACGGATCATCGCTGGCATCGAGGCGTCGACGATGACGTCGCTCGGCACGTGCAGGTTGGTGATGCCTTTGTCGGAGTTGACCATGGCCAGCGACGGACGAACGGCGTAGACCGCCTGGATGTCCGCTTCGATCTGCGCTTGTTGCTCGGCAGGCAAGGCCTTGATGCGAGCGTACAGGTCGCCGATGCCGTTGTTCAGGTTGAAGCCGATCTGCGCCAGCACGTCAGCGTGCTTGGCCAGTGCGTCTTTATAGAACTCGGCAACGATCTGGCCGAACATGATCGGGTCGGAGACCTTCATCATGGTGGCTTTGAGGTGAACCGACAGCAGCACGCCTTTTGCCTTGGCGTCTTCGATCTCGGCGGCGATGAAGCTGCGCAGCGCGTTTTTGCTCATGACTGCGCAATCGAGGATCTCACCGGCTTGTACGGTGGTTTTTTCCTTCAGGACGGTGGTGGTGCCGTCTTGAGCGATCAGTTCGATTTTGACGGCGTCAGCGGCGTCGATCAGGGCAGCTTTTTCGCTGCCGTAGAAATCGCCAGTGCTCATGTGAGCTACGTGGGACTTGGAGTCCTTGGCCCAGGCGCCCATTTTGTGCGGGTGCTTGCGTGCGTAGTTCTTGACCGACAGCGGTGCGCGACGATCGGAGTTGCCTTCGCGCAGAACCGGGTTTACGGCGCTGCCCTTGATCTTGTCGTAGCGGGCCTTGGCTTCTTTGTCGGCGTCGCTGGTCACGGTTTCCGGGTAGTCCGGCAGTGCATAGCCCTGGGCTTGCAGCTCTTTGATCGCGGCCTGCAGTTGTGGAACCGAAGCGCTGATGTTCGGCAACTTGATGATGTTGGCTTCAGGTGTAACGGCCAGGTCGCCCAGTTCGGCGAGGTGGTCGGCTACCGCTTTGTCACCCAATTGCTCGGGGAAGCTGGCCAGGATGCGCCCTGCAAGAGAGATATCGCGGGTTTCAACGGCGATATCAGCGGAGGCGGTGAAGGCCTCTACGATAGGCAACAGTGAATAGGTGGCGAGGGCTGGGGCTTCGTCGGTGAAGGTATAGATGATCTTCGAGCGGGTGGGCATATTCGGATTAACTCTCTCTTCTTTGCTAAAGCGTGCACAGAAACTCGAGGGGCGCCGGGTAAGCGCGTTCGTTCAAAGTCATCCATGAGCCGAATGTCGAGGTTTCTTTGCGGTGATGTTGGGTGCATCGGTCGAGCGTCAAGCGGGTGGACTGCGGTAACAATCCTGCTTTTTCGGGCCCAGAGTCTCGGCTACATTTCCAGTGGCAGAGAGGTCGGCCGTCGTGACTCTGTGGTCAGCGGCGGCATTATACATAGGTAGCTGGCAATCTGCCGATGGTTCATATGCAACGATTCTCGTCCATTGGTCTAAAGGTCGCAGGCAGGCGTGGGGAGTAGCCTTGTATGGCGTGCTTGAGTTTGGCGCTTTTCCCTTTACTTTCAGGCTTGTACGTCACGAACTGTGCAGCTTCGCGGCAGATGGACGGAACATAGGGTTTGCGCGCCGATTCAACTGGGGTACGCTCGGACGAAGCCAGATGTTCAATCCAAACAATGGAGTTCAGCATGGGATACAAGAAGATTCAGGTTCCAGCCGTCGGCGAAAAAATTACCGTCAACGCGGACCATTCTCTCAATGTTCCTAACAACCCGATCATTCCCTTCATTGAAGGCGATGGTATTGGCGTTGATATCAGCCCGGTCATGATCAAGGTTGTCGATGCTGCTGTTAAGAAGGCTTACGGCGGCGAGCGCAAAATTTCCTGGATGGAAGTCTACGCCGGGGAGAAAGCGACTCAGGTTTACGATCAGGACACCTGGCTGCCTCAGGAAACCCTGGACGCGGTCAAGGATTACGTGGTTTCCATCAAGGGCCCTCTGACCACGCCGGTCGGCGGTGGCATCCGTTCCCTGAACGTGGCGCTGCGCCAGCAGCTCGACCTGTATGTGTGTCTGCGTCCAGTGCGCTGGTTCGAAGGCGTGCCGAGTCCGGTCAAGAAGCCAGGCGACGTCGACATGACCATCTTCCGCGAAAACTCGGAAGACATTTATGCCGGTATCGAATGGAAGGCTGGTTCGCCGGAAGCGACCAAGGTCATCAAGTTCCTTAAAGAAGAAATGGGCGTCACCAAGATCCGTTTCGACCAGAATTGCGGTATCGGCGTCAAGCCGGTTTCCCTGGAAGGCACCAAGCGTCTGGCGCGCAAGGCCCTGCAGTACGTGGTCGACAATGACCGCGACTCGCTGACTATTGTGCACAAAGGCAACATCATGAAGTTCACCGAAGGTGCCTTCAAGGAATGGGCCTACGAAGTGGCTGCCGAAGAATTCGGCGCGACCCTGCTCGATGGCGGTCCGTGGATGCAGTTCAAAAACCCGAAAACCGGCAAGAATGTCATCGTCAAGGACGCCATCGCCGACGCCATGCTCCAGCAGATCCTGCTGCGTCCGGCCGAGTACGATGTGATCGCCACCCTGAACCTCAACGGTGACTACCTCTCCGACGCCCTGGCGGCAGAAGTGGGCGGTATCGGTATTGCGCCGGGTGCGAACCTGTCCGACACCGTGGCCATGTTCGAAGCCACCCACGGCACCGCGCCGAAGTACGCCGGCAAGGACCAGGTCAACCCGGGCTCGCTCATCCTGTCCGCAGAGATGATGCTGCGTCACATGGGCTGGACCGAGGCGGCCGATCTGATCATCAAGGGCACCAATGGCGCCATTGGTGCCAAGACCGTGACCTACGACTTCGAACGTCTGATGGACGGTGCCAAACTGGTGTCGTCTTCGGGCTTCGGTGATGCGCTGATCTCGCACATGTAAGCGAAGAACGGCTGCAATAAAACCGCCCGGCTCGAGTGATCGAGTCGGGCGGTTTTTTTATGACTGGATGCCTTGGGTGGTATGAATCAGCTCACGGCTTTGGCGTGGCTGCTGGTAGCGGCTGCGGCTGCTGCGTCAATGGCCACTTTGTCCATAATTTTGACGGCATGCAGCCCCTTGGGGCCTTGAACAATATCAAAGTATACGGCTTGCCCGGCCTTGAGGGTCTTGTATCCATCCATATCAATGGCTGAGTAGTGGGCAAAGAAATCGATTTCTTTTCCGTCCTCGTCACGACCTTCCCTGGCGTCGGTATTAATGAAACCGAACCCCTTGGCATTGTTGAACCATTTCACCTTACCGACAGCCATACCCATATCCCTCTGCAACAGACTCCATCACTGGAGTATCATCCAGTTAATCCGCAGTCTAATCTTGTAAATAGATTGACTCCGCGGACCTTTTTTACCCACTGTGGGCTCTATTGGTTGTAACACCGTTTTCCCGATAGTCAAGGTGACCGGGCAGTCGGAGTTGAAATCGCTGATGGCCGCCCCCACCACTGTATTTGCACAACTGACGAACCTTTCTTTCCATGCATGCAATCAGCCAGATTCGACTAACATTCAATCAGGATCGCCCTGATTTACACGACGACGATTCCGCAGGCATTGCTGTTCAGGAGGCTAAGCCTGCTTTACAGGCGCCGCCTATGTACAAGGTGGTTTTGTTCAACGATGACTACACACCGATGGATTTCGTCGTCGAAGTGCTCGAGGTGTTTTTTAACCTGAATCGCGAGCTGGCGACCAAGGTCATGCTGGCCGTTCATACAGAAGGACGGGCAGTATGTGGAGTGTTTACCCGCGACATCGCCGAGACCAAGGCCATGCAGGTCAACCAGTACGCCAGGGAAAGCCAGCATCCGCTACTCTGTGAAATCGAGAAGGACGGTTAATCGCCGACCACTTGGGTATGAGGTGAAGCTATGTTAAACCGCGAGCTCGAAGTCACCCTCAATCTAGCCTTCAAGGAGGCTCGTTCGAAGCGTCATGAATTCATGACCGTCGAACACCTGCTGCTGGCCCTATTGGATAATGAGGCTGCCGCTACCGTTTTGCGTGCCTGCGGCGCAAACCTCGACAAACTCAAGCATGACCTGCAGGAGTTCATCGACTCCACCACGCCATTGATCCCCTTGCATGACGAGGATCGCGAAACCCAGCCAACCCTGGGCTTCCAGCGTGTACTGCAACGTGCTGTCTTTCACGTACAGAGCTCGGGCAAACGCGAAGTGACTGGCGCCAACGTGCTGGTCGCGATCTTCAGTGAGCAAGAGAGTCAGGCAGTGTTTCTGCTGAAACAGCAGAGCGTTGCGCGCATCGATGTCGTCAACTACATCGCCCATGGCATTTCCAAAGTGCCGGGGCATGGCGATCACTCTGAAGGTGAACAAGATATGCAGGACGACGAGGGCGGTGAGTCTTCTTCTTCAGGCAATCCTCTGGATGCTTATGCCAGCAACCTCAATGAACTCGCGCGCCAGGGTCGTATCGATCCATTGGTAGGCCGTGAGCTCGAAGTCGAGCGAGTCGCGCAGATCCTGGCGCGTCGTCGCAAAAACAATCCGCTGCTGGTGGGCGAGGCGGGCGTGGGTAAAACCGCGATTGCCGAAGGCCTGGCCAAACGCATTGTCGACAACCAGGTGCCGGACCTGCTGGCCAGCAGCGTGGTGTATTCCCTCGATCTGGGGGCCTTGCTGGCTGGAACCAAATACCGCGGTGATTTCGAGAAGCGCTTCAAGGCGTTGCTCAATGAACTGAAAAAACGTCCGCAGGCGATCCTGTTCATCGACGAGATCCACACCATCATCGGTGCGGGCGCTGCGTCCGGTGGCGTCATGGATGCCTCGAACCTGCTCAAGCCATTGTTGTCTTCGGGCGATATTCGCTGCATCGGTTCGACCACGTTCCAGGAGTTCCGCGGGATCTTCGAGAAGGACCGTGCCTTGGCCCGGCGCTTCCAGAAGGTCGATGTGTCGGAGCCTTCGGTGGAAGACACCATCGGTATCCTGCGTGGCCTGAAAGGGCGTTTCGAGCTCCATCACAACATTGAATACAGTGATGAAGCCCTGCGCGCCGCTGCCGAACTGGCGTCGCGTTACATCAATGACCGGCACATGCCGGACAAGGCCATCGACGTCATCGACGAGGCGGGTGCCTATCAGCGTCTGCAGCCAGTCGAGAAGCGCGTGAAACGCATCGAAGTGCCTCAGGTCGAGGACATCGTTGCGAAAATCGCGCGAATTCCGCCAAAACACGTCACCAGCTCCGACAAAGAGCTGCTGCGGAACCTTGAGCGTGACCTGAAGCTCACGGTATTCGGCCAGGATGCGGCGATCGACTCACTGTCGACCGCGATCAAACTGTCCCGTGCCGGCCTCAAGTCGCCTGACAAGCCCGTCGGTTCGTTCCTGTTCGCAGGCCCGACCGGCGTCGGTAAAACCGAAGCTGCGCGGCAGCTGGCCAAGGCGTTGGGGGTCGAGCTGGTTCGCTTCGACATGTCCGAGTACATGGAGCGCCATACCGTATCGCGTCTGATCGGTGCGCCTCCAGGCTATGTCGGGTTCGACCAGGGCGGTCTGCTGACCGAAGCCATCACCAAGCAGCCTCACTGCGTATTGTTGCTCGATGAAATCGAGAAGGCGCATCCGGAAGTCTTCAACTTGCTGTTGCAGGTCATGGATCACGGTACGCTGACCGATAACAACGGGCGCAAGGCAGATTTCCGTAACGTGATCGTCATCATGACGACCAACGCCGGTGCCGAGACTGCAGCGCGTGCTTCGATCGGTTTCACCTATCAGGACCACTCGTCCGATGCGATGGAAGTGATCAAGAAGAGTTTCACGCCGGAATTCCGCAACCGTCTGGACACCATTATCCAGTTTGGTCGCCTCAGCCATGAGGTCATCAAAAGTGTGGTGGACAAGTTCCTTACCGAACTTCAGGCGCAACTGGAAGACAAGCGTGTGCAGCTGGAAGTGACTGACGCTGCACGCAGCTGGCTGGCGGCGGGTGGCTACGACACGGCAATGGGCGCTCGACCAATGGCGCGCTTGATTCAGGACAAGATCAAGCGTCCGCTGGCGGAGGAGATTCTCTTTGGCGAACTGGCCGACCATGGCGGTGTGGTGCACATCGACATCAAGGACGGCGAGCTGACTTTCGAGTTCGAGACCACGGCTGAAATGGCCTGACGTTAACTGCAACAAAGCAAAAGGCGCCGAAAGGCGCCTTTTTGCTGTCTGCCAGATGTGATCGTTCCCACGCTCCGCGTGGGAATGCCTCAACGCACGCTCCGCGTTCGGCATTGCGCACAAACAAAAACGCCCGGCATAGCCGGGCGTTTTGTATTGACTTGATTAGCGAGCGCGGTAGGTGATGCGCCCTTTGCTCAAGTCATAGGGCGTCAGCTCGACGCGCACTTTGTCGCCGGTAAGAATACGAATGTAGTTCTTGCGCATCTTGCCGGAGATATGCGCGGTTACGACGTGCCCATTTTCCAACTCCACACGAAACATGGTGTTGGGCAGGGTGTCGACGACAGTGCCTTCCATTTCGAAGCTGTCTTCTTTCGACATGCAGTAAAGCCCTCGGTGTCCAATGAATGGCCCGGTGCAACTGCGCCAGGCAAAAGCGGCGTGCATTGTGCCCGAAAAGTGGGGTTTAAGCCAAGGGGTTCTAGCTCAGGATGACCCAACGTTGATTAATCAGCAGTTCGATAGGGCGATATTGGGTCTTGTAGCTCATTTTTTTGCAGTTTTTGATCCAGTAGCCGAGATAGACCGCTTCCAGCCCCAGGCGCCGGGCTTCGGCAATCTGCCAGAGAATCGCGTAACGCCCCAGGCTGCGACGCTCCTCGCCGGGCTCGTAGAAGGTGTACACCGCTGACAGGCCATTGGGCAGCAAGTCGGTGACGGCCACCGCCACCAGTCGGCCTTCGAGACGAAACTCGTAGAAGCGGGAGAACGGCAGGTCACGCACCAGGAAGGTCGAGAACTGGTCGCGACTCGGCGGATACATATCGCCGTCGGCGTGGCGCTGTTCGATGTAGCGCTGATAGAGGTCGAAATACTCCTCGCTGAACTTTGGTCGGGCCGGGCGTACCTGCAAGTCGGCATTGCGTTTGAGAATGCGTTTCTGCTGACGGTTGGGGGTAAATTGCGCCACAGGAATGCGCGCCGGTACGCACGCATTGCAATTCTGGCAATGGGGCCGGTAGAGATGATCGCCACTGCGACGAAAGCCCATTTCCGACAGATCTGCGTAGACATGCACATCCATGGGCTGACTGGGATCGAGGAACAGCGTAGTGGCCTGCTCCTCGGGCAGATAACTGCAAGAGTGGGGCTGAGTGGCATAGAACTTCAAACGCGCCAACTCGGTCATGATCAACCCTCGGGATAAACTTTTGATAAGGGGACGCTCTCAATTCGTCTCCCCGCATTAAGTGTAAGCCACACGGGCCAATGTCGCTCAGCAAACCCAGGTGGCACTACTGGGTTGATCCAGGTGCCGGGCAAGGTAGCCGGCAAACTCGGTGCGGGGAATCGCTCGGGCGCCCAGGCTGTGCAGATGATCGGTGGGCATCTGGCAATCGATCAGCACAAAACCTGAGTCTTTCAGATGTCGCACCAGCATGGCAAAGCCATATTTGGAGGCGTTGTCGGCGCGGCTGAACATCGACTCACCGAAAAACAGCTGTCCCATGGCCAGGCCGTAGAGCCCGCCGACCAGCACGCCATCGTCCCAGACCTCCACCGAATGGGCGTAGCCGCGCCTGTGCAGTTCGACGTAGGCGTCCTGCATCGCTTGGGTGATCCAGGTGCCATCGGCGTACTCGCGCGGCGCGGCGCAGGCGCTGATGACTGCGGCAAAATCCCGATCGAAGGTCACTTGATAGCGTTGTTGGCGCAGCAGTTTATTCAGGCTGCGGGAGACATGCAGTTCGTCGGGAAACAGCACCGTGCGCGGATCCGGCGACCACCAGAGAATCGGTTGGCCTTCCGAGAACCACGGAAAGCAGCCATGGCGATACGCCTGAATCAGACGGTCGGCGGACAGATCGCCGCCCGCGGCCAGCAGTCCGTTGGGGTCGCGCATGGCTTTTTCCAACGGCGGAAAAGTCAGGGTATTGCGTTGTAACCAAGTCAGCATGGCATCCGGGCTTGCAGAAGGGGAGGGCGGTGGCGGGCCGATAAACCCGCCAGATAGAAGGTTAACCGTCAAACGCCGGGAATGTCATCGAGATACTTCTCGGCATCCAGCGCAGCCATGCAACCGGCTCCGGCAGAGGTCACTGCCTGGCGGTAAACGTGGTCGGCCACGTCGCCGGCGGCGAATACACCCTGGATGGCGGTGGCGGTGGCGTCGCCTTCGCTGCCGCCCTTGACCAGCAGGTAGCCGTTGCGCATCTGCAGCTGGCCCTGGAACAGGTCGGTGTTGGGTTTGTGGCCGATGGCGATGAACACGCCGGCCAGCGACAGTTCAGCGGTTTCGCCGGTATGGCTGTGACGCAGGCGGGCGCCGGTCACGCCGCTGGCGTCACCGAGTATTTCGTCCAGGTTCTGGTTCCAGTGCAGGCGGATATTGCCGTTGGCGGCTTTTTCGAAGAGCTTGTCCTGCAGGATCTTCTCCGAACGCAGTTTGTCGCGACGGTGAATCAGATGAACCTCCTTGGCGATGTTCGACAGGTACAGGGCTTCTTCCACGGCGGTGTTGCCGCCGCCGACCACTGCGACCACCTGGTTGCGATAGAAGAAACCATCGCAGGTGGCGCAGGCCGAAACCCCTTTGCCGGCAAAGGCTTCTTCCGATGGCAGCCCCAGGTATTGGGCCGAAGCGCCGGTAGCGATAATCAGTGCATCACAGGTGTAGGTGCCGCTGTCGCCGATGAGCTCGAACGGGCGCTGTTGCAACTTGGCGGTATGGATGTGGTCGTAAACGATCTCGGTGTCGAAGCGTTCGGCGTGTTTCTGCATGCGTTCCATCAGCACCGGGCCAGTCAGGCCTTCGACGTCGCCGGGCCAGTTGTCGACTTCGACGGTGGTGGTCAGCTGGCCACCGGCCTGTATGCCGGTAATGACAACGGGTTTGAGGTTGGCGCGAGCGGCATAAACGGCTGCGCTGTAACCGGCAGGGCCGGAACCCAGAATGATCAGGCGGGAATGCTTCGCTTCACTCATAAAAACACCTCATAAGCCTTTGTCACAAAAGAGAATGCATGCTCAAATTGGACGGCGCGTATTGTGCTGTTGGCTATGCTGGAGCCAAGGGTCTCAAGCATGGCATTGGGCGAACAAACCCGTACAATGCCCGCTTGTAACAGTGTTTGTATCAAAAAAGCGCTGCGTACCGTATTTCGAAAAACCGGGGCACAGTGTTAAAAGTAGTCCCGGTTGGGACTGTTAACTTTTTTACCTGCCTGGATTGGGCAGTTTTTATAGTCATTCAACAGATGGACGCGCCAAGGGCGCAGGAAAAGAAGCGTTTTGAAGAAATCCACCGCAGCACCTAAAACAGTCGTTCCGCTCTGGCGCCAGCAATTGCACTACCGGCTCAAGGAAGGTGCATTGATCGCCATCGGCGCCTTGTGCCTGTTCCTGATGATGGCCTTGTTGACCTATGGCAAGGACGATCCGGGCTGGAGCCATAACAGCAAGATCGACGACGTACAGAACTTCGGCGGGCCTGCCGGCTCTTACAGCGCCGACATCCTGTTCATGGTCCTGGGTTACTTCGCCTACATTTTCCCGCTATTGCTGGCGATCAAGGCCTATCAGATCTTCCGTCAGCGCCACGAGCCATGGCAGTGGAGCGGCTGGCTGTTTTCCTGGCGCCTGATCGGCCTGGTGTTTCTGGTGCTGTCGGGCGCGGCGCTGGCTCATATCCATTTCCATGCGGCGACCGGTCTGCCGGCCGGCGCGGGCGGCGCTTTGGGTGAAAGCCTCGGCGATCTGGCGAAGAATGCCCTGAATATTCAGGGCAGCACGCTGCTGTTCATTGCGCTGTTCCTGTTCGGCCTGACGGTATTCACCGACCTGTCATGGTTCAAGGTGATGGACGTCACCGGCAAGATCACCCTCGATTTGTTCGAATTGTTTCAGGGCGCGGCCAATCGCTGGTGGGCAGCCCGTACCGAACGCAAGCAATTGGTCGCCCAGCTGCGTGAAGTCGACGATCGCGTGCACGACGTGGTTGCGCCGACGGTCACCGACAAACGTGAGCAGGCCAAGGTCAAGGAACGCCTGATCGAGCGCGAGCAGGCCCTGAGCAAGCACATGTCCGAGCGTGAAAAGCAGGTGCCGCCGGTGATTGCTCCCGCACCGCCGAAGCCGGCCGCTCCGAGCAAGCGCGTGGAAAAAGAGAAACAAGCGCCGTTGTTCGTCGACAGCGCCGTGGAAGGCACCTTGCCGCCGATTTCAATTCTCGACCCGGCGGAAAAGAAACAACTCAATTATTCGCCTGAATCCCTGGCGGCCGTCGGCCACTTGCTGGAAATCAAGCTCAAGGAATTCGGCGTCGAAGTCTCGGTAGACTCGATTCACCCGGGCCCGGTCATCACCCGTTACGAAATCCAGCCTGCCGCCGGGGTGAAAGTCAGCCGCATTGCCAACCTGGCGAAAGACCTGGCCCGTTCCCTGGCCGTGACCAGCGTGCGCGTGGTGGAAGTGATTCCGGGCAAGACCACGGTCGGTATCGAGATCCCTAACGAAGACCGGCAGATCGTGCGGTTCTCCGAGGTCTTGTCGACCCCCGAGTACGATAACTTCAAGTCTCCGGTCACCCTGGCCCTGGGTCATGACATCGGCGGCAAACCGGTCATCACTGACCTGGCGAAAATGCCGCACTTGCTGGTGGCCGGTACGACCGGTTCCGGTAAGTCGGTGGGTGTGAACGCGATGATCCTGTCGATTCTGTTCAAGTCTGGCCCAGAAGACGCCAAGCTGATCATGATCGACCCGAAAATGCTTGAGCTGTCGATCTACGAAGGCATCCCGCACCTGCTGTGCCCGGTGGTCACCGACATGAAGGATGCCGCCAACGCCTTGCGCTGGAGCGTCGCCGAGATGGAACGGCGCTACAAACTGATGGCGAAGATGGGCGTGCGTAACCTGTCGGGCTTCAACGCCAAGGTCAAGGAAGCCCAGGACGCTGGCGAGCCGTTGAGCGATCCGCTGTACAAGCGCGAAAGCATCCACGACGAGGCACCGCTGCTGCAGAAGCTGCCGACCATCGTCGTGGTGGTCGACGAATTCGCCGACATGATGATGATCGTCGGCAAGAAGGTTGAAGAGCTGATCGCGCGTATCGCGCAGAAGGCGCGTGCGGCGGGCATCCACTTGATCCTCGCGACCCAGCGTCCGTCGGTGGATGTGATCACCGGTCTGATCAAGGCGAACATCCCGACCCGTATGGCGTTCCAGGTATCGAGCAAGATCGATTCGCGGACCATCATCGACCAGGGCGGCGCCGAACAACTGCTGGGCCACGGTGATATGTTGTACATGCCGCCGGGCACCAGCCTGCCGATTCGTGTTCACGGCGCATTCGTGTCCGATGACGAGGTGCACCGGGTGGTTGAAGCCTGGAAATTGCGCGGCGCGCCGGAATACAACGATGACATTCTCGCCGGTGTCGAAGAGGCTGGTAGCGGCTTTGAAAACGGCGGCGGTGGCGGTGAAGATGATGCCGAAACCGACGCGCTCTACGACGAAGCGGTGCAGTTCGTCCTGGAAAGCCGTCGCGCGTCCATCTCCGCGGTTCAGCGCAAGCTGAAAATCGGCTACAACCGCGCGGCGCGTATGATCGAAGCCATGGAAATGGCCGGGGTCGTGACGTCCATGAACACCAACGGTTCGCGTGAAGTCCTGGCCCCTGGCCCGGTGCGCGACTGATCCGGTTTTGAAAGGGGCGGCGTCCTGAGGCGCCGCCCGCACTCCCACGAATGTTTATGAGGACTCCCATGCGTCTTATCCGCATGTTGCTGCTGCCGGTACTGGCTTTGACCACGCTCTCGGCCCACGCCGACGACAAGGACGTGGCGCGTCTGACTCAACTGCTGGAAAAATCCCAGACCCTGACCGCGCACTTCTCCCAGCTGACCCTTGATGGCAGCGGCACCCAGTTACAAGAAACAGCGGGTGAAATGTCCTTGCAGCGCCCGGGCCTGTTCTACTGGCACACCAACGCGCCGGCCGAGCAAACCATGGTATCGGACGGTAAGAAAGTGACCCTGTGGGACCCGGATCTGGAACAGGCCACCATCAAGACTCTTGATCAGCGTCTGACCCAGACCCCGGCGTTGCTGCTGTCCGGTGACGTGTCCAAGATCAGCCAGAGCTTCGACATCAGCGCCAAGGAAGCCGGCGGCGTGATCGACTTCACCCTGAAGCCGAAAACCAAGGACACCCTGTTCGACAGCCTGCGCCTATCGTTCCGCAATGGTCTGGTCAATGATATGCAGATGATCGACAGCGTCGGCCAGCGCACCAACATCCTGTTCACCGGCGTGAAGGCCAACGAGCCGATCCCGGCCTCCAAATTCAAGTTCGACATTCCCAAGGGTGCCGATGTGATCCAGGAGTAAACCTGTAGAAGCGAGCTTGTGTGGTGTTCGCCAAACTTGAGAATTGACTCGAGGTTTTAAAAGTACGTGATGGACCTGTTTCGCAGTGCCCCGATTGCTCAGCCTCTGGCCGCCCGTTTGCGTGCGGCCAATCTGGACGAGTACGTCGGTCAGGAACACGTGCTCGCTCGCGGCAAGCCTTTGCGCGAAGCCCTGGAGCAGGGTGCCCTGCACTCGATGATTTTCTGGGGGCCACCGGGCGTGGGTAAAACCACCCTGGCGCGGCTGCTGGCGGAAGTCTCGGATGCGCACTTCGAAACGGTTTCGGCGGTACTGGCCGGCGTAAAGGAAATCCGCCAAGCGGTGGAAGTCGCCAAGCAGCAGGCCGGGCAGTACGGTAAGCGCACCATCCTGTTCGTCGACGAAGTGCATCGCTTCAACAAGTCCCAGCAGGATGCGTTCCTGCCGTACGTTGAAGACGGCACGCTGATTTTCATCGGCGCGACCACGGAAAACCCCTCGTTCGAACTCAACAACGCGCTGCTGTCCCGGGCGCGTGTCTATGTGCTCAAAAGCCTCGACGAAGCCGCCCTGCGCAAGCTGGTGCATCGCGCGCTGACCGAAGAACGCGGGCTGGGCAAGCGGCAACTGACCCTCAGCGACGAGGGCTTCCAGATGCTGCTGTCCGCCGCCGATGGCGATGGCCGGCGTTTGCTTAACCTGCTGGAAAACGCCTCGGACCTGGCCGAAGACCACAGCGAAATCGGCGTCGACCTGCTGCAAAGTCTGCTCGGCGACACCCGTCGACGTTTCGACAAGGGCGGCGAAGCCTTCTACGACCAGATATCCGCGCTGCATAAATCGGTACGCGGTTCCAACCCCGATGGCGCGCTGTACTGGTTCGCGCGAATGATCGACGGCGGCTGCGACCCGCTGTACCTGGCCCGACGCGTAGTGCGCATGGCCAGCGAAGACATCGGCAATGCCGACCCCCGCGCCCTGAGCCTATGCCTGGCGGCGTGGGAAGTGCAGGAGCGCCTCGGTAGCCCCGAAGGCGAACTGGCGGTGGCCCAAGCCATTACCTATCTGGCTTGCGCGCCAAAAAGCAACGCGGTGTACATGGGCTTCAAGGCCGCGATGCGCAGCGCTACCGAACACGGTTCGCTGGAAGTGCCGCTGCACCTGCGCAATGCGCCGACCAAGTTGATGAAGCAATTGGGTTATGGCGATGAATATCGTTACGCCCACGATGAACCGGATGCCTACGCCGCTGGCGAAGATTACTTCCCGGATGAGTTGGAGCCACAACGGTTCTATCAACCCGTGCCTCGCGGCCTGGAGCTGAAGATCGGCGAAAAGCTCAACCACCTCGCGCAGCTTGACCGTCTAAGCCCCCGACAGCGGAGAAAATAGTGATTCCCTTGATCGTTGCGGTTTCTGTCGGCGGTGTCGCCGGTACGCTGTTGCGCTTCGCCACCGGTAACTGGATCAACGCGAATTGGCCGCGGCACTTCTATACCGCGACGCTGGCCGTTAATATCGTGGGCTGTTTGCTGATCGGCGTTCTATACGGCCTGTTTTTGATTCGCCCGGAGGTATCGTTTGCGGTACGCGCCGGGTTGATCGTTGGCTTCCTCGGGGGGCTGACGACTTTTTCATCCTTTTCACTGGATACGGTACGCCTGCTGGAAACCGGGCAAGTGCCGCTGGCCTTGGGCTATGCGGCCATCAGCGTATTCGGCGGGCTGCTCGCCACCTGGGCTGGCCTGTCCTTGACCAAACTTTGATAACGAGAAACCGACATGCTCGATTCCAAACTGTTACGTAGCAACCTTCAGGACGTAGCGGACCGCCTGGCATCCCGTGGCTTTGCCCTGGATGTTGCGCGCATCGAAGCGCTGGAAGAACAGCGCAAGACCGTCCAGACCCGCACCGAAGCTCTGCAGGCTGAACGTAACGCGCGCTCCAAATCCATCGGCCAGGCCAAGCAGCGCGGCGAAGACATCGCGCCGCTGATGGCGGATGTCGAGCGCATGGCGGGCGAGTTGAGCGCCGGTAAAGTCGAGCTGGACGCTATCCAGACCGAGCTGGATTCGATCCTGCTGGGTATCCCGAACCTGCCGCACGAATCGGTGCCGGTCGGCGATGACGAAGAAGGCAACGTTGAAGTGCGCCGTTGGGGCACGCCGAAGGCTTTCGACTTCCCGGTTCAGGACCACGTGGCCCTGGGCGAGAAGTTCGGCTGGCTGGACTTCGAAACCGCCGCCAAACTGTCCGGCGCCCGTTTCGCCCTGCTGCGCGGCCCGATTGCTCGCCTGCACCGTGCGCTGGCGCAGTTCATGATCAACCTGCACATCAACGAACACGGTTACGAAGAGGCTTACACGCCTTATCTGGTACAAGCGCCGGCCCTGCAGGGCACCGGTCAGTTGCCGAAATTCGAAGAAGACCTGTTCAAGATCAGCCGCGACGGCGAAGCCGATCTTTACCTGATTCCGACCGCTGAGGTGTCGCTGACCAACATTGTGGCCGGCGAAATCGTCGATTCGAAACTGCTGCCGATCAAGTTCGTGGCACACACGCCGTGCTTCCGCAGCGAGGCTGGCGCGTCGGGTCGCGACACTCGCGGGATGATCCGTCAGCACCAGTTCGACAAGGTCGAGATGGTCCAGATCGTTGAGCCGTCGACCTCGATGCAAGCGCTGGAAAACCTGACCGCCAACGCCGAGAAAGTCCTGCAACTGCTGGAGCTGCCATACCGCACCCTGGCGCTGTGCACCGGCGACATGGGCTTCAGCGCGGTCAAGACCTACGACCTGGAAGTGTGGATTCCGAGCCAGGACAAGTATCGCGAGATTTCGTCGTGCTCCAACTGTGGCGACTTCCAGGCCCGCCGTATGCAAGCGCGTTTCCGCAACCCGGAAACCGGCAAGCCTGAGCTGGTGCACACCCTGAACGGTTCCGGCCTGGCGGTCGGTCGTACCCTGGTGGCGGTACTCGAGAACTATCAGCAGGCCGACGGTTCGATCCGTGTGCCTGAAGTGCTCAAGCCTTACATGGGTGGCCTTGAGGTCATCGGCTAAATGGACTATCTGCCGCTGTTCCATAACCTTCGCGGCAGTCGTGTGTTGGTCGTCGGCGGGGGGGAGATTGCCTTGCGCAAATCCCGCCTGCTGGCCGAAGCCGGTGCGCTGCTGCGGGTGGTCGCACCTGAAATCGAACCGCAGTTGCGTGAGCTGGTAGCCGGCAGCGGTGGCGAGTGCCTGGTGCGTGGCTACGTCGAGGCGGATCTGGACGGTTGCGGGCTGATCATCGCCGCCACCGACGACGAACCGCTGAACGCGCAAGTCTCCGCCGATGCCCATCGGCGTTGCGTGCCGGTCAACGTGGTGGACGCGCCGGCCCTGTGCAGCGTGATCTTCCCGGCGATTGTCGACCGTTCGCCGCTGATCATTGCCGTGTCCAGTGGCGGTGATGCACCGGTGCTGGCGCGGTTGATTCGCGCCAAGCTGGAAACCTGGATTCCTTCCACTTACGGACAACTGGCCGGTCTGGCGGCGCGTTTCCGCAACCAGGTCAAAGGCCTGTTTCCGGACGTGCAGCAGCGTCGGGCGTTCTGGGAGGATGTGTTCCAGGGACCGATTGCCGACCGGCAACTGGCCGGGCAGGGCGCCGAGGCCGAGCGCTTGATGCTGGCCAAAATCAATGGCGAAGCCCCTGTAGCCACTGGCGAGGTTTATCTGGTGGGCGCCGGGCCGGGTGATCCCGACCTGTTGACCTTCCGCGCCTTGCGCCTGATGCAGCAAGCCGACGTGGTGTTGTATGACCGTCTGGTGGCGCCGGCGATTCTGGATTTGTGCCGTCGCGATGCCGAGCGGGTCTACGTCGGCAAGCGCCGCGCCGATCACGCCGTGCCTCAGGAACAGATCAACCAGCATCTGGTGGATCTGGCCAAGGCCGGCAAGCGCGTGGTGCGCTTGAAGGGTGGCGATCCGTTCATTTTCGGGCGTGGCGGCGAAGAGATCGAAGAACTGGCGGCCCATGGCATCCCGTTCCAGGTCGTGCCGGGCATTACCGCTGCCAGCGGTTGCGCGGCGTATGCCGGGATTCCGCTGACTCACCGCGATTACGCGCAGTCAGTGCGGTTTGTCACCGGGCACCTCAAGGACGGTTCCACCGATTTGCCGTGGGCCGACCTGGTCGCGCCGGCGCAAACCCTGGTGTTTTACATGGGGCTGGTGGGCTTGCCGATCATCTGCGAGCAGTTGATCAAGCACGGTCGCGCGGCCGATACCCCGGCGGCGTTGATCCAGCAGGGCACCACGGTCAATCAGCGGGTATTTACCGGCACTCTGGCCGACCTGCCACGGCTAGTGGCGGAGCATGAAGTGCATGCGCCGACACTGGTGATCGTCGGGGAAGTGGTGCAACTGCGCGAGAAACTGGCGTGGTTCGAAGGGGCTCAAGCGCAGGTCTGATTTCTGTGTTGTCTGTGTGATCGTTCCCACGCTCCGCGTGGGAACGCCGCCAGGGACGCTCCGCGTTCCGTTTCGGATGTGACGCAGAGCGTCACGGGATACATTCCCACGCAGAGTGGGAACGATCAACCTCAGGCCTTGCGCCAAACCTCTTTCCCACTCAACCGCCCCCGATCATGCGCCCCGGTGAAATCCTGCGCCGGCCCTTTAGGCACAATCCCGGTCGGATTGATGGTTTTGTGGCTGCCATAGTAGTGGTTCTTGATGTGGGTGAAATCCACCGTCTCGGCAATCCCGGGCCACTGATAAATCTCCCGTAACCAGTTCGACAGGTTCGGATAATCGGCAATCCGCCGCAGATTGCATTTGAAGTGGCCGTGATACACCGCATCAAAACGAATCAGCGTGGTGAACAGGCGGATATCCGCTTCGGTCAGGTATTCACCCGTCAGGTAACGATTCGCGCCCAGCAGTTGCTCCAGCCGATCCAGCTCGGCAAACAACTCATCGAACGCCTCTTCATAAGCCTGCTGCGAGGTGGCAAACCCGGCGCGATAGACGCCGTTGTTCACTGCTGGATAAATCCGCTCGTTCAGGGCGTCGATTTCGCTGCGCAGCGGTGCCGGGTAGAAATCCAGGTCATTGCCGGTCAAGTCATCGAACGCACTGTTGAACATGCGGATGATCTCCGCCGATTCATTGCTGACGATGCGGTTGGTCTGTTTATCCCACAACACCGGCACGGTGACGCGGCCGGTGTAGTCGGCGGTATCGGCGGTGTAGCGCTGGTGCATGAAATTGAAATGATCGAGCTTGTCGCCGGTCGATCCGAGGTTTTTATCGAAGGTCCAGCCGTTTTCCAGCATCAACCAGCTGACCACCGACACGTCGATCAGGCTTTCGAGGCCTTTGAGTTTGCGCAGGATCAGCGTGCGATGGGCCCACGGGCAGGCGAGCGACACATAGAGGTGATAGCGACCGGCCTCGGCGGCAAAACCACCGACGCCGCTCGGGCCTGGCTTGCCATCGGCGGTCAGCCAGTTGCGACGCTGCGCCTGTTCACGCTGGAACGCGCCATCCTTGCTGCTTTGGTACCACTGATCCTGCCAGCGACCTTCGACTAACAAACCCATGTGCCTGACTCCTCAACCTATAAACGTTGGAGAGGAGTCTATGCGCATAGGTTCGAACAAAAAGCGCAAAGGTTGGGCTGTTATGATCGATTAAATCGATCGGTCCCGGGCGTCCCAATATTGCTGGGCGGTTTCGAAGGCTTGTTCGCGAGACTGGCCGAGGCCGCGCAAGGCCAGGGCCATGGTCGAGATCAGCGCCATTTGCGGATAGCTGTCGACCGCGTCGCCACGCCACACGGCTTTCAAGTGCTCCGGATCCAGGCTCGCCGGTTTGACGTGGCGCTGGCTCGACAGCTGCGGCCATTCTTCATCCCAACTTTCGCCGCCGGTGGTGCCATACAGGTGACTGTCAGCGTCCGGGTTGATCTCAATTTCGCCGCCATCGCCCTTGACGACGATTGCCGTGTCCCCGAGCAGACCGCTGGCATCGCGATGCACCGCCTGGTAGCCGGGGTGGAAAATGCTTTGCAGGCCACAACGGGCGCCCAACGGGTTGAGAATCCGCGCCAGGGAATGGATCGGCGAGCGCAGGCCCAGAGTGTTGCGCAGGTCGATCATTCGCTGGAGTTGTGGAGCCCAGTCCACCAATGGCATGAACGCCAGACCGCCCTGATCGAGTGCCGCACCGACCTGCTGCCAGTTGCGGCACAACGGTATGTTCAGCGTCTCGAGCAGTTGTTCGCTGTACAGTCGCCCCGCCGTGTGCGCGCCGCCGCCGTGCATGAAGATGCGCAGGCCGTTCTGCGCCAGGCACTTGGCCGCCAGCAGATACCACGGCAAATGCCGCTTCTTGCCTGCGTACGTCGGCCAGTCCAGATCGACCGTCAGCGCCGGGGGACTCAGGCGTTCACGCAAGGCTTCGGTGAACCCGGCCATTTCCTCGGCGCTCTCTTCCTTGTGTCGCAACAGCATCAGGAACGCGCCGAGCTGGGTGTCCTCGACCTTGTCGTCGAGCACCATGCCCATGGCCTCGCGGGCTTCGGCCCGGGTCAGATCGCGTGCGCCGCGTTTGCCTTTGCCAAGGATCCGCACGAATTGGGCGAACGGGTGCTCGGCGGGCGTTTCGAGGGTCAGCGCTGGATAGTCGGTCATAAGCAATTCGTCGGTTTGGGCAGGCCCGCCAGTTTCGCGGCGAGTTTGGCAGGGGTGCCTTTGAACAGTCGGTTCAGGTGCAGGCTGTTGCCCTTGTCGGGGCCGAGCTTCAATGCGGTGTACTTGATCAGCGGGCGGGTGGCCGGGGACAACTGGAATTCGTCGTAGAAACTGCGCAGCAGTTCGAGGATTTCCCAATGTTCCGGGCTCAACTCGATGTCTTCGGCGGCGGCGAGGGCGGTGGCCACCTCGGTAGACCAGTCGCTCAGTTCCACCAGGAAGCCGTCCTTGTCCAGTTCAATGGCGCGGGCGCCAACGGTCAGGGATTTCATAGCCAACTGTTGACCTTGTCATAGTGAATCGACAGTTCGACGAAGGCCGGGTAGTCAATGGCACTGGCCCAGTCCGGAACTTGCAGAGCCCGGGCCTGCGCGTCTTCGGCCAGTACGAACAGTTTCAGGTTGCGAGCATGCAAAGAGCTGAATGGCGCGGTGCCTGGCTGCAAGGCATAGGCCGCATCGCCACTCAGCAGCAGCGCATCGTTGGGGCCGATCACGCGCAGGCAACTGCCCAGGCGCTCGTCGCCGAAAGGGGAATGAGACAACACATGCAAAGTCGACATCAGAGGGTGATCACCTGGTCGTAACGGTCAATAAGGGCGGTGATGTCCTGGGCGCTCAGTACCCGGGCTTCTTCAAGCGACAGACCTTTGGGGTTCAGGCCTCGGGCCGCTACGCTTTCAGCGCACACGAACAGGTCTTCGACGCCAAACATCGGCAAGGCTTGCAGGTTGGCGCTCAGGTCTTTCTGCTGCAATGCCTTGGCGTCCTGTTTCGCGGCGAGCTGGAACACGCCGTCATCAAGAAACAGCAGCCCGATCGGCAGATCGAAGGCGCCGCCGGCCAGCACGATGTCCAGCGCTTCCCGCGCATTCGGCCCGGACCACGGCGCCTGACGGCTGATAATCAGCAAGGATTTAGCCATCTCACGCGCCTCCGAAACAGATCAGACGGTCAGCGTCCTGCACCGCGTCATGCAACTGGCCAAGGCCGGACAATTCCCACGGCGCGCCCACGGCGACCGCTTCACGTTGATAGCGCTGGGCTTCTTCCTCGTTCAGCACGCCGCGACGCAGGGCGGCGGCGATGCAGACCACGCCATCGAGTTGATGTTCGGTGACGAAGGTGCGCCATTGCTTGGGCAAATCCTGCTCATCCTGAGGCGTGACCACACTGCCGGACGCGTTGTAGACACCATCCTGATAGAAAAACAGCCGGACAATCTCATGCCCGCCGGCCAGCGCCGCCTGGGCGAACAGCAAGGCACGGCGCGAGGAGGGCGCATGGGCGGCGGAAAACAGCGCTATGGCGAATTTCATGACGGACTCGATCAGCAAAACTGCGGCCATGATAAAGCTTTATCGGCAGGGCGGCGAAGGGCGTTTGCTCGCAGACCGAGTCGCTGCCATCGCGAGGATTATTTGGTCAGCCCATACAACTCGCAATACTCAAGCCAGTTCATGCCGGCCATCTCTGCAACTTCCTTGTGCACTTCCATGCGTTGGGCCTGATATTCCTCGGGCGTGGCGGTGGTCAGTTGCAGTGTCAGCTCCCAGGCAAACAAACCCAGGCGCTCGGCCTCGGCTTCGAACGCTTCATGCAAGCGTTCGTCGCGGTACTGCGCCATCGTCTCGCCTTTGGCCTGGGCGAGCAGGGGATTGAGATTGTCGAGCTCAAGACGCAGCTCAGGGCGTTCATCGAGAAACTTCCTCAGCGCCTGTTCGTGTTGCTGTTCGGTTGCCGCCATGGTCACTCCTTGAGGGGATTACGAAGACTGCTTTTTGCTCGCTTTGGCAGCCGCAGCCAGACACTCAAGGGCAAACTGCTCGGTGTAGGTCATCTGGATCGGCGTGGTTTCGCCTTTGACGGTTCTTTCGCCGTCGAGAATGTAACGAATCCGCTTGTCGGTGACGCCAATTCGCTTGGCGATCCAGGCCGGCGTCTGGCCGATCTGGCTGATCAGTTTGTCGGCGTAGTCGGTGGAGGGTTTGTAGAACTCGGCGTTGGGTGTCATGGCTTTCCTGAAAAATGGGTGATGCGAGGCTATCGGCGCGACAGGGTGCGCGAATCGTTGCGCGGTGTCGCGGTATAAATGAAGTAAAGCAGAACGATACGCCGCGCCGCGGTGGTACAGTCCGCTTTTTCCTTATGAGCGAACGCAATGCGAATTCTGATGGTGGCGCTGGCCGCAACCTTGCTGGCGGGCTGCGCCGGATCGGCGATGAACGACGCCCGCACCAAAACCCCGTACAAAACCCTGACCTCGGACAAACCGGAAAAGGTCGTCGCCCAGTGCGTGCAGTTTGCCTGGCAGGACGAGGCGGTGTTCGGCGTCGATGCCGGTGCGTATTTGCAGCCGGGCAAGAAGGGCGGCTCGACGGTCTACACCCGTTCGGCCGAGTCTTTCGTGGACGTGACCACCGACGCCTCGGGTACAGCATTGAGCTACTACGCGCAGCACGACGATTTTGTCGCCAAGCGCCGATTGGCGGCGTTGGCGACCTGTTTGTAAGCAAGATCGAAGATCCAGAAAAGATCGCAGCCTCGTTTCACTCGACAGAGTGAAACGAGGCTGCGATCTTTTGAAGGCAACACAAAAACCGAAGCTTACAAATCCATCAAACGCTTCTGAAAAAAGAAGCGCTTGTGGCCCGGCGGATAATCGGCAATGTGCCCCAACTCGCTGTAGCCGTGCTTCTTGTAAAACTCCGGCGCCTGGAAGTCGAAGGTGTCCAGCCAGATCCCCACGCATTTCTTTTCCCGCGCCAGGTCTTCGGCCATCTGCATCAGTTTCGAGCCCATCCCTTGTCCCCGGGCCAGCTCCGGCACCGACAACAACTCAATGAAAAACCATTGGTAAAACACCCGGCCATAAAGCCCGCCGAGAATCTCGTCGCTGTCATTGCGTACCAGCAAAGCAATCTGCTCCGACACCGTGGCCCCGGCCTTTGCGGCGTTGTAGGCGCGCAGTGGTGTGAGGATTGCTTCGCGCTCCTCCGCAGTGGCATTTTTCGACAATTCGATTCGCAGAGTCATAGGCAACACATCCTTATGGCAGTGAACACGGAGCCTATCCCGGTTGCGGCGATTGTTCTATCCCCCCGAAGCCCAAGGAACCCCCGGGGCTCCGGGAATGTCTAGCGTGAACAGCATCGTTGTTGAAAGCAGTCATTGAGGGCAGCCCGTGAACATTTTTGAAGCCTTGCGCGAAAGCCACGACCGTCAGCGCCGCTATGCCGATGCAGTGATTCAAGCCAGTGGCGACACCCCGGAACGGGTCGAGGCTTACAAACGGCTCAAATCCGAGCTTCAGGCCCACGCAACCGCTGAAGAACGCCATTTCTACATCCCGCTGATGGAGTTCGACAACGGCGTGGATCTTGGCCGCCACGCTATCTCCGAACACCACGAAATGGACGAGATGATGGAAACGCTGGATGCCACCGAAATGTCCAGTCCGTCCTGGTTGGCAACGGCGAAAAAACTCTCGGAGAAGGTCCATCACCACCTCAAAGAGGAGGAGCAGAAGTTCTTTCAGATGGCCGGCAAGTTACTCGACGACCAACAGAAAGAAACCCTCGCCGGGGAGTATCAGAAAGAATACAAGGCGCAACTTTCCTGAGGATGAAAGCTCCGCAATGCGGTTCACTCAAGAGAGTCTTGAGTCAGTAAGAACTTGTGGCGAGGGAGCCAACACACCTTGCCGGCAAGGTGAAATGATTTGAACCCAATGCGCTCCTTGTAGAGAATCGCCATCTTTGCCTCGAAAGGATGCGCGCAATGAAGTTCGAAGGGACTTTCCAATACATGGGCACTCACGGGATCGTCTTCAACGTCTCGCAGATCACCCTCACCGACAGCGAGCGCGGACGCCTGCGCGAGCTGCATTTTGGCGAGGCGAAAAGCGCCCACTATGAGGTCAACAGCAAGGTTGTCGAGGTGTACGACAAGATGCAGGCCAAGAGCCTGCCGTGCGTGATGATGATCGGCATCTCCAAGCCGCTGACCCGGCAACACGGCGATGCCCTCAATGCCCAACGCACCAAGGTCGCCAACCTGGCCGCCTCCGCCTTCGGTGGCGCTGCCGGTACTGTGGGCGGTTTAGCCGGACCTGCAGGCAGTGTCACCGCAGGTACTGTTGTAACTGCGGGTGTGCGCTCGTACGTCAATGACGCTCTGCCCACCTACCATGCTGGCGACGTAATCGTCAGCATCCAGGCGCAGGTCAATGGTGGGATTGGCCCACAGCGCTCTTCCGAATCCCTGATCATCAAGACCTGAGTGGGGCTGCACATGTCCGAAATTACCCAGACGGTCATCGTCGTGGCGCTGGCCTTTCTACTTGATCGGTTTCTTAAGCCGTACCCGCTGCGCAAGTGGCTAGGGGTGACGCTGGTGGTGGCAGGCGCAATCGGCTGCGTTGCAGTGAGCCAGACCCAGTTGCTGGGCTTTGACTTGGGATTGATGTCGGTCCTTGCCGTGCCGGTGGGCGCGGGGCTGTTCGTGACCAGGCGGCGGTTCGAGCAGATTGGCTGAAGGTCAGGAAGGTGTGTTGACCGGACGGATACCTTGCTCCCGCTTGAGTGCGTAGCGCTCACAAAAATCGCAATGGTTGTCAGATTTTTGGGGCCGCTACGCAGCCCAGCGGGAGCAAGCTCCCTCGCCACAGGTTTCTCCGGCTCAAGGTTCTCTTGAGTGCACAGCATTACGACAGTCGCCGGTTTTTTCTGTTTTCGCCTAACATGGACGCTTTCTGACGAACATAAGGATGGATTGTCATGTCGAACACAGCCGAGCGGGTCAACATCATCGAGTCCCAGGTGCTGTCCCACGACTGGTATCTGCTGAAGAAAATCACGTTTGATTACTTGCGCAACAACGGCGACTGGCAGCGCCAGACCCGCGAGGTTTATGACCGTGGTAACGGTGCAGCGATCCTGCTGTTCAACCGCGAGAAGAAAACCGTCGTGCTGACCCGCCAGTTCCGGTTGCCGGTGTTCGTCAACGGCCATGATGGCTTGTTGATTGAAGTCGCGGCGGGGCTGCTGGAAGGTGCCGCGCCTGAAGAGCGCATTCGCGCCGAAGCCGAAGAAGAAACCGGCTATCGCGTCCACCATGTGCAGAAGGTGTTCGAGTCCTACATGAGCCCCGGTTCGGTCACGGAGAAACTGCATTTCTTTATTGCCGAGTACGATGCCTCTTCGAAAGTCAGCGAGGGCGGTGGGCTGGAAGACGAAACTGAAGAACTGGAAGTGTTGGAGTGGAAGTTCGACGACGCCCTCGAGGCGTTTTATCGCGGGGAAATTTGCGATGCCAAGACCATCATGCTGCTGCAGTACGCGGCGATGAAGAATATCTTCGCAGCGGTTTGAGATCACCTGTGACAGTGTCTGGATCGAGAGAGCGTTCAGGCACAATGGTCGAGCGTTTCGGCACAGTAATCAGCCTTTGCTCTCTCTAGACTCGTGCTTCACGCCAAGACACCGATGAGGTCACGATGAACATCCGAATTATCCTATCCGCATTGTCCATGGGCGTCGTGCTCACCGGGCACGCTGCCGACTTCTCGTTGACCAGCCAGGATATTGCTGAAAATCACCCGCTGACCAGTCGCGAGGTGTTCCAGGGCTTCGGTTGCGAAGGGGGCAATACGTCTCCGCAACTGTCCTGGTCCAACGCCCCGGCGGGCACTAAAAGTTACGCAATCACGGTCTATGACCCTGATGCGCCGACTGGCAGCGGCTGGTGGCATTGGACGGTGGTCAACTTACCGGCTTCAACCAAAAGTTTGCCAAGCGGGGTCGGTTCGAACCTGCCTGCCGGTGCCGTACAAGGACGAACCGATTATGGCCAACCGGGATTTGGCGGAGCGTGCCCTCCTGTGGGGGATAAGCCCCATCGCTATCAATTCACCGTATGGGCGTTGAAAGTCGATAAGCTGCCACTCGACAGCCAGGCCAGCGGAGCCTTGGTGGGCTATATGCTCAATGCCAACGCCTTGGCCAAAGCGACCATCACTTCAACTTACGGACGTTAAGAACGATGCGCCCTTGTGACGGCATCCAGCACCGGGAAAACATTATCGATGCGTGTGTCATACGGGCGCGGCAGCCTCATACCTTGCAACGGGTGCCGATATTCGCGACTGCCTTGTGTCGAGTGCGACAGGGGGAAAAGCTGTTGCAATGGGATGACCGGGAGATGCGCGCAGGGCCGCAACATCTGATTCTGTTGCCGGCCGGGCGTGAGTTTGGTATCTCGAACTTCCCCGGTCTTCACGGTCACTACATCGCTGATGTCGTGACCTTTCCCGGTTCGACACTGCGCAACTTCAGCAGCCGATATGGCCGGCAGATCATGAATGGTCACCGTGCCCCGAAGACAGATCTGTGTGTGCCTCTGGACAGGCATACGACGCAGGCATGGGAGCAGTTATTGGCCGCCATCAATGCGAACGCGCCGGATGCATTACGCACCCACTATGGGGAAGCGGTTCTGCTCTGCCTGGGCCTCAACGGCCAGGCCGGACCGCTGCTGATGGATCGCAATGATCCACTGTGCGAGCGTGTGCAGCAGTTGGTGATGGGCAGCCCTGAGAGCGACTGGACGGTTGCGAGCGTCGCTCAACACCTGAATCTCGGTGAGTCGACTTTGCGTCGCCAACTGGCCAATGAGGGGAGCAGCTTCAGGAATATTCTGGAAAGCGTTCGACTGGCGACCGCGTTGCAATGGTTGCAAACCACTTCCCGGCCCATCGGTGAAATTGCCGGTGCCAGCGGTTACGCCTCGGCCTCGCGGTTTGCCGTGCGCTTTCGCTCACATTACGGCCTGTCGCCACGGGAATTGCGGGCGGCGATTTAGATATTCCTGTGGCCTCGCTCCTACAGGATTTTTGTCGCGGCCAAAAAACGGCCTTGATCAGGCCGTTTTTTTGCGGGCGTTGAACAAGGGGATCACGGCATTTCCGGCAATTCCTGCGGCCGCAAATCAAACACCAGTACCTCGGCATCCACGCCATTGCTCAAGGTCAGCACCTGTTCTTCGCGAACCCGTACGCCGTCGCCTTCCTGCAGCTGCAGGCCGTTCAGCTCGACACTGCCCCGCGCCACATGCACATAAGCATAGCGATCGGCGGCCAGTTCCAGTGTGGCGCTTTCCTTGCCGTCGATCAGGCCGGCATACACCCGCGCATCCTGCCGGACTTTCAATGAACCCTTGGCCCCATCCGGGGAGATGATCAACTGCAAGCGGCCGCGTTTTTTCTGCGTGCTGAAATGCTCTTGCTGATAACGCGGTTTGGCGCCGCTGACGTCAGGCACGATCCAGATTTGCAGGAAGTGCACCGGGCGTGTCGATGAGTGGTTGTATTCACTGTGTGCCACGCCACTGCCGGCGCTCATCAGTTGCACATCGCCAGGGCGGATCACCGAACCCGTGCCTAAAGTGTCCTTGTGTTCCAGCGCGCCTTCGAGCACGTAGGAGAAAATCTCCATGTCGCGGTGAGGGTGCTGGCCAAAGCCTTTGCCGGCGGCTACGCGGTCGTCGTTGATCACCAACAGGTCGGAAAAACCCTGTTCCCGCGGGTTGCGGTAGTTGGCAAAGGAAAAGGTATGGAACGACTTCAACCAACCGTGATTGGCCGCGCCGCGATCCGAAGCTTTGCGAAGGGTCAGCATGATGAAATCTCCTGTCAGGACGTGAATTCGTCCGAGTGAGGAGAAGGTTAATGTTTACCTGAAAGTGCAGTAAGTAGATGGAAATTGAAATACTGTCTCGCACAGGTTGACAGTTGTGTGAACGGGTTCATGTATGCTTGTTGTTACATGTGGCCATAATGTGGGGCGCCAGACCTGTGGGCGGCGCAATGGTATTGAACAGTTCTCTATTAGTGACCTTGAACCCATGAAAACCGTGGCAATGGTGTTGTTCCCAGACTTTCTCCTGCTCGACATGGCCGGCCCCATGGAAGTGTTTTCCATCGCCAATCGTTATCTGCAACCGGCGGACCGATACGAGCTGTTGACCATCGGCACCGTGCAGGGCGCATTGCGGGCCTCCAACGGCGTGAGCGTACTGGCGGATCTGCACATCGATCAGGCGAACAGGCACTATGACCTGTTGCTGGTGCCAGGCGGGCCGGGGGCCTACAACGAAAAGTATCCGCCGCTGCTCGACTGGCTTCGGGGAGCCATCAGCCGTGCTGACCGATACGGGTCGATCTGCACCGGCGCGTTCGTGCTCGGGCATGCCGGATTGCTGGACGGCTTTCGCGTGACCACTCACTGGCATTACACCGAACGACTGATCAAAGGCTTCCCCAAGGCTATCGTCGAGACCGATCAGATTTTCGTGCAGGACCGCAACCTCATCACTTCCGGCGGTGTCACCGCCGGTATCGACCTGGCGCTGGCGGTGGTTGCCCAGGACCACGGCAAGAAAGTCGCCCAGGACGTCGCCAAAGTGCTGCTGGTAGTGATGAAACGCCAGGGCGGGCAGGCGCAGTTCAGTCCGTTGATGGCCGCGGTGGGCCCCCAGGAAACGCCGGTCACCCGGGTGCAGAACCATGTGCTCGAACACCTCGACGAAGCGTTCGGTATCGAGCGTATGGCCAGTCTGGTGAACATGAGTGCGCGGCACTTCGCCAGGGTTTTCACCCGGGAAGTGAACATGACGCCGATGGAGTTTCTGCAAAGCGCGCGCATCGATCACGCCAGGAATCTGTTGGAAACCAGCGAGCTGCCGCTCAAGACCGTGGCCTATAAAAGTGGCTTCGGCAGCGTGCGGCACATGCGATTTCTATTCAGTGAAAAGCTCGGCCTGACCCCCACCCAGTATCGCGAGCAGTTCAGTTAACGCGCTGTTGTCCGTCGTGCGCACCGCGATGACCGTGACGCTCCTCCCATGGCCGTTGTACCGTCACCCATGCCTGCCAAGATACCCGTGAACTCTTTTTTGGGAGGTGCGGGGCCTGGATGGGCGGGATCGAGGGAGCTTGCAGTTCCTTGAGCCGAGCCAGGTTTTCAGCATATGAACGTGCATGAACAACCTCAGAGAGATAAACAGTGACACGGTGCTGCGGTTCGGGCCCTACGCATTCCACTTGCATCAGCGGTTGATCCTGGACGGTGATCGGCCGCTGCGCATGGGCGGGCGAGCCCTGGACATTTTGCAGGTGCTGGTTGAGCACGCTGGTGCGGTGGTCAGCAAAGAGGCGCTGATTGCCCACGTATGGCCGACCTCGGTGGTCGAGGAAATCAACTTGCGCGTCCACATTGCCGCCCTGCGTCGAGCGCTCGGCGATGGGCCGAACGGGCAGCCTTATATCGTTAATATTCCCCAGCGCGGTTATAGCTTCATCGCCCCGGTGCAGCACGATCGGGCGGGCACGCCGGTGCTGGTCGAAACCGTGCACAAGCCTCAACACAACTTGCCTGCGCGGCTCACACCGGTGACCGGTCGTGACTCGATCGTCGGCAGCGTGGTCCGGCAGTTGCCGGTTCGACGCTTCATGACCCTGATCGGCCCTGCGGGCATCGGCAAGACCACCGTGGCGTTGCGCGTGGCCGAGCTGCTGTTGCAGCACTATCGGGATGGTGTCTGGATGGTTGACCTGTCGGCCATCGATGACCCATCGCAGCTTGTCGATCATCTGTCGCGCACCCTGGAACTAGACGTTGGCGCAAACGCGTTGGCGCAACGGCATGCCTTGGTGGTGCTCGACAACTGCGAACACCTGCTCGAACGTTGCAGGACAGTGGTGGACGATCTGTTGGCCTCGGCGCCTCGATTGTCGATCCTCGCCACCAGTCGCGAACCGCTGCGAGCAGCGGGGGAAACGCTGCTGCGGTTACCCGCCCTGACGGTGCCGCCAGTCTCGGCGATTTATAGCGTGGACGAGGCCATGGGGTATTCAGCGGTGCAGCTGTTAGTCAGCCGCGCCCGAGCCCGTCAGCTAGGGTTTGCCCTGCGCCAACAGGATCTCAATGCTGTGCGTGAAATCTGTCGTCGGCTGGATGGCTTGCCCCTGGCCATTGAGCTGGCGGCGGCGCAGATCGATGCATTGGCGCTGGTAGGGTTGCAAGCGCAACTGGGCAACTGTTTTCAGCTGTTGAGCCAAGGTCGACGCACCGCCGTGCCACGGCATCAGAATCTCAAAGCCGCACTGGATTGGAGCTATGAACGGCTAAGCCCGTTGGAACAGATCGTGTTGCAGCGGCTGGCGGTGTTCAAGATGGCGTTCACCCTGGACGCGGCGATTGGCGTGCTCAGTGGCGCGATGTTGCTGCCCGCAAGCCTGGTCAACGTGGTGGAGAGTCTGGCGAATAAATCGCTGCTGTCGGTCGAGCAGGGCAACGGCGTAACGCGCTACCGTTTCCTCAATACCACTCGCACCTACGCCCTGGAGAAACTCGAAAACAGCGGTTACTTGCGTGCCTTCGAACTGCGTTATGAGCGCTACATCAGCCGGGCCCACTGGACATCAGTCGGACAGGTGGTGCTGCAACTCGTCGAGTAACCGCCGGACTTTTATCAGGTCCGGTGTGGCGAAGCCTTCGGTGAAGCGCTGGTAAATCGGCGCCAGCAGCTCATGGGCTTGCCGGAAGTGGCCCTGACGCTGCCACAGCTGGGCCAGCGAAGTCGCACTGCGCAGCTCCCAGGCCAGCGCTCCCTGAGTTTTTGCCACGGCTAAAGCCTTGAGCAGCACCGCCTCGGCCGCGTCAGCACTGCTCGGGCAATCCTCTGCCAGTAACGCGTCGGCCCGGGCCCGCAGAATCTCTGCCGTGCTCCAGCCCGCCGCGCCGTTTTCGGCCCGCTCCAGCAACGCATCATCGATGAAACGGCTGCCCAGAGTGACCATGATTTCCTTGACCAACCCGGTGTCCGGTCGCGGGGATGAGGGCGCATCAGTTTCGTCGATCACCTGCGCGTAGTGTTTGGCCCAAGTGTAGAACAGCAACACCGAGTGTTTCTTCGACTGCTCAAGCAGCAAGGCCAGGAGCTCGCGGGCGACCGGCGTGTTGCCGTTGTAGTGGGCGATCAGGCAACCGGACAGCGCCAGGGTGTAGCAGATGGACGTGCCATGATTGATTTGCATCGCGATGTCGAGCGCCTGTCTTGCGGTATGCCAGGCTTTTTCCGGGAGCCCTTGCAGCCAGAGAATGCGCGCCAGAATCGTAAGGGTCGCCACGCTCTGGTCGTATTGCACACCAAAACCATGGGTGAAACGGTTGAGTTGGCCGCTCTGGGCCAGGCGTTGAATGACCTGTTCGGCATTCTCCCGCGCCAGTGCCTGATCCCCGGCAAAATGCAGGGCCAGGACCCGCAAACGTTGGGTGCTGAGGGCCGTCACCGCGTCGTCGTGCGGCCTCAACCGCTCGAATTGTCGGCTCTGCTCCAGAGCCAGTTGGTAGTGGCCGCAGCTGAGATCAACCGCCAGGTGCCCGGAAATCGCTTTGAGCTGACCGGCCACATCATTGCAGTGTTCGGCCAGGTGTTTGGCGCTGACGAAGGCTTCGACGGCTTCGGCGCTACTGCCCTGGGTGTGGTAGCAGGAACTGCCGAGGGCAAGCTTGAGGTTCATGGTCAAGCGCGGGCAGGGCTGATGCGTCGTTTCGAGCAACGCCAGGGCTTTGCGCACGTACGCGCCGTATTCCTTGAGCAGCGACAGCTCTTGCCAGAGCGGTGCCGAGGTCGCGGCGAGACGGATGGCCAAGGCCTGCGGCCCTTGAGCGTTCAAGCCCCAATCCAGGACTGCACGAATGTCGTCCAGGCTGCGGGCGTAACGCTCGGTCCAGCGCGAGCTCTGGGTGTGTTCCCAATCACTCTGCGCCTGCTGCATCAAGGCCAGGCAGCATTCGGCGTGGCGCTCTCGGGTGTCCGCCAGCTCTTGGGCCTGGTCGAGCTTTTCCAGCGCATAGCCACGCGTGGTGTCGAGCAGACGGTAGAACACTTCTTCGTCGCCGACTTCCACGTTCAGCAATGACTTGGCCACCAATTGGGTAATCGAGGCAAGTACCACGTCGGGCTCGATGTACTGGCCGACAATCACGGCAGCCGCCGATTCCAGGGTAAAAGCGCCCCGGAATATCCCCAGTCGGCGCAGGCACGTTTGCTCGCAGGCATTGAGCAGTTCGAAGCTCCAGTCCAGAGTCGCGCGCAGGGTCTGATGGCGGCCCATGGTGGTCGGGCAGCCTTGGGCGAGCAGGCGAAAGCTGTCTTGCAGTTGCGACAGCAAGCCGCTCAAACCCAGGTTGCCAACCTGCGCCGCTGCCAGTTCGATCGCCAACGGGATGCCGTCCAGACGTCGGCAGATTTCAATCGCCAGCGGTAGGTCGGCTTCGCTCAGTTCGAAGCTGTCGTGGCTGGCCATCGCCCGCTCGACAAACAATTGCAGCGCCGAAAACGTCAGGGCCTGAGCTCGGTCGAGCACGGCGATGGGCGGTGGGCAGTCCAGCGATTCCAGGCGCTGTACGTATTCGCCTTCGGCCCGCAGGCTTTCGCGACTGGTGGCCAGAATGTGCACTTGGGGCGCCGCGCGCAGGATGCTTTCGCTGAGCAACGCAATGGCATCGATCAGGTGTTCGCAGTTGTCGATGACCAGCAGCATCTGTCGTTCGCGCAAGCATGTGGCGAGCCCGTTCATGGGGTCGGCGTCATGCAACGGCAAGCCCAGCGCTGTCGCCAGGTGCGCGCCGATCATCAAAGGGCAGTTGATCGGTGCCAGGTCCACCAGGCGAATGCCGTCTCGATAGCGACCGATCAGTTGCTCGGCGACGCGCAGCGCCACGGTCGTCTTGCCGATCCCGCCGGGGCCCACGAGGGTGATGAAACGTTGCTGTGAGAGTTGCGCCAGCAGTCTGTCGACCAGGGCCTGACGGCCGATCATGCGAGTCCGGCGCACCGGCAGGTTATGGCCGCCCGGTTCATTGGCGTCGTTTTGGGGATGTTGTTCGATGGACTCCAGGGAAAACGGCGCGACAAAACTGTAGCCGCGCTGGGCGACGGTGACGATGTAACGCTGGCCGGCCTGACCGTCACCGAGGGCTTTGCGCAGTGCCGCCATGTGCACGCGCAGGTTGGTGTCTTCCACTACGCTTTTGGGCCAGACCCGCGCGATCAGTTGCTGCTTGCTCACCACCTGGCCTGCGTGCTCCAGCAACATCAACAGAATGTCCATGGCTTGCCTGCCCAGGCGCAGGGGCTGGTCGGCCTCCATCACCAGGCGTTGGCCAGGGTAGATCCGGTAGGGGCCGAAATGGATGGCCTGTTCGGGGGTAAGGGTCAACGGGTCACTCCTGCTTGCATCCGTCTATCGCGCGGTATCCAGGCATATTCCTAAGGTTTTTTCGGTAGCGCAACGTGGCGTCATACATCTCGGCAGCAGGTGCAACGGCTGCGGCCTTGCCGTCGGTGCCCGGCGGCCCCGTATTTATTGGACTCAGCGCTGGTGAACGGCACGCCGGGGCCATGGGTGTACGGCAGAAAATTAACAACGTTTAACTCGTACCGATCCGGTCTACGCTCAAAAATCCATTTCTTCAAGTAGCCGAAGGTATCGGCCTTTTTGCAACAGAAAGTGCAACAAAAAGCGTGCCGCAAAAAGGACGAACACTTCTGGAGGAGCCGGAATGAGCAACGTGGTGGTGGTCTATCACAGTGGTTACGGGCACACCCGGGTCATGGCCGAAGCCGTGGGCCTGGGGGTGGAACGACACTTGGGCAGCACCTGTCGGCTGATTCCGGTGGAGGAAGTGGACGACCACTGGGAGCGCTTGCACCGTGCCGATGCAATCATCTTCGGCGCCCCCACCTACATGGGCAGCGCCTCGGCAGCCTTCAAGGGTTTCATGGAGGCCACCGCCTCGTTCTACCTGGCCCAGCCCTGGCGCGACAAGCTCGCTGCCGGGTTTACCAACTCCGGATGCCTGTGTGGCGACAAGCTCAATACCTTGCTGCAGATGGCGGTGTTCGCCGCCCAGCACTCGATGATCTGGGTCGGCCTCGATCTGCTGCCGGCGCGCAGCAGCCTCGGCCTGTTCGACGGGCAGTTGAACCGGCTCGGCAGTTCGCTGGGGGCGATGGCCCAATCGAACGTCGAACAATCCCCCGAATTTGCTCCGCCCCTGGAAGACCGCCGCACCGCCGCACATTTGGGCGAGCGGGTGGCGCGCCTGGCCGAACGCCTGGCTCAAACCTCTTGTTAATCGTCGTAAACCCATGCATCAGGAGAGTCGTAATGAGCACCTTTACTACCCGAGACGGCACCGAGATTTACTACAAGGACTGGGGCACCGGTCAGCCGATCGTCTTCAGCCACGGTTGGCCGTTGAACGCCGACAGTTGGGAGTCGCAGATGATCTTCCTGGCCTCCAAAGGCTACCGGGTCATCGCCCATGACCGCCGTGGTCACGGTCGTTCGAGCCAGCCATGGTTCGGCAACGAAATGGATACTTACGCCGATGACCTGGCGCAGTTGATCGAGCATCTGGATCTGCAAAACGCTGTGTTGTTCGGTTTCTCCACTGGCGGTGGCGAAGTGGCGCGCTACATCGGTCGCTACGGTACTGGACGCGTGGCCAAGGCCGGGCTGATTTCATCGGTGCCGCCGCAGATGCTCAAGACCGAGGCCAACCCGGGCGGCCTGCCGATGGAAGTGTTCGACGGTATTCGTCAGGCGTCTTTGGTCGACCGTTCGCAGTTGTACAAGGATCTGGCCAGCGGTCCGTTCTTCGGTTTCAACCGGCCGGGTGCCAAACCTTCGCAAGGCATGATCGACTGGTTCTGGCTGCAGGGCATGGCTTCCGGCCACAAGAATGCGTACGACTGCATCAAGGCGTTCTCTGAAACCGACTTCACCGAAGACCTGAAGAAGTTCGACGTGCCGACCCTCGTGGTGCATGGCGACGACGATCAGGTGGTGCCGATTGAAGCCTCGGGCATCGCCTCGGCAAAACTGGTCAAGGGCTCCACATTGAAAGTCTATCCGGGAGCTCCACACGGCCTGACCGATACCCACAAGGATCAACTCAACGAAGATCTGCTGGCGTTCATCAAGGGCTGATCAAAATCAAAGGCGCCGGCGCCTACAGGGACATGTGAGCACCTGTAGGCGCTGGCGAAGGCTGCGATCTTTTGCTGTTGTGAGAGGGAAGAGTACGCATGGCACGGCAGCGCCAGGCAAACGGTGTGATGCCTTCGCTGCGGGTGAAGATATGGGAGAAATGCGCCTGGTCGCAGAAGCCACATTCCAGGCTGATTTGCGTCAGGGTCAGGTCGGTGTTCTGGATCAATTGTTTGGCTCGGGCAATGCGTTGCTGTCGGATCCAGTCCTGCGGCGAAACACCGGTGCTGCATTTGAACGCACGGGAAAAATGACTGCGCGACAGGGCACAGACCCGTGCCAGTTCGGTCACTTCCAGGGTGTCGTCGAGGTGGTCGAGGATCAGTTGCTTGACCAGTGTTTCGCGCCAGGGGCTAAGGCCCCCCGTGGTTTTCTTTTGCGTTTCAATGGCACACGTCTTGATCGCGTTTTGCTGAATGAGAGCCATGGCCAATGTCCGTGTCGATGGGCGCGCGCGGATGCACTGCACGGTGGGTCAGCACGTTCCCTTGTCTGAAAAACAAGTCTGCGCAGAAGGCTTCATTCTTGGCCGCGAGGACTTTGGCTTGCGAGTTAAACGTTGTTAATTCCGCAGTCAGGCTTAAGGGTGAAAATGCGCCAACTGAGCACATCACTGCAATTCGCACCGATGCACGGTCATGCAAGATGGGCGACGTGTAGCGGCCTGGACTGGGCCGCTTTTTCTGGCTCGATCAAGGGTGATCTCATGAAGCAATCCCGCGTTTGCACACTTGGCGGACTTGGCCTGGCATTGGCGCTGATGTCTGGCATCAGCCTGGCCCAGGCACCGGCTCAGGTGAACACTCAGGTGCCCGGTTATTACCGGCTCGCGGTGGGCGACTACGAGGTGACGGCGTTGTTCGATGGCTACAACGACCTGTCGCCCAAACTGCTCGAGGGGCTGACCCAAGACCAGATCCGCGCGTTGCTGGCTCGTCGTTCGATTGAAACGCCGGGGGTGCAAACCGCGTTCAATGCGTTTCTGGTGAATACCGGCAAACAATTGATTCTGGTGGATACCGGAGCAGGGCAGTGCATCGGTGCCACGGCGGGCCAACTGTCGGCGAACATGAAAGCCGCCGGTTATCAGCCAGAACAGGTCGATACTATCCTGCTCACTCACCTGCATCTGGATCATGTGTGCGGGTTGGTGGATGGGCAGCAAAAGCCCGTGTTCGCCAACGCAACGGTGTACGCGGCCAAGGCAGAAGCCGATTACTGGCTTGATCCCCAGGCCATGGCCAAGGCACCGGCCGGTGCCAGGGAATTCTTCAAGATCGCCCAGGACTCAACCGCGCCGTATATCGCGGCGGGCCGTTTCAAAACCTTTACTGCCGGGCAGTCGCCAGTGCCGGGCGTTGTCGATGCCGAGCTGGAGGCCGGGCACACACCGGGCAGTACCACGTATCGGTTCAACTCCCAGGGTCAGAGTATTTTGTTCATGGGCGATCTGGTGCATAACCTGGCGGTGCAGTTCGAGCATCCCGAGGTATCGATCCGTTTCGACGTCGACAATCAGCAGGCGATCAAGAGCCGCGCCAAGGTGTTCAGCGATGCGGCGGCCAGCAAGATCTGGGTCACGGCAGCGCATTTGCCGTTTCCGGGTGTCGGCCATATCACCGCAGTGGACAAGCATTTCCAGTGGGTACCGATCGAGTACGGGCCTTATAAACGAGCGGCGAAAGTGCCGATGATCGAGTAAAGTCCGACACACTTGCGCCTGGCTGAACACAAAAGGGAACCGTGCCCATGAACCGTAATGATCTGCGCCGCGTCGACATGAACCTGCTGGTGATTTTCGAAGCGTTGATGTTCGAAAAAAACCTGACCCGCGTCGCCGAAAAGCTGTTCATGGGCCAACCAGCAGTGAGCGCCGCGCTGGGCCGGTTGCGTGATTTGTTCGACGATCCGTTGTTGTTGCGCAACGGTCGCGGCATGGAACCGACGGCGCGGGCGCTGGCGATTCTCAAGGAGCTGCAACCGGCGATGGACACCATCTCGGGGGCGGTCAGCCGCGCCAAAGAGTTCGAGCCGGCCAGCAGCTGCGATGTGTTTCGCATCGGGCTGTCGGACGATGCCGAGTTCGGGCTGTTTCCACCGTTGCTGCGCCAGTTGCAGGAAGAGGCGCCGGGGATCGTGGTCGTGGTGCGCCGCGCCAACTATCTGCTGATGCCGGCGTTGCTGGCTTCGGGGGAAATCTCGGTGGGGGTGAGTTACACCACGGATCTGCCGGCCAATGCCAAACGCAAAAAACTGCGCGACATTCCCTGCAAAGTCCTGCGCGGCGATGACCGCCCGGGGCCGCTGACTCTCGACGAATACTGCGCCCGTCCGCATGCGATGGTGTCGTTCTCCGGCGACCTGAGCGGCAACATCGACCTCGACCTGGCCAAGGTCGGCCGCACCCGCCGCGTGGTGCTGGGCGTGCCGCAATTCAGTGGTTTGCGCGCGTTGCTCGCTGGCACGGAGATGATCGCCACCGTGCCGGATTACGCCGCGTGTGCGTTGGTTGAGGGCTGTGGATTGCGCGCCGAAGATCCGCCGTTTCCTATCGACGCCGCGCAACTGTCGATGGCCTGGAGCGGGGTGCATGACAACGATCCTGCCGAGAAATGGCTGCGATCGAGGATCAGCCAGTTCATGTCCGAGCCCGTGAAGATACCGACGCCGTAGGAACTGCCGAGGGCTGTGTTTAATGGTGTTTAGCGTTACTTCCTGAAAGCTACAGATTCTTGCGTCGTTGCCTACGACTGCGCCAGAATCCGCCGGCTTGTGCGCTTTGGGCCTGGTCTTTATCGTTTCCGCATCGCTGCCAATCAGCGATCGGGTTTAGCGACCTGAACAGGTATAAGCGCAACAACGCTCCGTCATATTGCAGGCATTCCATGTCTGCAGTTTCGATATGGTGGCTGTGCGCGGGAGGCCCTCGGGTCTGCCGGGTCTTATACCTCTCGGTTCGCTAACCTGCGTACAGCCGCCACCCTTACTTGTTTAGCGACAGGTACTGGTGGTTCCATCAGGTATAACGGAGATTCACCATGTTCAAAGCCACACCTAACCCGCCAGCAACCGACGACGTTTCCCCCTACGATCCCCTCGATCCCAAAAAACTCAACGAAGCCGCCGAACGCGCCCTCGATCACTACCTCAAACCGTCCGACCCCAAGCCCCCGCGCAAACCGAGCACGATTTACACCGTCGCCCCGGATATCAACATCGAAGAGCTGCTGGTCAATGCCTGCGAATCCTTTGCCTCGGCCAAGGTGATCGCCAGTGACTGCGCCGGTTTTCTGGAGGGGTCGCAGCGCAATACGATACTGGGCGTCGCGCAGCTCATCATGTTCGGTGAGCTGGCGGTGAGTCGGGCGCTGGATAGTCTGGAGCTGAAGGCCGCCCCGGCCCTATGACCTGATCCCCTGTGGCGAGGGGGCTTGCCCCCGTTGGGCTGCGAAGCAGACCCAAAACCTGCAGTCGCCGTCTGTCTGGCAAACCGCATGCACAGGTTTTACGACTGCTGCGCAGCCGAACGGGGGCAAGCCCCCTCGCCACAGGGGTTGCGTTGTCTGTGTATGGTGTTCCCGCCGTGCAAAGAGAGCACGTACATTCAATTTTTCCCTACCCCTTGGCGGCACTATTCAATCCAATGATTGAACAGGGGTGAGTCATGAACGCTTCGCAACGGGATGAACAGGCGCGGGATGTCGGGCTGCTGTTTTTGCGGGTCAGCGGTGGTCTGTTTCTGCTGTGGGTTCACGGCTTGCCCAAGCTGCTGGACTTCAACGCGCAGTTGCAACTGATCGAAGACCCATTCCACCTCGGTGCCCACCTCACGCTGATCCTGGCGATTTTCGCCGAAGTCCTGTGCCCGCTATTGATCGTCGCCGGTGTCCTGGCGCGATTGGCGTGCTTGCCTATTCTGTTTGTGCTGCTGGTGGCGCTGCTGGTCGTGCACCCGCAGTGGAGTGTGGCCGAAGGGCAGTTCGGCTGGCTGTTGTTGATCATCTTCACCTCTGTGTTTATCGCCGGGCCTGGACGGCTGGCGCTCAATGTCCGTTTGCCCGGAGTGCTCCGTTATGTCTGAAGCCCAAACTCAAAAAGCGCCGGGGTCCGATGAGATCGTGACGCTGATCGTCAAGCACCGGGTCAAGGCCGGTTTCGAAGCAGCCTATGAAGCCTGGCTGCGCAACATCGTCAGCGTAGCGGGGCGCACGGAGGGGCATCTGGGCGTGGACGTGATCCGCGGCAAGAACGCTGGCCTGGACATGTTTACCTGCGTGCTGCGCTTTTGCTCCACCGAGGCCATGCAGCACTGGCTCGATTCGCCGCAACGTCAATCGTTGATCGATGAAGCCGCGCCGATGCTGGCCGACGGCGACCAGACCGAGGTCAACCCGGTCAACGAATTCTGGTTCGCGCCGCTGGCCGATGCCGCCTCGCCGCCACCGCGCTGGAAGCAGGCCGTGGTGTCGTTGCTGGTAATTCTGCCGCACACCTTGCTGGTGCCGCTGCTCTGGGGGCCGCTGCTCAAACTCAACGCTTTTCTCTCCAACTACCTGGTCGCCACGTTCCTGATCACCCTGACCATCGTGGTGTCGGTGGTGTACGTGTGCATGCCGGCCGCGACTCGCTTGTTTGCGCCGTGGCTGACGGCCAGTCAGCCGCGGGAGCACCTCGAATCCAACGCAAATTCGCCACGCTGAGTCGGCGCTTTTTGCTTCATTTCACTGATGACGAAGGAACTGCGATGAACGCCGATCTGATTCTATTCAATGGCCAATTTCATACCGTAGACCGGGAAAAACCGCTGGCCAGTGCCGTGGCGATCAAGGACGGACGCTTTGTTGCTGTCGGTAACGATGCAGAGGCCATGGCCCTGCGCGGCTCGGGCACCCAGGTGATCGACCTCAAGGGCCGCTGTGTTATCCCTGGCCTCAACGATTCGCACCTGCACCTGATCCGTGGTGGTTTGAACTACAACCTCGAACTGCGCTGGGAAGGCGTGCCGTCCCTGGCTGATGCGTTGCGCATGCTCAAGGAGCAAGCTGACCGCACACCGACGCCGCAATGGGTACGGGTAGTCGGTGGCTGGAACGAATTCCAGTTTGCCGAGAAGCGCATGCCGACCCTGGAAGAGCTCAACCAGGCGGCGCCAGACACCCCGGTGTTCGTGCTGCATTTGTACGACCGCGCCTTGCTCAACCGCGCTGCATTGCGGGTTGCCGGTTACACCCGCGATACGCCGAACCCGCCGGGTGGCGAAATCGTGCGTGATGCCAATGGCAATCCGACCGGCATGTTGGTCGCAAGGCCCAACGCGATGATTCTGTACTCGACCCTGGCTAAGGGGCCGAAGCTGCCGCTGGAATATCAGGTCAACTCGACCCGCCAGTTCATGCGTGAGCTCAACCGCCTCGGTCTGACCAGCGCGATCGATGCCGGCGGTGGTTTCCAGAATTACCCGGACGATTACCAGGTGATCGAGCAGTTGGCGAAAGATGACCAACTGACCGTGCGTATCGCCTACAACCTGTTTACCCAGAAGCCGAAAGAAGAGCTGACCGATTTCCAGAACTGGACTGGCAGCGTCAAGTTGCACCAGGGCGACGACTACCTGCGGCACAACGGCGCCGGCGAGATGCTGGTGTTCTCGGCGGCGGACTTCGAGGACTTCCTCGAACCGCGTCCGGACCTGCCGCAGACCATGGAGCAGGAGCTGGAACCGGTGGTTCGCCACCTGGTGGAGCAGCGCTGGCCGTTCCGTCTACACGCGACTTACAACGAATCCATCAGCCGCATGCTCGATGTGTTCGAGAAGGTCAACCGCGATATTCCGTTCAACGGCCTGCCATGGTTCTTCGACCACGCTGAAACCATCACCCCACAGAACATCGAGCGGGTAAGAGCGCTGGGCGGTGGCATTGCGATCCAGGACCGCATGGCGTTCCAGGGTGAATATTTTGTCGACCGCTACGGCAAGCAGGCCGCCGAATCTACGCCACCGATCAAGCGCATGTTGGCCGAGGGTGTACCGGTCGGCGCCGGCACCGATGCCACGCGAGTGTCCAGCTACAATCCATGGACCTCGCTGTACTGGATGGTCAGCGGTCGCACCGTCGGTGGCCTGGCGCTGTACGAGGAAGGCTTGCCACGGCAGACCGCGCTGGAACTGTTCACCCATGGCAGCGCCTGGTTCTCGTCGGAACAAGGCAAGAAAGGCCAGATCAAGGTCGGGCAACTGGCGGACCTGGTAGCACTGAGCGCGGACTTCTTCAGCGTCGAGGAAGAAGCGATCAAGTGGATCGAGTCGGTATTGACCGTGGTCGGCGGCAAGGTGGTGTACGCCGCCGGCGACTTCGAAAAACTCGGGCCTGTCAGCCTGCCGGTGCTGCCGGACTGGTCGCCGGTGGCGAAGGTTCCGGGACACTGGCGGCCGAACGCGCCGATGCAGGCGCAGGTGCACCAGTGCAGCGGCCCGTGCGCCGTGCATACCCACAGCCATGAGAAGGCCCGTATGTCGAACGTGCCGGTGAGTGACTTCGCCGGTTTCTGGGGCGCCTTCGGCTGTTCCTGCTTCGCGTTCTGAGTCTTGCAACAAAAGCGTCGGCCATGTGTGGTCGACGCTTCACTCATCACCCTCCGAGGAGTTTCACATGAGCAACGTTCCTTACAAACGTCTGAACAAAGATGACGCCGTTGTGCTGCTGGTCGATCACCAGACCGGCCTGATCTCTCTGGTGCAGGATTTCTCGCCCAACGAATTCAAGAACAACGTGCTGGCCCTGGGCGATATCGCCAAGTTCTTCAACCTGCCGACCATCCTCACCACCAGTTTCGACGCAGGCCCGAACGGCCCGATCGTGCCTGAACTGCGCGAGCAATTCCCGGACGCGCCGTTCATTCAGCGTCCAGGCCAGATCAACGCCTGGGACAACGAAGACTTCGTCAAAGCCATCAAGGCCACCGGTCGCAAGCAACTGATCATCGCCGGCGTGGTGACTGACGTCTGCGTGGCGTTCCCAACCCTGTCGGCCATTGCCGAAGGTTTTGAAGTGTTCGTGGTCACCGACTCTTCCGGCACCTTCAACACCACCGTGCAACAAGCGGCGTGGGCACGCATGTCGGCGGCGGGTGCACACCTGCTGAACTGGTTCGCCGTGGCCTGCGAGCTGCAAGGCGACTGGCGCAACGACATGGAAGGCCTGGCCAACCTGTTGTCCCAGCGTCTGCCGAACTACCGCAACCTGATCAACAGCTACACCAAGTTCACCGCCAAGTAAGGCGTTGAAGAAAAATGCCCGCGATGTGCGGGCATTTTTTTGTACTGCTCGAATGTCCTCTGCATCAGCGCTTCTGCAACCATCCCAGAAAACCACCTTTCCTGATCGGCACCGGTTTGGCCATCAACGCCTGCCGACTGTTTTGCTGGCGCACCGCCTGCAACTTGTTCAACGCCCGGCCCACTTCGCTGCGCTGTTCCATGCACTGGCGGGTCAGGTTCTTGTCGAGACGGTAGATGATCGAAGATGTCAGCGCGGTGAACGTTGCCTGCGACGGCGTATCGGCCAGGATGCTCTGTTCGCCCATGACTTCGCTTGGCCCCATGCGACCGGCCTCGGTGAAACCATTGCCGTCCGGCACGCTGGCGCTGACGACGCCGGTGGCGATCACGAACAGGCTGTCCGGCACTTCAGCCAGATCCAGCACCACCTCGCCGGCGGCGTATTGTTGCGCGACCATCGATTCGGCGAGGCGGTCGCGTTCCTCATGGCTCAGCGAGCGGAAAATCTTCACTTCATCGAGCAGTGCGCGGGCGCGGGTCGAGGGTTCGATCACGCCGTCGGGGTGCCGCGAGATGCCGGCCGCTTCCAGATGGCGATGGGCGAGGTCGAACAGTTGATTGCGCACGTCGCTTTTCTTGCCCAGCTCGGCGATGAAACCGCTGGCCACGTATTCGGACATCTCTTCGCCAGCATCGACGAGCACCGCTTTTGGTGCGGGCGACAGCAACAGACTGCTGCTGCCTTGCAGCGTGCGGTCGAGGGCGTCGAGCACCCGGCGTGGGCGGATGTGGTTCGGCACCTTGATGCTGATCGACACCCCGTGCAGGTTGTTCGGGCGGCTGAGGTTGACGATCTTGGCCTTGGCCGCCACCGAGTTCGGCACCACGGCCATCGTGCCCGCGTTGCTCAACAGGTGCGTGGCGCGCCAGTTGATGTCCAGCACTTTGCCTTCGACGCCATCGATCACCACAAAGTCGTCCACCTGATAGGGTTTGGTGGTGTTGAGCACAATGCCGGAGAACACGTCAGCCAACGTACTCTGCAACGCCAGACCGACCACGATGGCGAACACGCCGGAAGTCGCCAGCAGACCCTTGACCGGCAGATCCAGCACATAACCGGCGGCCGCGACGATAGAGGCCAGAAACACCAGCGCACCGATTACGTCCTGCAGCAAACGGCCGCTGTGACCTATGCGACGCATCAGCACCAGACCGAACACCTCGGTGAGCACTCGTGCGGTGTACAACCACCAGATAATCCCCAGCGCCGTTGCACCGAGTTGCGCCACCGGGTCATCGGCAACCAACGGTGTCTGCAACGGGCTGACGCCAGCGTTGATAATCAGCGCGCTGAACGCCAGAAACAGCACCAGCCGCACACCGACCTTTGGCGCGCGATGCTTGAACGGGACGAGGTGCCAGAGCAGGCCGTCGAGCACCAGCAGCAGGGCGCTCCAAGGCAACAGGTGGGCAGAGAAAAGGCTCATGGATTGCACTCCAGCGGGCACAAAAAAAATCGCCACACCCTGAGGTGTGGCGAGAGGTTGGGCTTAGTTCAGATGCGTCTTGAGCTCAGCCGCGGCCTGACGTACCGCCGCTTTGACTTCCGGAATCTGATTCAGCGGATTGAGCAGGCCAAAGTCATGAATCATCCCGTTGTAGCGCACCGAGGTCACCGGCACACCGGCCGCATCGAGGTGGCGGGCGTAGCCTTCGCCTTCGTCACGCAGCACGTCGAATTCGGCGGTCTGCACCAGTGCCGCAGGCAGGCCCTTGAGTTGTTCGGCGCTGGCATTCAGCGGCGAGGCATGAATCTGCGCACGCTCGGCCGGGTTGGTGGTGTAGTTGTCCCAGAACCACTGCATCATCCCTTTGGTGAGGAAGTGCCCCTCGGCGAATTGCTGGTACGAGCCGTCGTCGAACTGCGCGTTGGTCACCGGCCACATCAACAACTGGAAGCGCAGGGCAGGGGTTTTCTGTTCCTTGGCCATCAGCGCCACGACCGCCGCCATGTTGCCGCCGACGCTGTTGCCGGCCACCGCCAGTCGCTTGCCATCGACACCGATCTCTTTGCCGTGCTCGGCCACCCATTTGGTCGCGGTGTAGGCCTGGTTGATGGCGGTCGGGTAGTGCGCTTCCGGCGACGGCGTGTAGTCGACGTATACCGCGACTGCGCCGGAGCCCACCACCAGGTCACGGATCAGGCGCTGGTGAGTCGGGAAGTCGCCCAATACCCAGCCGCCACCGTGGAAGAACATGAACACCGGCAACTCGCCCTTGACCTTGGCCGGACGCACCACTTTCAGGTTGATGGTCTGGCCGTCGACCTTGATCGCCTTGTCGCTGACTTCAACACCCGACAGATCAACCTTCACCGAAGCCTGGGCACCGGTCAGCACCGCGCGGGCGTCTTTCGGGCTCAGTTGTTCCAGCGGTTTGCCACCGCCGGCGGCGAGGGCATCGAGGAAGGCCTGGGTGTTGTGTTCGACACCGGGACTGCCAGCGGCGAATGCGTTGCCGATGGACAGGGCGAGAACGGAAGCGGCGAGGGTTTTCTTGATGTTCATGTGCAAATCCTTTTTAAATCGTTTGAGTTTTTATGCCTTGGGATCGGGCTGCTGTGGCGCTGGGGTTCAGGCCTCAGCAACACCGTGAGCACAGATTAATGAGATGCCGGAAAGTGAAAAAGCGGCTATAAAGCGATTAACTGTCAACCAGAGAGTGACAATGAACCCGTTCGAAGACATGCGTATTTTTTGCCAGGTCATGGACTCTGGCAGCTTCACGGCGGCGGCCGATCAGTTGGGCCTGTCCAAGCAGTTCGTCAGCCGTCGGCTGATGCAACTCGAAGAGCGCCTCGGCGTGCGCCTGCTCAATCGCTCCACCCGACGGCTGGACGTCACCCCGCTGGGGCAGAGTTATTACGAATCGGCCCTGCGCCTGCTCAGTGAAGTCGAGCAAGTGGAGCAGGGCATCGCCGGCCAGACCATCGAGCCTCGCGGGACCATTCGCCTGAGTGCACCGTTGTCGTTTGCCGTGGCGCATTTGGGCTGTTTGCTGCCAGTATTTTTGCAGCGTTATCGCGACGTCACCGTCGAGGTCGACCTGAGTGATCGTCCGGTGGACTTGCTCGGTGAGGGATACGATTTGGCTTTGCGCATCGGCGTGCTGGAAGACTCGACACTGATCGCCCGGCGCATCGCCGTCATCGAGCGGGTGTACTGCGCCAGCCCGGCGTATCTGGCCGAACGTGGCACGCCGGTTGAACCCGAGGAGTTGCACAGCCACGATTGCCTGCCGTACGGCCATGGCCGCCAGGTGCAATGGCGGTTCGAAGGGCGGGGCAAACCGCTGACCGTCAATGTCACCGGGCGGATGCGGGTCAACAACGGTGAACTGCTCAAGGACGCGGCCATCGCCGGCATGGGCATCACGTACTTGCCGACCTTCATCGTCGATTCGGCCCTGGAGGACGGTCGGCTGGTGCCGGTGCTGGATGATTTCCGCCCCGAGCCGCTGACCTTATCGGCGGTCTACCCGCAGCACCGTCAGGCCTCGCGACCGGTGCAGGCGTTGATCGAGTTCTTGCGTGAGCGGTTGAACCAATAGGAGGGTGCACGCCATCGTTGATTACAAGATCGCAACAAACCCCTGATGTGGTTTTTCCTGACGCTGATCTAGACTCGTGCCGGTCAATCAAAGGCCCGGAATCTGGAGCGTGCAATGGAAATGCCGACAAAGGAAAAAGCCATCGCCAGCAATCGCGATGCATGGAATGACTCCGCCCAACACCACAAAGACACCCCCGAATGGCGGGCCCGTTTGAGTGCGGTGAGCCATGGCGATTTTTCCTGCCTGGATGACACCCTCACCGGGTTGCTCCAACAGGTCGGTGTCGACGGCAAGGATGTGGTGCAACTGGGCTGCAACAATGGCCGGGAAAGTCTTTCGCTGTTTGCGCTGGGTGCCCGCAGCGTGGTGGGCGTCGACCAGTCCGGGGCCTTTCTCGATCAGGCCCGGGAGCTGGCATCCCGTTCGCCTCATCAGCCCGAATTCATCGAAGCTGATATCCATCACCTGTCGACTGAGCTGCACCAACGCTTCGACGTGGCGCTGATCACCATCGGCGTATTGAACTGGATGCCGGACATCGGCGAGTTCATGCGCCATGCCGCGCGAACCCTCAAGTCCGGCGGCAGCCTGGTGATTTACGAAACCCACCCGTTCCTGGAAATGTTCGACCCCGAGTCAGCCGATCCCTATCGCCCGGACAGCTCGTATTTTCGCAGTGAACCTTTCGTCCAGGACCAACCGATCGTCTACGAAGGCAAAGTCGAACAGCAGGCCTCGGCGTCCTACTGGTTCGTCCACACCCTGGGCGCGATCTTCACCGGTGCCGTCGAGGCGGGGTTGCAGATCAGCCACTTCAAGGAGTACCCGCATTCCAACCGCGAAGAACTCTACGATCAGTATCAGCAGCAAAAGGCGCAATTGCCGTTGTGTTACACGTTGGTGGCGGTGAAGCGAGCGACGTAGTGCCTGGGGTATTTTCAGAGCGTTGAGTGATTTGCCGCGTGCCCTGGTTGCGCGCAGAGATCAATGCCCAAGGCATGAATGACCTTTAGAACCGTATCAAAACGTGGTTTCGCCCCGGGTGCGAAGGCCTTGTACAGGCTTTCGCGCCCCATTCCGGAATCTTTGGCAATTTGTGTCATGCCGCGAGCCTTTACCACGTAGCCGATAGCACGAAGAAACTCTTCGTTGTCGCCGTCTGCCAATACCTGAGAGAGGTATTCGCTGATGGCTTCGTCACTGTCGAGCAGTGCCGCCATGTCGAAAGCAGTCAAAGTCTGGCCCATGTTCAAACCTCCCTTGCCAATTTTTTCGCCCGTCGGATATCAGTGTTTTGCGAGGACTTGTCACCACCGGCCAGCAATACGATGACTACGCCATTTCGCAAAGTGAAGTAGACCCGATAGCCAGCGCCAACGTCCACGCGCATTTCGGAGACACCATCACCCACCGATTTGATATCGCCAAGATTACCCGTAGAGGCACGGTCAATGCGACGAGCAATAGCAACCTTCGCCCGCAAGTCGCGAATTGAGGCATGCCATGCCACGAAGATTGTGGTTTGTTGAATAAGATAATTCATTGCTCGACTGTATCCATATGAATACAGACGAGCAGTCAGGTCATTCTCTGCTCCAGCGTGTACTTTTCCCTAAACTGCGTAGGCAACATGACGCCTTCGCGGGCAAGCTCGCACACGGAAATATGATCAAATGTGGAAGCCAATCACGCCTGCGCCGCCGTCACCGGCCGTTGTTCCGGTTTGCGCAGTGCCGTCAGCCGCGAGCCGGTGTAGTAGGTTTCGCGGAAGAAGCGCCAGCGGCCGAACAGGTCGTAGACGTGGGTGATGCGCCCTTGCTCCTGGTAGTCCATGCGGATGTGCATTTTCATCGCCTGAATGTTGCGGGTATCGCAGACGTCGACGATCTTGTTGCAGCCTTTGGCCCGCATCGCATCCCAGAGTTTGAACTGGGCGTCCATCGACAGGCTGGTGCCAAAGTAGAGCGGGATCATTTCACCGCCGAACTCGAAAAACTCACCGGGGTTGATCCGGAACCAGCAGCCGTAATAGTGCCGGTCGAAGTAGTCCCTGGCACTGCCCCAGATGAATCCGATGGCATCACCTTCCTCGTTCACGTACATGTGCCCGGTGTGACCCTCGGCGGCGATTTCGGCCATGGCCTTGACGCGGTTGCCGTAATACTTGGTGAACGCGATGGCGTTTTCCGGGGTGATGATCACCAGGCGCAGGCCCGAATAGGGCCGCAGATTTTGCGGCGCCACCGGGGTCACCAGGTCGCGCCCCAGCCACAGCAGCTCCCTATGGAAATACACGTAGCGCTTCCAGAGTGACTGGAGCGTGTGGAGCAGGCCTTTTTGTTTGATGCGTTCGCGAATCTTGTCGATGGCGCTCATGAAGTCCTCCGAGGCTGAAGCCTGGGTGTGGTGGGTAACGTTTTCGATGGCGAAAAATCAGGATTTCAACGGGTGCAGTTCGGTCGGGTATTGCGGCTCCTCTTTGGATGCCCTCGGCACCACGGCATAGGACACTCTCGGAACACCCGCAAGACGCTGCTCCAGCACATGGCTCAGCGACTCGCCCGGGTCCAGATAGGCATCGCCAAAATCGGCGCCGATATGGATCGGATGGACGACGATTTCCAGTAAGCCGTCGATTGGCATCGCCACAGTGCGCAGGTCGACCGGGGTGCATACGTTCTGGGCGGTCGCTCCGGACAGGCTGTTCAGGCGATGGTTGAGCAACGTCTTGAACACTCGCTTGGGCACGCTCAGGTTACTTCCCAGATCGCGCGCCAGTCGCACGGGCACCCCTTGGCGGGCGGCAAACCGCGCGACGATTTCACCAATGGGCCAGATGTTGTGCACGTGCTGATGGGAATCGAGGTGGCTGGGGTGCAGGCCGTTGTCCAGGCAGCGTTGCCATTGGGCTTCGAGTTCCTCCAGCACCGCGTCGCGATCCAGGCGGTTGAGCCAGAGACAGTGACGGGGCAGGCTGAGGTCGAACTCACCCTGGCTGTCGCAGAACGTCGAACGCGCCAGAATCGACGGGCTCAACGGTCGGCCATACGTGAGGTTGAAGTGCAGCCCGATCCGCCCCTTGAGCATTGGCTGTCGGGCCAGGACGCAGGCCGCTTCGAAGGCCGGCATGTTGGCCATGGCGGTTGCGGAGCTGATGACTCCAGCGTGGAAGGCACCCAGGATCACCGCGTTTTCGCTTGGACTGAGGCCGAAATCGTCAGCGTTGACTATGACTTGGCGAGGCATGTTCGCTCTCTTTGTTTTTTTCGGTGGGTGCGGAGTTCTTGGCGGCGCGAGCCTGTATAGGTGTAAGCGTAGGATCAACCAGCACCGCTGCGCGCCAGGCCTGCCACTTTTTTAACCCGGGTTTGATGTGGTGCCAGAGTCGCAGCGCCAGCCCGAGGGCGAGTCCGCTGGGGCGCCAGGAGTAGAAACTCCAGCGCCAGTGCTCCAGTTGCCCGGTCATGCGCTCCAGGAGTTGATGGCTGGAGTTTTCCAGGCTGATCCGCGAGGCGTCGACCCAGTGCCAGTTGTCGTCCAGCCCCCAGCGGATCCACTCTTCAAGCAGCACACGACCGCTGCCCAGGTCTGCGTGTTGCGGCAGGAACGCCAGGTTGTAGTCGTACAACCGACCCTGTTCCAGCAAGCCGATGCGGTAGCTGATGCAACGCCCGTCCAGTTCCAGCACCACCACCCGCACCAGTCCCAGTTCGGCAAGGGCGGTGAAAGCCTGCTCGATCCATTGCCGGTAGCGGTCATTGGTGAAAATCCCCACGCCTTGAAGGCCTTTCCAGCTCAGCGCTTCGACTTTGCCGAGGGTCCGCAACAGTGGCCTGATGGTGGTGGCGTCGGGGGTTATCCGTCGGATCTCGGCACCGCAAGCCGCGATGCGTTTACGTGCACGGCGCAGTTTGTAGCGGGGGTCGCCGGACACTTCCTGATGATCGGCCTCGCTGATCAGGTGCACCGGCACCCGACAACTGAGGCGGCGCTCGCCGGTCGAGCTGTGGGCCATCCAGGTGGTCAGCGCACTTTCTTCGCCGATAGGTTCGGACAATTCATTGAGTTGCAGCATCGCATGGGGCACGCGACGGCGGATGATCACCAGCGCCTTGCGCATGCTCTCGGCATCGAGGCAACTGAGCAGGGCCAGGCGATCGGTGAGGGGGTAACCGAGGTGATGCAGGACTCGAAACGGTAGCCCGCCAAAGCGCTCCACGGACACCACCAACGGCAGGCACAAGGCCAATTCATCGCCGTGCCAGCCGAGCAGAACGTGCAAGCGCTCCCCGGCAACCAGTGCCTGTTCCGATGCGCGCAGCCAGGCGAGGGTGTTGAACGGTGTATGGTCCGTCACGCGCCAGCGCAACCCCTCATAGGCGGCTGTTGGAAAGTCCGGAGCGCACAACGACGTGCGCCATTCGAATCGAGCCATCATAGATTCAGACCGCCGCATAACTCATGGACGTTCATGAGGCGCTCCAGCTCAGGGCGAACAGGGTTTGCCCTGGCAGGTCGAAGCTGACGCGACCGTCCTGACAGTTGAATTTGCCTTCGCGACTGCGGCTGTCGGCACCAAAATACACCAGCGCTCCCTTGGTCAGCGGGCAGGTCGCCCCGGCCAGATCGACACGCTGCAGGCGCGCGCCCTTATTGACGCCCAACAGGCTGCGTTGGTGTTCGGTGGCCATCGCCAGCACGTCGACTTCGAAGGCGTCGTTGTCCAGGCGCATGACGTTTTTCAGCCAGTGCTGCCGGATGAATTGTTGGGCCAGGCCCACCGGTTTGAGCTCGAAACGATCGCCACCCAGCACCCGCACCATGCCTTTGGGGTAGTTCGGTTCGTCGGCGGCCTGGAACCAGTTGAGCATGTCCAGCAAGCCGTCCTGCGCCGAGTTGATGACCACCGAGGCCCACCACAGCGAAGCGAAATGGGTTTCCTGATCGTAGGGGCTCAGACTTGAGCCGCTGGACAGGTTGGTCTGGTCCAGCAGTAAGGCCTTGCGTGGCCGGCCCTTGGCATCGAGGCCCACCAGCTCGGCGGCGCGGCGCACGCTGTCGCGGTAGACCCGGGTCGCCAGCAGGTCGCGAACCATCCATTCATGCCAGGCGAGGGCGTCGATCTGCTCGCCGGATTCGGCCAGCAGGCGCCGTGCCCAGTCGATACCGCGCTTGTCGGCAGCATCGTCGGTGAACGGGCCGTTGACGAAGCGCGAACTGGCGGGCATGGCAATGCGAATGCCGGCCTTGGCGTTGGCCGGATCGCTGCGCACTTGCCGGGCCATGCTGTTGAAGATCGCCTGGTAGTTGGCGTAGCTCGAGTAGTTGAGATTCGGCTCGTCGGCGAACGCGATGTAGTGAGTGCCGCCGCCACCGAGGGTGCGGGTGGCGGTGAGCCAGGCGTCGAGGCCGGCGTTGCTCGTGCTGTCGGCGCGCAGATCGGCCTGACGCTGGCTGCCGGCCAACAGCGTGATGTCCTGCGTGATGCCGAAGCGGTTCTGATAGAGCTGGCGGAACGCGTCTTCGTGGTGTGGATTTTGCGCCGTGACGTCGACGAAACTGTAGTAGGAGCCCGCCTGAGGCTTGAGGGCATCGAGCGCCGCGAAACTGGATTGCGGTGGCAGCACGTAGGGCAAATAAATGCCCAGGTTCGGGGTCGGGCCGAGCGTCTCTTTATGCAGGGTCAGCCGGGTCTGGCCAGCGTCCTCGCGCAGCGGCTTGAGTTGCTGCGGGTTCTGGGCGAACAGGTTCGCCGTGCCATCGAGCCAGAACGCGACCTTGCCGCTGCCTTGCAGGCGCAGGCGCCAGACTTGTTCGTCCTGGGTGACGGGCAGTTCGAGCTGATCGAATTGCCAATAGGCGCGATAGGGTTTCAGCGCCAGCGTCACTTGTTTGTTATCGCCCACACGCTGGGCCAGCAGAGCGCTGACGCCACCGTGAAACTTGCCGGCCAGCACGGCGTGTTCCCCCGGTGCGACTTTGAAATACAGCTCATCGCCGCCACGGGTTTCGGCGCTGAAATGCACCTTGGCCGGGGCGAACAGCGCCACGGTGCGTTCGTCGTGTTCGACGGTGTAGCGGCGGAAACTGTAGCCCGGAATTTCCAGTCGATAACTGGCGGCACCTGGCGCCAGCGGCCAGCTCTGCTTGCCGCGTGATTCACTGGCGGCGATCAGGCGATCACCCTTCAGGTTGCCGTTGCCGTCGAGCAGGTACAGGTGTTCTTCGTTGGCATCGGCCTGCCACGCAGGGACCCACTGGATGGTCAACGTGTCGGGGCGATCCGCTTGCAGGTACAGGCTGCCGTCGCGAATGTCGGTCCAGCGCATGGGCGCCGCCTGAGCGCTCAAACCAAGGCCCAGGCTCAACAGCAGCACCAGGGGTTTCATGCTGATTTCCGTTGCAGTATCTGAAGCATCGGTGCCACATCACTGGGCAGGATGATCAGGGTTTGCCAGAAGGGTACGCCGCTCAACCGGCAGTACATCACCAACAGCGCGACGGTCACCGCCAGGTAGGCGATGGACGATGCCGCCGCGGCGCCGACGATGCCATACATCGGGATCAGCAACAGGTTAAGGGCCAGGTTCAGCAGCGCGCCGAGGCCCACCAGCAGCGAAACCGTGCCGGGGCGATTTTTGCCCAGCAAGTCCAGGCGCAGGATGCTCGCATAGCAAAGGCCGAGCAGCCCTGGTAGCAGCGCCAGCAAGGCTGGGTAGGCCGGTTGATAAGCGATGCCGAACAGGGTGACGATCAGCCATTCTCCGATCACGGCCATGGTCAGGCAGGCACCGAGCATCACCGTGGCGGTCAGGCGCAAGGCCAACGGCGTCAGGCGTTCCATGCCTTCGTCCTGTTGCAGCAGGCGTTTCATCAGGGGTGTGGTCACCGCTTCCGGGACGATCAGCAGCAACTCGGCGGCAGCGCTGGCCATGGCGTAATGACCCAATGCCGTACTGCCGAGCAAGGCACCGATGAACAGGTAATCGGAGCGCAGAATGACTTGCTGGAACAACAAATCGGGATGGCTACGGGCGCTGTAGCGCAACAGTTCTTTCTGGCTGGCGCGGTCCCATTGCAACGTCAAGGGTTGCGCACGGTTGAGCCAGACCCAGCCGGCCAGCACCACCAGGCTGATGCCGGCTAGCCAACTGATCAGCGCCGCTTCCAGCGCGGCGTCTTTCCACATCCAGAACAAGGCGATAAACAGCAGCAGTGGCGCCAGCGATTCGACCAGCCGCAAGGCATTGAACGCCACCACACCGCCCGACGCGTTGTGCAAGGTCAGCAGGCCGCTCTTGAGCACGGTCAGCGGCACCGCCAGCAGCAACAGCCAGGCGAGCAATCCTAATTGCGTGGTGATGTCGAGTTCGCTGCCGAACTCGCGGGTCAGCGCCACCACCAGCAACGTCAGCAAACCTGCCAGCAGGCAACCGAATACCAGCACCTGACTCAGCAGCAAACCCATGGGCCGTTGCTTGGCCGCCTGATAACCCACCGCCGAATTCAGCCCGCCGCTGGTGGCGGCGCTGATCAAATCGGGCAGGGTGCTGAGCAGCGCAAACAGGCCGCGCTCGCTGGGTCCCAGAATCCGCGCCAGCAACACGTTACGCAGCAGGCGCAGGCCGATCATCGCCAGTTTGGTGCCCATGCTCAGGGCCAGGTGTTTGAGGTAGTGGCTGCGACTCATGGCCGGGCTCCGCGGTAGATACGCCACGACAGCAGTTCCGGATCGCGCGCCGTGCGCTGGCTGATGCCGATTCGCGGCAAGGCCAGTGGATCGCCGATACCACGGTAAATCCCGCTGGCGGTGCCCAGGGCAAACGGGAAGTCGTGGTCGGCCACGTGTTCGCGCACCCGCGCATCATGGTTGCCATTGGGGTAGCAGTAGACTGGCAGCGGCCGGTTGCAGCCATTCAACAGTGCATTGCGGCTGCGGCTCAGTTCTTCATCCAGGTGTTGATCGTCAAGGTCGGTGAAGATCGTGTGGCTGGCGCCGTGAGGGCCGAAGCGGATCAACCCGCTGGCTTCCAGCGCGCGCACTTGATGCCAGTCCAAGGCTTGGGGCAACGATTCTTCAGGGCATTGGTCGGTGAGCCGGCTCAGTTCACTCGGTGGCAGGCTTTTCAGGTTTTGCAAAAAATGCAAAAGCGCCAGGCTACGGCGCTGCACATCCAGATCATCGAGCATTACCGGTAACGGTCGCCCGATCTGTTGCAGGCATTCAATCAAGTGTGTCCGGGCTTTTTCACCGTGGCTGTGCCACAGGGTTTCCCCCAGGCTTTCCCACCAGAAGCGTTGCCGGCTGCCGATGAAGTCGGTGGAGAGAAAAATGCTCGCCGGCACCTGATACCTTTTCAGCAACGGGAAGGCATTCAGCGCGTTGTCGCGCCAGCCATCGTCGAAGGTCAGTGCGACTTTGGGGCGCTCCGACATGGCGGTGCCGGGTTGCAGAATTTCCATCAGCGGTACGCAATCGAAGTGTTTTTTCAACCAGAGCAGCAGGTGAGCAAAGCCTTTCGGCCCGACGCACAGTTCATTGCGATGGGGCAAGTCGGCGGCGCGGTCATTGGGCAGCACCCGGTGCAGCATCAGGATCACCCCGGCACCGTGCAGTTGGTGACGGCCTACCGGCGAGTTGAGATAGAGCCAGCCACTGGTGCGTTTTAATAATTGTCTGATCGCCATGGCGCGGTCCTGTCAACGATTTTGCTCGGGGTTCCACTGCGCGTACCGCTGTCCACGCAGGAACTGCCACAGACCGATACTCATTCCGGCAAGGGTCACCAGAAAGAAGCCGGCGAGGCGAAAGGGTTTGGGCAAACGGTGTTGCACATCCAGCAGGCCGGCGATGGCCACCGCATAACCGAGCAGTTGCGCGATCAGGCTCAGACGATAGAAGCCATGGACATTCCACAGCCAGAAGTTACTCAGCAACAACGGCAGCAACAGGATCGGTGCTAAGCGTCGAATCAGTTTGTGGCTGATCAGCGCAATCGCATACAAGCCATGGCGCCAGGGATTCAACAGTTCCCGGCGCTGGGCCAGGCTCTGCAGGCCGCCGACGGTGACGCGCAGACGACGGCGCCATTGTTTGTCGATCTCATCGACGCCCTGATCGATCACCCGGGCTGTGGGCACATAGACAATGCGTTTGTGCGCCACCGGCGCGCAGGTACTGATAAAGAAATCATCGTTGACCTCCGACGGCACGTTCTGGAACAACTCGCGGCGCAGGGCGAGCAGGGCGCCGTCGGCGGAGACCATGCAGCCGGTGCGATTTTCCACCATACGCAGCCAACCTTCGTAGTGCCGATAAAGGCTGTCGCCCAGGCTCAGGCCCTGGCCCGCCACCGGGATCAACATGTGCCCGGCGCAAGCCCCGACCTGTGGATCGGCCAGAGGCGCGAGCAATTGCCCGAGGGTGTCGGTCGACCATTGGTTGTCGGCATCGGTGAACACCAGAATCTCGCCCGTGCTCAGGGCAACGGCGGCATTCAAGGTGGCTGCCTTGCCCTGACGGGGCAGGTCGAGCACGCTGATGCGCGGGTCGATGACCTTGCGGGCGCAGGCCACGGTATCGTCGTTGGAGCCGTCGCTGGCCAGAATGATCTGTAGCGAGCGCGCCTGATAATCCTGGGCGAGCAGGATGCGCAACTTTTCTTCGATGTACTGGGCCTCGTTGTGCGCGGCGATGACGATGCTCACGTTCATCGGCTGTGCCGGCCCATGACGCCGTGCGGGAAATAACGGCGCGAGCAGCGTCAGCAGCAGCGGGTAGCCGAACCAGGCGTACACCGGCAATAACAGGCACCACCAGAAAATGAATTCAGCCACGGGCGGGTCTCCTGGCATTCCAGCGACAAAGGCTCAGGATGAACGCGGCACCCGCCAGGTGCAGACGCACCCAATGCAGGCCCCAGAGTTGCAGCATCAGGCGCAGGTCGCGGTGTAACAGGCTCTGGCGCAGACTTTGGGCGAGCGCTGGCAGGCTGGTGACGAACAGCATGAATAGCGCCAGTAGGGGGGAACCGTTGAGCAGGGCGGATAGCGCCATGAAATCCAACACCCAGGCGATGATCGATAGCATAGGGAATCGCAGTAAACGCAGATTCAAGCCGTGGCTGCGCAGTAATTGCAGGTGACTGCCCTGACGCCAGAACTCCTTGCCCATCCATTCGCGCCAACTGCTCTCGTAACCCCAATGCAGGGCAACGCTCTGGTTGACGGCCAGCAGGCGTGCGCCAGAGTGGGAAAGGCGCATGGTGAAATCTTTGTCTTCGCCGGTGCGCAGGTTTTCGTTGAAGCCGCCGACCTTGTCGAACCATGGACGACGCATCAACAGGTTGGAACTGGGCAGCCATCGCACTGCTTTCACCGTTTCATCGTTCGGGCGCAACGTGCGGCGTTGCCAGGCATTGGCATACCACGGGGCTTCGGCCGGGGTGTGCAGGTCCAGTCCCAGGACGTCGACCTGAACCGCGTGTTGGATGCTCAACAACAGCGTGAGCCAGTCCTCGGGCATCTCGATATCGGCATCGATGAAGCCCAGCCATTCGCCTGTCGCCATCGCCGCCCCGCGATTGCGCAGGGCGCCGATCAGCAGCCCGGGCAGCACCAGCACCTGCGCCCCGAGCTGGCGAGCGATGTGCGGGCCCTGATCGTTGGAGCCGTTATCGACCACAATCAGCTCGCATTCCATCCCGGCAGCCTGCGCGGCTTTTTTCGCGGCAAGCAAGGTGCGGCCGATGTGTCTGGCCTCGTTGTACATCGGGATGGCAATGCTGATGCGGTTCATGCCCTGGCCTCCGTCGGCGGACGTTCCTCAGCCTTGAGGCGCAACACCCAGGTCAGGGCGAGCATGATCCACAGGTACTTGTGATTCGGTGCGCTGAGGAACATCAAAAACAGTGTCAACGACAGATAACTGATGCCCAGGTGGGTGATCAGGTCGGCCTGTTCCCAATCTCGTCGCAGCATCCAGGCTTGACGGGCGCGGACCAGGTTGTACATCCCAAGGCCCAGCATGCCGACGAACAACAGCCCGGCGGGAATCCCCAGTTCACTGAAGATTTCCATGTAGGTGTTGTGAGCGCGACGGTACAAGTCGCCGGGTTTGCGGTTGGCGGAAAACACCTTGGCGTAACCGGAGGTGGCGTAGTGCAGCGGGAAGGTGCCGGGGCCGGAACCGAGTAACGGGTGCTCACGAATGATCTGGCTGCCGACCACAAGGTATGACGTGCGGCGGCCGAGGGATTCGTCCTGGCTTTTGGCGCCTTCTTTCAAGACGCTCAAGGATTGGATGCGCTTGAGGTAACCGGCCGGCATCGAATAAATCCCCACCGGGATCACGATCGCAAGGCCGAGTATGGCAAAACCCAAGTGGCGCGGCCGGATGCGTGGCAACTGCGCGCGGTAGTGCCAGGCGCCGATCATCAAGCTCAGGAACAGCACCACCAGCCCGGAACGGGAATCGGTTTTGGTCATGCCGCCCAGCAGTAAAATGCAGCAGCCGCCCCAGAACAATCGGTGCAACAGGTTCGGACCGCGGATCACCAGTAGCAGGGCCAGCGGCACGGCGAAGGCGATCAACAGGGCAAACGAGTTCGCGTCTTCCAGCAGCCCGGCGGCGCGGCCCTGGTCCTGATACTTGGTGGAGAACATGGCCAGCGCGCTGGTCGCGCTGACGCTAAGGGTTACCAGCCGGGCGAACAGATCGAGGTTCAACTCGCGGCCAATCAGCAAGGTGATTACAAACAGCACCAGGCCGACGCTCATGTCCCGCAGATGACTCTGGGACATGTCCATGTTGTCGGTATTGATCATGCTCAACAGGTACAACACCACGAAGCCGACCAGGAAGCGCCAGATGTTGCTGCGCAGGCGCTCGGACGGAATCTGGTGAATGGCCAGTTGCAACATCAGGACCAGTGCCAGTGACGCACCGATGAATTTGGTGCCTGACAGCGCGTTGCCCTTGAAGAAACCTTCGAATGGCACCAGCGCCGCGATGCCCAATAACCCCCAGGCGGGTTTTCGGTAGAGCACACCGACAGCGACCATGCCGAGCACCGCGCCGGGCGCCAGATAGGGGTAAGGACTGGCCAGCAAACCGAGGCAGACCAGGGCGAGCAGACTGACGATCGAGAGCGGAAAGATCACGCGCGTGCCTCCCGTGCAGTACGGATATAAAGCTGCGACCAGCGTTCGGCCAAGGCCTTCAGGTCGTAACGGTCCTGTTGCGTACGTTTTGCGTTGTCGATCAGTTCGCGAGCCAGTACCGGCTCACTCAGCAGCGTGTCGAGCTGCCGGGCGAGGGCGACGCTGTCGGTGGGGGGCGCCAGCAGACCGTTGTGCCGATCCTCCAGCACATCGGGAATTCCGCCGACGCTGAATGCCACCACTGGCACTCCGGCCTGCATTGCTTCGAGCAAAATCATCGGCGTGCCCTCGGTGCGCGAGCTGATCACCAGCGCATCGAGTTGCGGCCACCAGCGGTTCATGTCGGTCTGGTAACCCGGCAGGGTGATGCGGTTGTGCAAGCCGGCGGCGGCAATTCGCGCCAGCAGGGTTTCCCGTTCCGGGCCATCGCCGAGCATCACCGCGTCCAGTTGCGGATGTTGCTGACACAGCGCAATCAGTGCATCGAGAAACAGGTCCGGGCCTTTTTCATGGGTCAGCCGACCGACGAAGCCCGCCAGCCAGCGCGGGTGTCTGGCGTTGTGGGGCAGCAAGCCGTTGGCGGTTGGCAGACCATTGGGAATCACTTGCAGCTTCTCCTTCCGAACACTGGCCTTGCGGTGCAGCGCCGCGATGCTTTCGGCCACGCAGACCACCCGATTCACCGACGCGGTGCGGCACAGTTGCAGGCTCAGCCAGCCGTAGAAGCGTTGCTTGCGACTGCGCGGGGTGAAACCGTGCTGGGTAATCACCAACGGCAAGTCAAACAATGTCGCGCCGACCCAGCCAAACACCAGACCCTTGAAATTGTGCGTATTGATCAGCGGATGTTCAGCCCGCCGATAACGTAAATGACCCAGCAATTGCCCCAGTCCCGCGAAAGCGCGGCAGTCGATCCCGGCCTCGCGGAACCGGTCGATCAGCGCCGGCGGCGCATCCAGAAACAGCACCTGGTGGTGCCCCGGCGTCGCCAGGCAATGGTCCAGCAACATCCGCTCAGCGCCATAAAAGCCGCCGCTGCTGATCAAATGCATGATCGGCAGCGCGCTGGCGTTGAGCGGCCCGTTCAATGGCGCACCCAATACATGAAGCTAGGCACGGTCCAGTTCTTGTGCGGGTTGTTCGGCAGGACGTCCTGATCGTTGATCACCAACAGCACCGGCAAGCCCAGTTCATGGGTGATTTGCGCTGGATGTTTGAAGCTGTGATCGAAGAACTCACGCACGTAGACGAAGGCAATCGCCAGCAGCAGTCCGGTCAGCATCCCGAATGGAATGATCAGCAGCGGTTTGGGAAACGCCACCTCGGTCGGTTCGAACGGCGGGCTGAGCACCCGGGCGTTGGACAAATCGCTGTCCAGCGCGCGGGCGGTGCTGCTTTCGGCAAAGCGCTGGGCATAGGTGGAGAACGCCGCGTGCAAGGCATTGATCTCGGTATCCATCTGCTGCAACTTGCTCTGAGCCACTTGCAACTGGTGGATGCGGTTCTTGAACTCGGCGATGCGCGCGGTTTTCTGGTTGATCACCGAGGTGACAATGGCCAGGTCGCTGGTGCGCTCCTGAATCCGGTTGCTGACGATTTTCAGGAACTGCTGGCGGGTGCGGGTAATTTGCTCGCGGGCCAGCAGCATCGGTTCGCTGCCCGGCTGGAACACCGCCAGGTCGTTCATGTAGCGACTGACTTGAGTCGTCAGTGCCTCACCGATCTGCCGGATCTCCCGGTCTTCGAAGGCAATGTTGTCCACCGTGGTGGTGAAGGTGAAGGGGAAGGTGTAGTCGTTGAGCCGAGAGGTATTGTTGGCCGCCGCCAGCGCGGTTTTCAGGTAGTCGAGCCAGCGCTGGCTTTGCAGCAAGCGATCCTGATACTGGTTCAGGTTCTCTTCCTCGGTGTTGATGGCGTTGAGGCGGAAGGTGATTTCTTCCTTCGGATCGGACGCACCGATCTTTTCGAGCAACGCCAGTCGAGTACCTTCCAGGCCATCGAGCCGCACCTGATACTGCTTCTTCTTGGTTTCGTAGAAGCTCTGTGGCAGATCGATCGATTGCAGTTCCTGACGGCTGGCCAGGTAGTTTTGCAACATCGTTGCGACAAACCGGGTGCCTTGGGCCGGATCGCTTGAGCTGTAGATAATGGAGATCACGTTGGAGCCGGGCAGGGTGTCGATCTTCAGGTTATCGATGGCCTCCTGGGTGAAGGTATCCAGGGTGGTGTCCCGCACCGGATCGGTTGCAAGCCCGAGCGCGCCGCGCACCGGGTTGATCACGTATTCACGCAAGGGGTTGGTCACGAAACGCTGGATCGGTACGGTCACCAATTTGTTGAAGGCCCCGGGGTTGGGCGTGTATTCGCCTTTGGCCTGCAGGTCACTGATGGTCTGACGGATCAGGGCCGGAGAGCGCAGGATATTGCTCTCGGTTTCCATATCCGCCAGCGATGGCGGAATGAAAGAGGCGTCGCCTTGGGTCAGGGATGTGGTGGCGTCTCCCTGAGAGAGTTTTTTGGACTGCACGAGCACCTGCGCGGTGATATCGAAGCTCTGTTTCAGCACCAGTGGCAGGAGCAGGGCGATCACTGCAAAGATCAGGAAGATTCGCTTCACCAGCCGCTTGTTGGCGAAGAAGATCCTGAAGAACTCATGCAGGTAGTTTTCCTTTGGGTTCATAGTCGGTCACCTGAGAGTTAGTTGTTGCTGCCTTTGTTGTCGACGCGGTAGCCGAAGGTGAAGCCCACCCCCTGAAACAACACCACATCGGCCAGTTGCCGCGCGAGCTCACCGGCACTGGCCAGTTTGGTCTTGGGCACGTAGAGCATGTCGTCCGGTTGCAGGTAAGCAATCTGCGACGCGTCACCGGACAAGGCTTTCTCCACGTCGTAGTGCACAGCCTGCACCTGGTTGCCGTTGCGGCGCATGATCACCACTGAATCGAGGCGCGCCTTGACGTTGGTGCCACGGGCCAGGGTCAACGCTTCGAGCACTGAAACCGGGCGGCGAATCGGATAGGAGCCCGGCTGCGCGACTTCACCCAGCACATAGATTTCATTGCCCGACGTGGATTTGAGCATGACGTCGACGGTCATCCGTCCCGGCAATTGCGCATAACGTTGATTGAGGAACGTTTCCAGTTGGTTCACGGTCATGCCTTGCAGCGGCACGGAGCCGATTTCCGGAAAACTCGCATAGCCGTCGTTGCCCACGGTGATCTCCCGGCTCATGCCGGTAGCGGGGTGGTTCAGGGCGCTCTTGAGGTTTTGCTCGTTGCTCAGCGGGCTGGTGACCAGCACGGTCAACTGGTTGCGATTGGGCTGGAACAGGGCTTTGCGGTTATAGGCGCGCTGGATTTCCTCCCGGGCCTGGACCGAGGTCATCCCACCGATTTTCACCGAGGTGTTGGCCCCCGGCAGTTCGATGGTGCCATCGGGCAGCACCAGTTGCGTGCCGTTGAGCTGGCTGGCCGCAGTGAAGTTCAGCGCGACCTGGTCGCCGGGCTGAATGCGGTAAGCCTCCGAGCCACTGGTGCTGACGTGGAAGATCACGTCCAGCACGTCCTTGGGCCGCAAGGTCTGTTCGACCTTGGGCATATCGGTGGCCTGGGCGTTGGCCGGCTCGGCCGTGAGGATCTGCACCGGCATGTTTTGGGTTTCACTGGTGCTGGAGCAACCTGCAAGCGGTAGCAACAGCAGGACAAGCACTTTGGCATTCATGACTTCATCCTTCAGGTGGGTGCTTACAGGTTTTTGTAGAGCCATTTGGGCATGTAGTACTTGCGCCGGTTGAAGACGCTGCCCACCAGTTTCGCGCCGGCCTGGGTCAGGCGTTGGGCCGCGGCCTGGGCCACTTCCCAGCGGGTGTCTTCCGCACGCACCACCATGATCACGCCGTCCACCAAAGTGCTGATGACCAGGGTGTCGACGGCCTCATACACCGCATCGCCGTCGATCACCACGAAGCGATACCGATCGACCAACTGTTCGAGCAACGGGATCAGCTGTTCGCTGGTCAGGTGCTCGGTACCGCGGATGTGCCGCCCGTTCGGCAGGATGTGGAAGGGCAGGCTGGAGACGGTCACCAGGCAGTCCTGCAGCAGCGGCGGGGAGTCGTTGAACAGCAGATCGCGAAAGCCGCGCTCTTTGCTCAGCCCCAGCTGTTGCGTGAGATTGCCCGTCGACTGACTGGCGTCCACCAGCAGCACTTGGCCGCTGCTCATTGCCGCCAATTGGCTGGCCAGCGCCAGGGCGCTGGTGGTGGTGCCTGTGCCTGCGTTGGCAGCGGTCAGAAAAAGGATCCGCAGATCCAGGTCGAGCACGGTCGAGGTCAGGTTGGACTCGCTCGGGCTGGCGATGGTCAGGCTGTTATTCGATGAACCGTCCATTTAACTCGCTCCGTGGCCGTTGAATACGATGAAGGGGGTTTTCAACAGAATCTTCAGATCAAGCAACAGGCTCTGCTCGGCGATGTACGTGAGGTCCAACTCAACGCGCTGGTCGAAGTCGATATTGCTGCGCCCGGAGATCTGCCACAGACCGGTCATGCCGGGGTAGATGCTCAGGCGTGCAAGGTGGCTGTCCTTGTAACGACGGGCATTGAACGAGGTGGGTCGTGGACCTACCAGGCGCATGTCGCCGCTCACCACATTGATCAGGTTGGGTAATTCATCGAGGCTGCTGCGCCGCAGGAAGCTGCCGATGGGGGTAATCCGCGGGTCGTTGTCGATCTTGAAGTCGATGGCGTCGGCGCCGTGCTTGTTCAGATGCCGCAGGGACTCCTTGAGCTCCTCGGCGTTGGCCACCATGGTGCGGAACTTGTACATGCCGAACATGCGGCCGCGGTAGCCGGTGCGTTGTTGCACGAACATCACCGGCCCCGGGCTGCTGAACTTGATCGCCAGTGCCAGCCCCAGCAGTACCGGGGAAATCAACAGCAAAATCACCAGTGCACCGAGGCAGGCGAGCACCCGATTGGTGCGCGACAGGGTCCAGGGCCGACCGCCGTTGCGGCCGGTCACCCAGCCGTGACCCTGCACGTGGATCGCCTTGTCGAGGCGCATCCGGTGCTCGGGATCCAGGCGGTTGTCACGCTGCATGTGATCGAGCAACATGCCTTTTTCATGTCCAGTCATAGAGTCCTCCGCTAAAGCCCGGCCATAAATGGCGAGTGGGCGCTACGCAGTGGGTAGTAGTCACGGAACCAGGCGATGAATCGTCCGAGTCCTTCATCCAGCTCTATCCGTGGCTGGAAACCGGTGGCCAGTGCCAGATCGCTGGCATCGGCGCAGGTGTTGAGCACGTCGCCCGGTTGCAGGGGCAGTAACTCGACGAGGGCCTTTTGCCCCAGGTGCTTTTCCAGCAGTGCCAGGTAGTCCTTGAGCGCTACCGGCTGCTGTCCGCCAATGTTGTAAATGCGCCATGGCGCCATGCTGCTGGCCGGGTCCGGTTGCTCGCGGTTCCAGTCCGGTGCCGGCTGGGGCGCGCGTTCGACCAGGCGGGCGATGCTCTCGATGATGTCGTCGATGTAGGTGAAGTCCCGCTGGTGCTGGCCGTAGTTGAACAGCTTCAGCGGCTGCCCTTCGGCAATCGCCCGGGCGAACTGGATCGGCGACATGTCGGGCCGGCCCCAGGGCCCGTACACAGTGAAAAAACGCAAACCGGTGCAGGGAATGCCGAACAGATGGCTGTAGCTGTGGGCCATCGACTCGTTGGCTTTTTTGGTCGCGGCGTACAGCGACAACGGATGGTCGACGTTGTCCTTGACCGAATAAGGCGTGTGCTGGTTGGCGCCGTACACCGAACTGGACGAGGCATAGATCAAGTGCCTGACCGGGTGGTGACGGCAGCTTTCGAGAATGTTGAGGAACCCGCTCAGATTGCTGTCGAGGTAGGCCCGAGGATTTTCCAGGGAGTAACGCACCCCGGCCTGGGCCGCGAGGTGAATCACCACTTGCGGTTGTTCACACTCAAACAGTGCGTCGAGGGCCTCGGCATCGGCCAGGTCGACTTTCGCGAGGGGGAAATCGCCGACCTGCTCGCGTACCCAATCCACGCGGTCATGTTTGAGTTGCGGGTCGTAGTAGTCATTGAAGTTGTCCAGCCCGCACACCTGATGCCCGTCGCTCAACAGCCGCAACACACAATGGGCACCAATGAAGCCGGCGGCTCCAGTGACGAGTATCTTCATGATCGTGGCGCCTCTGGAGCTGCCAATGCCGCAGCTTGGATGAGGCCGACGCAACACGTACCCAATACGTTCACGTCCATATTGGCGTGCCTCGTAAGACGGTGGATGTAACTGAAATGAGACTGTCAAAAGGGGTATAGCCCAGCCTTGGGAAAGCGTGTCAGCAAAATGACGGGTAGCGCGGGCTGGAAACCCTGATTTCATGGGCTATTTGGTATCAAGTGCTTGCCGTTGCTGGATTTGTCGTGGTTTTGAGGGGTTTCAAGAAAACGATAAACGGTCGAAAGGCTTGTATTACAAGGGTTGCAGGCGTTTTGAGGCGTCAGATTTGAGTTAATGTTTTTTTGACGCTTTTGGCAAAAAACCGGCATTTCTTGCGCTTTCATGGCTCGGTGCTAGTGTCAGAAAATGGCTGATAATCATTGGTTTCCATTTGCCAATGGCAGCCATGGAGGTACTGCATCCACCATGATCCGATACTTCAAGGAACTGTTGCTGGTTCTGTATTTACTCAAAAGCTACGACTATTACCTCGATCGTCTCGAGGCATTGGGCATCGGTTTGCCGATGTTGCTGTATGGCGGGATGTTCGTGGTGCTGACGATCGCGCTGTTCATGACCGCCTATATTCGTCAGACACTGGTCCGTCATTTGTTTGCGTTGGCGCTGTTTGGCTCGGCGATTTTCTTTGACGTGTATACGCACGTGACCGCCAGTTACCTGACCTACAGCAGTTTTGTGTCGCTGGTGTATTCCGGTGGGTTCATTCAGGAAGCGGCTTACCAGTACCGCGATGCGATCATCAGTGCGACGGTCAGTGGCTTGTTGCTGCTGTTGGGTATCGGGCTCAAGCCGCGTCGACGGCTACCATTGCCGGGACCGCTGTTGGTGGCGGCACCGGTGCTCGGCGTGCTGCTGCTCAGTGTCGTGTTGTTCGTGCGGGCCGGCGAGGGCGCCCGTGGCTTGCCGATCATGTACACGCCGTTGGCCTATCTGAATCTGTTTACCTATGAAGCGCTGCACAACACTGTCGGCCCGCGCGAGCCGGTGAGCCTGGCGCGCATCGATCGGCCGGTGGGTTACGACATCGTACTGATCATCGACGAGAGCATTTCCGGTAATTACCTGGACATCAACACGCCATTCGGTGTGCACAGCAACCTCAAGGAAGCGCACCCGGGCGTGGACATCTTCAATTACGGCTACGCCGCGTCCATCGCCAATTGCAGCGCCGACACCAACGTCACGTTGCGCTATGGCGGCACCCGTGGCGATTACATGCGGATCAACACCACGCTGCCGTCGATCTGGCAGTACGCGAAAAAGGCCGGGCTGCGCACGGTTTACATCGATGCCCAGCGCACGGGCGGCAACTTGCAGAACCTGATGAGCAATGCCGAGAAGCAGGACATCGACGAGTTCGTGCAATTCGACCAGACCAGCGTGCGTGAGCGCGACATGGCTGCGGCGGCCAAGCTGATCGACCTGCTCAACGACGGCATACCGGAGCTGGTGGTGATCAACAAGGTCGGCGCGCATTTTCCCGTGCACGACAAATACCCAGACGCGTTTATGGCCTACCGCCCGACCTTGCCTCGGGGGCAGTTTGTCGAGGTGGCGGACTCCGGTAAACGCGATGGCTTCAACGGTCAGCCGGATGATTGGGTGTTGTACCGCAATGCCTACAAAAACACGGTGCTGTGGAATGTCGGCGAGTTCTTCTCACGGGTTTTCGCCCAGGCGGATATGCGTAATGCGCTGCTGATCTACACCTCGGACCACGGGCAGGATCTGCATGAGCGCGGTAACCCGGGGCTCAACACTCACTGCGGCAGTGATCCGGTAGAGGAGGAGGGCTTAGTGCCGTTGGTGGTGATCTCGGGCAGCGATTTGAAGACGATGGACTGGCAGGCGCAGTTGCCGGCCAACAAGGACCGCTCCAGTCACTACAACATCTTCCCGACGTTGTTGCAGTTGATGGGCTATGACCTGGCGGGGGTCGAGGCGGTGTATGGCAAACCGTTGAGCGTGTCGACGGCGGATGATTTCACTTTCAACTATCGCTTCAATGCGCGGCTCGGCGCTGTGCCTGCGTGGAAGTACATCGATCTGAAGAGCATTGTGACGCCGGGGCCAGTGGTGCCGAGTGTGGCGGTGGGGGAGTGAGATTTTGATGAGATGACCTGGCCTTATCGCGAGCAGGCTCGCGATAAACGATAACGCGGTCCTGCTGCCGTCCGCTATCCTAGGCCCACTGCCTTCAACGAGCCTCCTCTCATGCTTTCGGTCCAGGGCGTCTTCAAAAGCTACGCCACCCCCCAAGGCCCTTTGCCGGTATTACAAGGCGTCGACCTCACGTTGAAACCCGGCAGCAGCCTGGCGTTGATGGGCGAGTCGGGCAGTGGCAAAAGCACCTTGCTGCACCTGATCGCCGGCCTGGACAAGGTCGATCGCGGCAGCATTCGCAGCGGCGAGCATCGGCTGGAACAGATGAACGAAGGCCAATTGGCCCACTGGCGGCGCACCGAAATCGGCCTGGTGTTTCAGCAGTTCAACCTGATCGGCAGTTTGCGGGTCGAGGACAATCTGGCGTTTCAGGCGCGTCTGGCCGGACGCCACGATTCGCGCTGGCAAGCGCATCTGGTGCAGCGTCTTGGGTTGGTGGATCTGTTGCAGCGCTATCCGGAACAACTGTCTGGCGGGCAACAGCAACGAGTTGCGCTTGGCAGGGCGTTGGCCTCGCAACCGAAACTGCTGCTGGCCGACGAACCCACCGGCAGCCTCGATGAAGCCACCAGCGATGAGGTGTTGAAGTTGCTGCTGGAGTTGCTCGACGACAGCCCGACGACGTTGTTGATGGTCACCCACAGCCCCAGAGTCGCCGCGCGGCTGGCGGAAAAAGTGGTGCTGCACAATGGCCGTCTGGCTGGCGCGGACGAGCGCTGAAGTGCGGGTTTTTCGCGAGACATTGCGGGCACTGCTCAGCCATTGGCGGCAACATCCGGTGCAATTTTTCAGTGTGCTGACCGGGCTCTGGCTCGCCACCAGCCTGCTGACCGGCGTGCAAGCGCTGAACAGTCAGGCACGGGAAAGCTACGCGCGGGCCAGTCAGTTGATCGGTGGCGAACCTCAAGCCAGCCTCAGTGCGCCCGGCGGTGGGGTGTTCCCTCAGCAATTGTTTATCGACCTGCGTCGCGCGGGTTGGCCGGTATCGCCCGTGTTGCGAGGTCGGGTGACGCTCAAGGGCCATGAAGACCAGCGCTTGCAGTTGATGGGTATCGAACCGGTGTCGCTGCCGGCCGGTTCCGCAGTGGCCGGGCAGGCGTTGCCGATCGAGCAGGTCGTCGAGTTCTTTACGGCGCCGGGCAGCACCTGGATCTCGCCGCAGACCTTGCAGGCGTTGGGCTTGCACGAAGGTGAAACACCGACGGCCGAGAGCGGCATCGCCTTGCCGCCACTGCGTGCCCAACCCGACATGGCCCCCGGTGTGTTGCTGGTGGACATCGGTTTCGCCCAGCAGATTCTGCAATTGCCCGATCAACTGTCACGTCTGTTGCTGCCCAAGGATTTCACCGCGACCCTGCCTGATCAGTTCAAGGGCCAACTCCAGCTCATCAGCAGCGGTGAAGAAAACAATCTTGCGCGCCTGACCGAGAGCTTCCATCTGAACCTCGATGCCTTGGGCTTTCTGTCGTTCGTGGTTGGCCTGTTCATCGTGCACGCGGCAATCGGCCTGGCGCTGGAGCAACGTCGAGGTTTGCTCAGAACCCTGCGCGCCTGTGGCGTCAGTGCGCGAATGTTGATTGTCGGCCTCGCCGTCGAGCTGGGTGGTCTGGCGTTGATCGGTGGTGTCGCCGGTGTGCTCAGCGGCTACCTGCTGGCTGGCGTGCTGTTGCCGGACGTCGCCGCCAGTTTGCGCGGCTTGTACGGCGCCGAAGTGCCGGGACAGTTGAGCCTCAGCCCGCTGTGGTGGTTCAGCGGCATCGGTCTGAGCTTGCTCGGCGCGTTGCTGGCAGGCGCCAACAGTTTGCTGCGCGCAGCGCGTTTGCCGCTGCTGGCGCTGGCCGATCCGCAAGCCTGGCATCAGGCCCACGCGCGCTGGTTGCGGCGCCAGGGCTGGGTCGCGGCGATGGCTGCGTTGATCGCGGTGTTGGCGTTGATGTTCGGCGACAGCCTGAGCAGTGGTTTCGTGCTGATGGCCGCGTTGTTGATCGGCGCCGCACTGGCCTTGCCGGTGGTGTTGAACAGCGTGCTCAACCGGGTGCTGCGGCGCAGTCGCTCGGTGCTCGGCCAATGGTTCGTCGCCGACTGCCGTCAGCAGTTGCCGGCCCTGAGCCTGGCCTTGATGGCGCTGTTATTGGCGCTGGCGGCGAACATCGGCGCCGGCAGCATGACCGCCGGTTTCCGCCAGACCTTCAACAACTGGCTCGAACAACGCCTGACCGCCGAGTTGTATGTCAATCCGCAAAATCCGGCCCAGGCCCGAGAGCTTTACACATGGCTCAAACAACAACCCCAAGTCAGCGCGGTGCTACCCAACTGGCAAGTGTCGATTCAGTTACAGGGCTGGCCGGCGGAAGTCTTCGGCGTGATCGATCACCCGACCTATCGCCAGCACTGGCCGTTGCTGGAAGCCTTGGGCGACGACCCTTGGGAACGACTGGCCAAGGATGACGCACTGATGCTCAGCGAACAACTGGCCCGGCGGTTGAAGGTACGCCTGGGTGATCACTTGACCATTGCCACGCCCAACGGTCCATGGTCGCCACGGATCGTTGGGATCTACGCCGACTACGGCAATCCCAAGGGCCATCTGCTGGTCAACATCAATCACCTGCTGCGCGGCTGGCCGCAGCTGACACCCAGCCGTTTCAACCTGCGCATCGAGCCCGCGTCGATTCCCGCGTTCCTGGCCGCGCTGCAAGCGCGCTTCGCCCTGGACGACAGCCGCATCGTCGACCAGGCCCGGCTCAAGGGCTGGTCCACGCAAGTGTTCGAGCGCACCTTCGCCGCCACCGCCGCACTCAACAGCCTGACGCTTTGCGTCGCGGGCGTGGCGCTGTTCATCAGCCTGCTGACCCAGAGCCAGAGTCGCCTCGGACAACTCGCGCCCTTGTGGGCGCTGGGCGTGACGCGGCGACAGTTGATGCTGCTCAACCTCGGGCAGACCTGGTTGCTCGCGGTGCTGACATTGGTGCTGGCATTGCCGTTGGGCATCGCATTGGCGTGGTGCCTGGACACGGTGATCAACGTGCAGGCCTTCGGCTGGCGCTTGCCGCTACGGGTGTTTCCGCTGCAACTGTTGCAGTTGATGGGCCTGGCCTTGCTCGCCACGTTGCTTGCGTCGGCGTGGCCGTTGTATTCGCTATATCGCACGCAACCGGCGGATCTGCTGAGGACGTTTGCTCATGAAGATTAAAATCTGCGTGTTGCTGCTGGCGTTGCTGAGCGGCTGCGACAACACGCCTGCGCCGGAAAAAGGCTTCGCCGGCCTCGGCCATCAGGCCACCGCATTTACCCCGGTGGTGCCCGGGCGAGAATTCAGTTTCCCGGCGGACCACGGCGCCCACGATGGCTTTCGCATTGAATGGTGGTACGTCACCGCCAACCTCAAGGACGATCAGGGGCGCGAGTTCGGCGCGCAATGGACGCTGTTTCGCAGCGCCTTGAAAGCGACGCCCGAGCAACCTGGCTGGGCCAATCAGACTATCTGGCTGGGCCACGCGGCCGTGACATCCGCCACCGCACACCATGCCGCCGAACGCTATGCCCGAGGCGGTGTCGGCCAGGCCGGAGTGATCCTTAAGCCGTTCAACGCATGGATCGATGATTGGCGTTTCAGCAGTCAGGCCACCGACGAAAACCCGCTGGCAGACCTGCAACTCAGCGCCCGCGACAAGGCGTTCAGCTACCAGCTTCGACTGACGTCAAGCCGGCCATTGGTACTTCAGGGAGACAAAGGCTTCAGCCAGAAATCCGAACAAGGCCAGGCTTCGTACTACTACAGCCAGCCTTTTTTCCAGGCCAGCGGCACCCTCGAAATCGACGGCAAAACCTACACGGTCAACGGCCCGGCCTGGCTCGACCGAGAGTGGAGCAGCCAACCGCTGACCGCCAACCAGACCGGTTGGGACTGGTTCTCCCTGCACCTGGACAGCGGTGAGCAAGTGATGCTCTACCGCATGCGGCAAAAGGACGGCGCGCCATACCTCACCGGCACCTGGATCGACGCTCAGGGGCAGACGCAGTTGCTGCACGCCGACGACATCAACCTTACACCGCAAGATACCGCCAAGGTCGCCGGGCGTTCGATGCCTGTGCGCTGGTCGATCAACATCCCGGGCAAGCACCTCGAAATTACTATCGACGCCCTCAACCCCAAGGCCTGGATGGACTTGCGCATTCCTTACTGGGAAGGGCCGGTGCGGCTGAGCGGCAGTCATGGGGGGCAGGGGTATCTGGAGATGACCGGGTATTGAGTTGGAGCTCTCGACGCCACGTTATTCGGTGAAATTGAAAGATCTGAACGTAGGGTAGAGCGTTGTGCTGACCTGTAGCGATGTGCTGAAAGTGGCCTGCCAGCACCCAAGCTGATCATTACTTGTACGTATTGATTGTTCTTGTGCGGATAGCTGTATAAGAACAATCAATTTTAATGGTCGAACCGGTGCGTTTAGGAAGTTTGTAGACGTTGTGTAAGCGGGGCCTTACGAAATATTACGTGCATAAATTTCATGTTTGTACACGAGGACATATCTGCCAAATTCTATTAAAATCCTTCCCGTTCGCCCGGTGTCAGGGCTCTTTACCGGTGCATGGATTGCCAGGCCATTACACTGGGCGAACACCTTCTTTGGGAGGTGCTGTTTAAAAGTTTCGGATATAAAAATGGGCGACCTTGGGGTCGCCCATTTTTATTGGCTGATGGAGCCAATCCGGGTCAGGCGCACGGTGTACGCCGTCAACAGCCAGATTCTGGCGTCAACTTGAAATGGTATTCACTCCCCGCGTGCTGGCCTGGAGCTGCTGTCGGTAATTGGCTGCTCGTTGAAGCACTCGGGTCAAGGACTGAAAGTTTGTCGGTTTGGTTAAAATATCATTGGCTCCGGCGGCCTTGAAACGTTCAATCTCGCTCGAAAAAGCGTTTGCGGTGAAAGCAACGATATAGCAAGTATCGCCCTGCGGTCGTTGGCGGATTTTACGCATGGCCGCTAATCCATCCATAACAGGCATATTGATATCCATGAAAATGATATCCGGAGTCGATGTCATACACTGATTGACCGCCTCCAGGCCATTTGACGCGAGGTCAGGCGTATAACCCAATGCCTGTAACATCGCCAGAGCAACTTTCTGGTTAATTGGATGATTCTCCACCAGCAGGATATCCAGTGGATAATCCTGGGCAAAAGAAGCGTCGAAACCAACCGCTGCCTGATTGCTCTCGATGGGTATCTCCGAAACTGAAAAAAGCTCCATGGGGAGTGAGAAAAAGAACGTCGATCCAACGCCAGGCTGACTGGTAAAGGACAACGTCCCCTGTTGTGCCTCGACCAGATTCTTGCAAATGGAAAGACCGAGCCCGCTCCCGGTAAAGCGTTGACTGGTCGGCCCTTTAAACTGGGTAAAGGGCTTGAACAGGCTGCTTTGCCGAGCCAAGGGGATACCTATGCCGGTATCGCGTATGGAGAAGTCGAGGCGCGCTCGAGGGCCGTAACCACGAGTCGTGACCACGAGTGATACTTGTCCGGCTTCGGTAAATTTGACCGCATTGCCCAACAAGTTGATCAATATCTGGCGAAGGCAATCACTATCGGCTTTGACCCACGGCGGTACGTCCGGTGAGACCTGGGCCTCAAGGACTATTGGTTTGTCCTGAATGTTTTGCCGGATCATTTCAATACTGGATGAAACCAGCACTCTCACGTCGAATACACGAGGCTTCAATTCAAGTTTGCCCGCTTCGATTTTTGCCAAGTCAAGAATATTGTCGATAAGAGACAACAGGGTTCGTCCACTGGTATGAATCGTTTTGACCAGATTGTTTTGCTCGGGAGTGAGGGCAGACCCAGCCAACAACTCGGTCGCGCCGATAACCCCGTACATGGGGGTGCGGATTTCATGACTCATGGTGGCCAAGAATCTGGTTTTTGAACGATCAGCGTCCTCGGCGGTATTTTTTGCCTGATTCAATACCTGTTCGTTTATTTGCAATTGCTGAAGATGCGCGCGCATGCGTAAAAGACTGAAGGCGAGAAATACCAGAATGGCAAGGAGGATATGGTGCAGGGAGTCCTGATTGAGTTGGTGGTAGTAATCCGCCAACGTCATCTCCGCCCCCACCACATAAACTGTTCCGTCCTGGGACTTCATCGGGACGAAGACAGCGCGAAAGTCTCCCCAGTGATCCGAGTAATCGATCCAGGTGGGCTCGGTGCGCTCAAAACTGTCGAGCAAAGCCTGACTGGCATCGGGATAAGGATCGAAAAAACGTACGAAATTCTGCTCTTGAATTTCTTTTTTCGATGCGCTGGAACTGACTAGATAGGCTTCCCCAGCGCGTTTGACCACGCTGTAGACAAACGCGGTGCCCATGGACTCGTTAAACCGGGAGAGCCGCTGAATGGCATCCCAGTCTTGCGCTTCCGTTTTCGACTGTTTGTCGATCAGATTGTCATGGTAGCGGTCGCCGAGGATGGCCGAAGCGCCCAACGCGGCATGCAGCAGCTTGTTATTAATGTTGTCAGTGAGGATGCCTTGGGTCTCGACGTAAAGGTAGTAGATATAACCACTGACACCTACGATGTAGACCAAAAGTAACGCCCATGTTTTCCGTCTGAGTTTGAACATTCATCACAGCCTCCATACTGTGAGCTCAAGCATAAATTGAAGACCGGCTGAAAACCAATATTTCTCAGTGTGGAAATTACTTGACCGAAGCGCCAGCTTTTTGGGTTTCCTGGTGGTCACGATTTTGCGGTAGAGTCCAATATAGTGGACGTTTGAAGGCTTTTGCTCCTGTATCAATAAATTTGCAGACGATGTTTTAGCAACCTCTTGCGAAATGCTGTGTGGATCAATTTGAGGAATGATATTAAACGTCGGATATAAAAATGGGCGACCCTGGCGTCGCCCATTTTTATTGGCTGAATTAAAGCTGCGCCCGTAACCGTCGGCCGACCACATCCAGCAAATCGCAGCCGTCCCGCAATGGGATTGCCAACACCCGCGCAAACTCTTGCAACAGTGCAGCGTCACCGCCAGGCGCTTCGCCCATAGACAGCGTTTCCAACAGTTGAGTGACGCAACGAATGCGATGCGCCGCCGTGTCGTGCAACACGTCGACAGGCGCTGCGGTGTCGATTAGCAGGGAAGGGATCGTGCAGTCGATGCCGGTAATCGGCATGTATCGAGTCATGGTTGAACCTCCTGAGCGTCGGACGTCCCACCGGTCGGGTCGAGGTTGTCCAGCGCCCGGTTTACCAACAACTCACCCAGTACAGCCAATTGCTGAATCGATAGCGCCAGGCTGCGGTGCGAGCCTTCGAGTTCACGGGCAAGGTCGGTGGTCAGTACGTTGAGCGAGGCGAGGGTTTCGCAGGCGTGGCTTAGCAGGGTTTCGGTGCGGATGTTGGGGAGAAGGGTGAAGACGTGGCTGATGGGGTCGGGGTTTTTGGGGTTGCGGAGGCGGGCGCTGACGGCGCGTTGGGTTGCTTGGCTGAGTTGAATGGGATCGAGGGAATCGGGTGGAAACTTTTTCACCGTGAAGCTCCTGAATCAAAGGAGCCGCAAAGCGGCATTTGCATGCCTTGTGTTCGGTCTGTCAAAACCGGTCGCTGAGGTTGCAGTGACTGAGGGAGGTTATCTGGGGAGGAGGGGGTTTACAAGTTCATGGATGGCGATGGGGGGGGCGGGAAATGTCCGATGCTTTTGTCAGACGACTCAAAGGGCAGAAAAATGAGTTAGATTTTTTAAGTGAGTACGGGCTTTTTGTCGTTCATATAAACTGAGGGGCCACAAAGTAGCGGGGATTTCGTTGTGAATTCAATTATCGAGCTGCTGTTCGAAGCATGGAGCGTGAAAATGTTTTCGCTCTGAGTGATTGTTATATTGGGTTTTTCTTTTGTAGGTATGTTTTTGATCGTCAGGTTGCTGATTTCGCTGCAGTTTAAACCGATGCGGCATGTCTTGAAGTCACTGATGATGGCCTGAGCATCTGGTTGTTTCGCTGTCAGGTTCCCAACGATCGAACCCATCAAAATGCTCATACGGCCACCTCATTTTCCAGATGGGCCTTCAACAGCCCGGTGAAATTTTCTTCCGTGAGTGGCGTGCGTTTTACGAAGCGCGCCACTTTTTCTCGAAGGTTGGATTCAGGGAACGAGAAGTACAGATCGGCATGATCCTCCTTCAACCACTGCATCATGTTGCCGATGACGGTCGACGGATTTTGCTTGGTCAGGCCATCCAGCAACGCCTTCGGCACCTCCCACCAAGGCCAGTCCTTCGCCGGTGGCACCGCGCGCGGCCCCACCTCCAGGCTCTTTCCATTGATCAGGTACCGATCAAACACCGGCAGCACTTCACCGGCGGCGTCGCCGAGTCCTGCCAGAATCGGGTAGATATGCCGCCCGTCCCAGAACCGGAAAAACACTTCAGTCCCATCCGGCATCCGAACCAGAGTGAGGCTACGCAGGTGTTCGAACACCACGTTCGGTTCGCTGTTGGAAACGGCCAGCCACCCCCAATCGAGGGCGTCGGTTTCGGCAATCCACGGTAGAAAACTTGAGTTGGGTTTCAACTCAATGAGGTAGGGCATCACCGGCTGCCAGCCCGCGTAAGGTGTACCGCCCCAAATCGGGGTCGCCTGGGTTGTGGGTTCGTTTTGGTAAAGCGACTTGAGCGCTTCGACATCACTGGCCGCACTAACAATCAAGTACAACCGCTCACCCGTCCGCAACGGCCGTTCAGCCAGCCACGCTTGTGGAGTCATCGGATCAGATCGCACAAGCACCTGCCTTGCACTTCTCGCACTCTTCACAGAACGGCGCATTGCGCTTCAGCGTATTAATCTGCGCCGGGGTCAACACCGCGCCAGCCTTGTCCGCATCAGCCTGTTTCAACGCCCCAGGCATCAACGGTGCTGCCCCGGTGCCGCTGCCCGGGCTGCCGCCGGAGTTCATGTTGATCGCCGGGCCGCTGAGGGTGACGCCGCTGGCATCGATCTTGATGAAGCTGCCGCCGGCCTTGAGGGTGAGTTCGGTGCCGGCTTCGAGCACGACTTTCATGCCGCTGCTCAGGTGGATCTCCTGGCCGGCTTCGATGAATTGGCCGGTGCCGACCTTGATGTGCTGGTTGACGCCCACGGTTAGGTGGTCGTTGGCGCGGGCTTCGACTTTGCGATCGGCGTAGACAGTGTGGTGTTCTTCGGCCTTGAATTCGCTGTAGCTGTTTTGCTCGACGGTGTCGTGGCGTTCGTTGCCGACGCGGATTTTCTGGTCGTGTTCGACGTTCTCATCCCAGTCGCGCTGGGCGTGCAGGAAGATCTGTTCCTGGCCTTTTTTGTCTTCGATGCGCAGCTCGTTGAATCCGCCGCCGCCCGGAGAACTCAGGGTTTTGAAGGTGCTGCGGGTCTTGTTCGCCGGCAGGGCGTACGGGACGACGTTTTCCTTGTGGTACAGGCAGCCGCTGATCAGCGGTTGGTCGGGGTCGCCTTCGAGGAAGCTGACCAGCACTTCCATGCCGATCCGTGGAATGGCGATGCCGCCGTAATGGGCGCCGGCCCAGGCGGAGGAGACGCGCAGCCAGCAGCTGGTCTTGTCGTCGGCCTGGCCTTCGCGGTCCCAGTGGAATTGCACTTTGACGCGGCCGTATTGGTCGCAGTGGATCTCTTCACCTTTTGGCCCGGTGACCACGGCGCTCTGGCTGCCGAGGATCCGTGGCTTAGGGTGGTTCAGCGGCGGACGGTTCGGCACGTCCCAGGGGGTGGCCTGGAAGCGGTTGCGGTAGCCCTGGTGGAAATCGTCTTTGAGATTGGTGGTGCTGCTGGTCACCGACTCTTCCAGCACTTGCGGCTGTTTGCCTTCGTGGAGGATTTCAGTCAGCAGCCACAGGTCGTTCCACTTGGCCTTGGGGTGTTGGGTCAGGGCCAGGAAGTGGCCGCTGACCAGCAACGGCTGATCGCTTCGGCCTTCGGCCAGCTGGAAGTCGCTGCGATGACGCTCGAGGGCGCGTTTGGCCAGTTGCTTGCCGCGTTCGCGGTCGATGAAGCGGCCGGGGTAGTCGTAGTCTTCGAGGTCGGGCAGGGCGTCGCCACGGTTCTCGCTTTCCAGCTTCAGGCGCGGCTTTTCGAAGTCGTAGTCGCGGCGGGTGGTACGGCTGGTGCGGGTTTCCAGGCGCAGGTCGAAGCGCTTGATTACCGGGTCGTTGGCGACCATGCCGGAGTCTTGCTGGTAGGCCACGGGCGCGAGTTTCGGGAACACCGTCTGGTCATCGCCGAACACCAGCTTGTGGGCCGTGGTGCTGTGCTGGAAGTGGTAATGGATTCCTTCTTCCTCGCACAGGCGCTGGATGAACTGCAGGTCCGATTCATCGTACTGAACGCAGTAAATGCGCTCGGGATAAATCGCCCCGACTTTGAATTCGTAGGCATTGCTCTGGATGCCGTGCTCTTCGAGGACCATGCCGATGATTTTCGGCACGGTGAGGTTCTGGAAGATGCGTTGGTTGATGCGGTGCGCCAGGTAGGACAGCTGCGGGCGCAGGGTCACGGCGTAGCGGGTCAGGCGTTTGCCCGAATCGCCTTGGGCGGCGCGGTAGATCTGGCCATGAATGCCGCTGCCGTCAGGCGAGAGCTGCAAAAAGGCCGGTTTGTGCAATAGCGTTTCGAGGTCCAGGGACGGCTGCTCACTGACCAGCTCCACCTCAAACACAAAAGGCTGGCTGATGGCTTCCCGACCTTGCAGGGCAAGAACCTGAAGGTCGTTTCCCAGACCTTCGACAGTCAGGGCAAAGTGAGTCTGATTGGCCGGCGCGAACATCCCTTGTTCCTCGTGCAGTGTTGCGGCGCGCGTTGACACCCGAAAGCCGGATCAACGGACGCGAAAATTCCTGGAAGGCGCAAATGACATCGACCAGCAGAGCTGGCCGATGTTTGGAACCGTCAGCCGCGATTAAGCGACTGGAACACGCCAGTCATCGGAACCCGAAGTACCGGATACTTCGTGGGTCCAGGTGATTTTGCGGTAGGTGAATTGCACTTCTTCCAGGTGCGTGAAGTGCGAGTTCGACGGATCCTGGCAGTTGTGCATTTTGTTGTTGATGGCGACGATGATCGCGTCTTCCAGTTTGGTGGTGTAGTAGTGCTCTTGGGTACCTTGAGCCGAAGTGCGGTACCACTGGATAACGATTTCGCTCATGCGCTCGCCGGAGGTCAGCGCCGCTTGCAGCAGTGGCGAAGACTTGTCGTAGACCTTGGTGATCACGACTGGCTTGTGTACACGCTGACCGGTCGGTTGGCCGGACTGTGGGTCACGCGGGATGATCACGTCGTGGCTGAACGCCTGAACCATGACCTGGTCTTCGTGGCCTTCCTGGTAGGTGTTGCCAACGGAGTCGGCGGTGAATGCGCCGGCAGTGATCAGGCCTTGTTTTTCGCCGGTAACGGACATGTACGCTGGTGTTGCCATGGGGTGCTCTCCTTGCGGATAAATTTAAAGTGCCCGGGAGGCGGTATCGCCCGGTGGGTGCCTGACTGTTATCAAGGAGCGTGCCGTAAATGTTTTTTGTCATATAAATCAGATGGTTGAGGCTATTTTTTAAGCGTGGAGAGGTTTTTCGGCAGCGATCACCTGAAAAAGTGCGCAACTTCTTGCGCAGTGGTGCGCAAGAAGTTGCGCACTCGGCTGGAGGGCTTGATCCACCTGACGTTCAGCGTTGTTGAGGTGTTTTTGGGACGAGTAACTGCGCAAGAAGTTGCGCATCAAGGCTATGAGCGATCATCCCGATAGACCCAGCCGTCTGTCCGGGCAATTCCAGTGGCGATGGAATTTTTTTCCGGACCTGTCGCTCTGCTGATGTAGAGACGTGCCGATTCAGCGTCCGCCAGCGAGCACCCGGTAAGCCATGAACAAGACCCTGGACGATTACAACCGCATGCGTGACTTTGTGGCGACTCCGGAACCGGCCGCCGCCAAGCGTTCGGGCAAAAAAGCGGTGAAGGATCATGCGCTGCAATTCTGCATTCAGAAACATGACGCCTCGCACCTGCACTATGACTTTCGCCTTGAGCTCGATGGCGCGCTGAAAAGTTGGGCCGTGCCGAAAGGCCCGTCGCTGGACCCCAAGGTCAAGCGCCTGGCAATCCACGTCGAAGACCATCCGCTCGATTACGCCACGTTCGAGGGCACCATTCCCGAAGGGCATTACGGCGCCGGCGAGGTGATCGTTTGGGACCGTGGGGTGTGGATTCCCCAGGACGACCCTGCCAAGGCGTACGCCAAGGGCCGGCTGAAATTCGAGTTGCAAGGGGAGAAGCTCGGCGGCCTGTGGAACCTCGTGCGCACGCACATGCCGGGCAAGCAGGAGCAATGGTTTTTGATCAAACATCAGGACGGCGCGGCCAGGCCCGAAAGCGATTACGACGTGGTCGCCGCCGAGCCCGACAGCGTACTCAGCGATCGCACCATTGTCGCCAAGTCGAAACCCAGTCCCGTTAAAAAGCCAGCGGCGAAGGCGCGCAGAGAGCGCTCATCACAACTGACAGGCGCTCGTAAAGCCAGGCTGCCGGAGCTGCTCAAACCCGAATTGGCGACACTGGTGGAATCCGCGCCGGACGGCGAATGGAGCTATGAGATCAAGTTCGACGGTTACCGGGTCATGGCGCGCATCGACCACGATGAGGTCAAGCTCTTCACCCGCAACGGTCACGACTGGACCCACAAATTGCCAGAGCAGGCTGCAGCGCTGGCGGCGTTGGGCCTGGAATCGGCCTGGCTCGACGGCGAAATGGTGGTGGCGGACGAGCAGGGTGTTCCGGATTTTCAGGCGCTGCAAAACGCCTTCGATGCCGGTCGTAGCGCCAGCATCGTTTACTACCTGTTCGATTTGCCTTACCTCAATGGCGTGGACCTGCGCGAAGTTCCTGTCGAAGCGCGCAGGGCGGCGCTGGCGACTGTGCTCAAGCCCGATGAAAACCCTCTGTTGCGGTTCTCCGACACGTTCAACGAGTCCCCGGAGGCGTTACTCGACAGCGCCTGTAAAATGCACATGGAAGGGTTGATTGGCAAACGCCTGGGCTCGCCTTACGTGTCCCGGCGCAGCAGTGACTGGATCAAACTAAAGTGCAAGCATCGGCAGGAATTCATCGTGGTCGGCTTCACCGATCCCCAAGGCTCGCGCAGTGCCTTTGGCGCGTTGCTGCTGGGGCTGCACGACCGTGACAGCGGGGAATTGCGCTATGCGGGCAAGGTCGGCACCGGATTCAGCGAGGCGAGCCTCAAGCGTCTTTACGAACAACTGAAACCGCTGCAGACGAAAAAGCCCTCGGTGGTCAACCCGCCCACCGGTGTTGAAGCCAAGGGAGTGCACTGGATAAAACCCGTTCTGCTTGCGGAAGTGGCCTTCGCCGAGATGACCAAGGACGGCTCGGTGCGCCAGGCCGTGTTCCATGGGCTGCGCGAGGACAAGCCTGCCGCCGACATCACCGAGGAGCGTCCGACAACCGTGAAAACCTCAACCACTAAAACTAAAACCTCCCAAGCGGCACCGTCACAAGTCGGCCTGGAGCAGGGCAAGGTGCGCATCACGCATCCGGATCGGGTGATCGATGCCAGTAGCGGCACCACCAAGATGCAATTGGCGGAGTATTACGCCAGCGTCGCCGAGTGGATTCTGCCGCAACTCAAGGACCGGCCGGTGGCGCTGGTGCGCGCACCGGACGGCATCACCGGCGAACTGTTTTTTCAGAAGAACGCCGAGAATCTGGCCATACCCGGCATTGTCACTTTGGACAAGGCACTGACCGGCCAACCGATGATGGTCATCAACAGTGCCGAAGCCCTGATTGGCGCGGTGCAGATGAGCACCGTGGAGCTGCACACCTGGAACGCCACGTCGGTCGATCTGGACAAGCCCGACCGCTTCGTCCTCGACCTCGACCCGGATCCGGCGTTGCCCTGGAAGAGCATGGTCGAAGCGACCCGGCTGATCCTCACGGTGCTGGATGAGCTGGGGCTCAAGGCGTTTCTCAAGACCAGCGGCGGCAAGGGGATTCACCTGGTCGTACCGCTCACCCGCAAACACGGTTGGGACGAGGTCAAGGACTTCAGCCATGCGATTGTCAGTCACATGGCCAAGCTGCTGCCGGAACGATTTTCCGCGGTGTCGGGGCCGAAAAACCGGGTTGGGCGCATCTTTATCGATTACCTGCGCAACGGCCTCGGCGCCACCACGATCTGCGCTTATGCCGTGCGCAGCCGCGAAGGGTTGCCAGTGTCGGTACCGATCTTTCGCGAAGAAGTGTCTGAGCTCAAGGGGGGTAATCAATGGAACCTGCACACTGTGCATGAACGTTTGGCCGAGGTGGGCGATGAACCCTGGGCCGATCTGAAGAAAACCCGGCAGACGATTACCGCCGAGATGCGGCGACGGATCGGGATGAAAAAATAGTGAATCGGAAGGGATGTGGCGAGGGGGCTTGTCGGAACGACGCATCGCCCCGTTTGAGTGCGTAGCACTCACAAAATCTTTGGTACATCAGAGATTTTGGGGCCGCTTCGCAGCCCAGCGGGGGCAAGCCCCCTCACCACAACAACTATTGCTTGCCCACTGCGGCAGCGAGTAGCGGCGCCACCTGTTCATCGGTCAATGCGGCGTGGACTTCCATGTTCATGAGGTCGCTCCATTCCAGTACCCACTTCTGAATCGCCACTGGATCACTGGCCTCGGCAATGCCCACTCCACTGGAGCCGCCGACAGCATGCCAGCGTCCCAACATGCTGACGCCTGCGGGTGGGGCACCACCGGTCTTGAGAAAACGTTCGATCGCGCTGTTACGTTGCTGCGGACTGATGGACCAACGGACCATGAATAACATCTGCCACCTCCTGCTACGGACTGGCACCTTTTATCTTCGCGTTCCTGGCTGGCGCCGGGGCCACGGTCACGCCTGAGTTTCCAGCTACGTCCTGGCTGGCCTGAAACCTGTTCTCCCATGAGAAGGCATAGCAGCGGACCGTGTCGCGTGTACGACCGCTGATCCTGTTTCAGGGCATTCTAATGAACGTATCGGGATAACGGTGCAAGCCATCAGGCATCACGCAACAAGTCGTTGGCATTGAGCAGCTCGTAGGCAACTTCCGGGTGCTTCTCCAGTCCTCGGCGAATGGCCGCCGGGATCGACTGACGGGTTTTGCGGCACAGGCCCGGCAGTTCGCCCAAGGTGATATTGATACCGCGCATGGTGCGCACTTCATTGAAGCCCGGAGCGATCTCCACGCGCAGACCCAACTGCTCATACATTCGCCGTTGCAGACGCTCCAGGTCGCTCAGGCTCTGGAGGTTTTCCAGGCGTTCGATCAGGCGTTTCTCTTCCGACTGGGTCAGGCTCAGGATGCGCAGGTCCGTGCCGGGGGTTTCCAACAGCTGCTCACGCTCGCAGATGCAAGCACCGGGAGGGCAGGGTTGGCGGATCGGAAGAGAGGTCGTCATGGGGTTCAATCATAGAGCGCTATGATCGGGTTTGCCCATGGGGTTGTTGTAGCTTTGAGCGCGATGTATTCCGTCGATGCAACACGCCTCCTGTTTACACAGTGTCTAGTGTGTTGCATCGACCGGTTGAATCTATTTTATCTGCACAATCACCGGACCTTCCGTCACGATCGGTGGTTTCACTTGAATATGCGAAGCATTTTTCTGAATCCAGTCGCGCGCCACTTTCAAGCTTGCATCAGTGCCGGTCTTGTCTGTGCAAACAGTTACCGCCGTGCCGCCATCACCCGTATTGAGCAGTGTGTAGCTTACGAGGCCGGGCACTGTCCGCAGGGTGGCTTCGACGTCGGCATTGCGCTCCTCCAGAAGCTTGAAAAGCTGTTCTGCTCCAGCGCCCAGGTAGGTTCTTATCACCGCATACATAGTCGTCTCCTTCGGGAGTGCGGTCTTGATGCCAATCAAGATCCGCTGATGGCCGCCATCACTCAGGTTTCAGTTCACCCCCCGATTTATTCAGCTTAGCCAAACGCCGGTGACAAGCGAAATGCAACGACCATCGGCCACAATTGGCCGCATTGGCGACCGTCGTTGGGCGGATTTACCTCTCTGTCGGTTCTTAGGGGCTTTACTTCTATTCAAGCCCTGTATGCACAGAGAGGAGAGCACGATGAGCGACGAACAGGTAGCACCTGAAACACAAGGCGTTGCGGTGAAGTTACTGGCAACGGTTGACCTTGGCCCCGAGATCGAAGGCATGGCAGGGCGCCAGCTTAGAATGCGCATGGTGACCATCGAGCCTGGAGGCGTCTTCGGGCCGGTTCACAACCATAAAGACAGACCCGGTACCGTCTACATACTGCAAGGAACCATCACCGACCATCGAAATGGCGTCGCCACGGACTATGGGCCGGGCGTGGGTTGGCCCGAGGACAGGAACACCACGCACTGGCTTGAGAACCGGGGCACGATTGCTGCGGTGGAGATCTCGGTCGATATTGTCAGGCAGGAGTAAGTTCAGGCCCGACATCTAGCACGGTCGGAACTAGAGTCGATTCAATCCGCTAACGGGGTTCCATAATCCGTAGTACCGGGTGCCCGTCGATATCCTTGAGCGGAAAATACGAGCGGTGTGTCGCGGCATCTACGGCAACGACATGCGCACGCGGGCCCACGCTGCCATTGCCAATTTTCGTGACCACTGCCCCCTTCACGTGGAACATCGACACAATGCCGGCCTCTCCTGCGACATAAAGTGTGTTCAGCACTGGATCGAACGCAAGCACATCGGGGGCTCCCCCGGTATCGAACGCCTGGATAACCCGCATGGTGTGCATATCCAGTACGAGGAGCTTGTCATTACCTTCGCACGCGATAAAGGCAAGCCGGTCATGCGGATTGATCAACAAACCATGATTGCCACGTGCCCCCGGCAGATCAATGCGCGCCACGATGTGGTCGGTCGCGGGATCGATTTCGATAAGTTGCCGACGAGTCTGGATATTGACGAAGACGTGTCGTGATATGGGGTCATATTGTGTATTGCCGACTTCACCTCCCAATGGAATCGTCGCAACACGAGTGTTCGTGTCCACGTCGATCACCGTTTCGGTTTCGCCGCTTTCGTTCGATACGTAAAGCTTGTGGAGGTGAGGCACATAAGCCATGCCGTCCGGATAGATGCCGCCTGGTATGCGACTGATAATTGCCAGGGTCGCTTCGTCTATTGCAACGATTTCGTTCGTACCTGTCGCTGAAGCGTAGACACGTGACAACTCAGGAATTACCAGCACACCGTGTACCGACGAGAGGTTCGCAATGCGCCCGACAACGCGGGACTCGCGCATGTCAAAGGCGATAACTTCACCGTCACCAAGATGAGCGATGAACATCAGGTTGCGCTCTGGATCGTAGCTCTCGTAGTCGAGCCGAGTGGCGCCACCGGGCAATGGAATGTCGGCGACGTGCTTCAGTGGCAGGTCGTTAGTCGGCAACTCGTCGGCGGCCAGACAGTAGCGAAGACTTGCGAAGCCCAAAATGGCTAGCACAGTCAGCAGGATCGCGAAGACTGGCAGAGTGAAACGTCGATTGTCTCGTGTGTTCATGAGGTCTTCTCCTGCTCGGACAAGGCGGGTTCAACCGCCTCGCCCAAGTCTCAGCAATGCGCAGATCAGAATGTGCCGTGTTTCACTGATCATGAGCCCAGTTCCGGGCTGGACCTCCGTGTGGACGCCTCTCACATCTGAGGAGGCCAATTATGCGACTCGCCCTGACATTCCTTGCACCAGGCATACAGGGCGTCATACAGGATCAAACCATGTGCCAGCATTTCGTGGTCATCGGCATAACATTGCGATAGTCCCAGCGAAATCGCATAGAGCCCAGCCGATTGCGGTGTCAGATCCAGGCGGGAGGTATCTGCGCCGCGCACGATTTTGGCCAACTGCTGCAAGGCAGGATCACTGAGCTGGTACTTCTTCAGGAACGCATCAAAGCTGCACAGCTCACCTACGTGGGAAAGCTCAACGCCCGGAATGTCATAAGGCGTTGCACCTTTCTCAGCGGCAATCTGCAGAACCTCTCTGCTGGGCACGTACAAGAACTCGGCCTGGGGATCGATAAAATGAGTGATCAGCCAAGGACAGGCAATGCGGTCGATCTTGGGTCGTTCACGGGTAATCCACCTCATGGAACACCTCCTGCCTAACTCAGTAGGCTGGGTGATCTGGCAGGCCCGGTGCCCGCCAGAAAATAGTTGATCATTGCGCGCTCTAGCGCAGTAAGTGCACAGTCAAACCAACGAGTGCGCAGGCCATCAGTACCTGAATCACGCCGCGCTTGAAGCGGAACAAGGCAATCGCCGCCGCAATCGCGATCAGCGCGGAAGGCCAGTCCAGGTTGCCGCTGAACCCTTTGGGCCAAAGAACGTGATAGCCGAAGAAACACGCCAGATTGAGAATCACCCCAACCACAGCGGCAGTAATCCCGGTAAGCGGTGCGGTGAACTTGAGTTCATTGTGAGTCGACTCCACCAGCGGGCCACCTGCGAGGATGAACAGGAACGAAGGCAGGAAGGTGAACCAGGTCACCAGCGTGGCCGCGACGGCTCCGGCCAGAAACACCTGATCGGCGCCGAACACCTGCGAGACATAGGCGCCGACAAAGCCGACGAAAGCCACCACCATGATCAGCGGCCCCGGTGTGGTTTCCCCCAGCGCCAATCCGTCGATCATTTGTGTCGGTGTCAGCCAGCCATAATGACCGACCGCGCCTTGGTAGACGTAGGGAAGCACCGCATAGGCGCCGCCAAAGGTCAGCAATGCGGCCTTGGTAAAGAACCAGCCCATCTGAGTCAAGGTGCCTTCCCAGCCAAAGAGCACGGTCAAGACCCCCATCGGCAACGCCCACAACGCTGCGCCGATGAGTGCCAGCAGCGCCAGTTTCAACCAGCTGAACCGGGCATGCTCAGGGGACGGGGTGTCGTCATCGATCAATGCTGGGCCGAAGGACTTTTTGGCGGCGCTATGGCCCCCGGTCCTGAATTTCTCGGGCGCCAGGCGGCCTCCTGCATAACCGATTAACGCGGCTCCCAGCACGATCAGCGGGAACGGCACATTGAACGCGAAGATCGCGGTAAATGACGCCGCCGCCATAGCCCACAGCCAGTTGTTCTTCAGCGCGCGTGAGCCGATTCGATGGGCCGCCTGCACGACGATGGCCGTCACGGCGGGCTTGATGCCATAGAAAAGCCCGGCCACCACCGGGACTTCGCCGAAGGCGATATACATCCAGGACAGCGCGATCAGGATAAACAGTGAGGGCAGCACAAACAGCCCCCCGGCGATCACCCCACCCCAGGTTCGATGCATCAACCAACCGATATAGGTTGCTAGCTGCTGAGCCTCCGGCCCTGGCAACAGCATGCAATAGTTGAGGGCATGCAGAAACCGCCGCTCGGAAATCCAGCGCCGCCGCTCTACCAGCTCCTGGTGCATGATCGAGATCTGTCCTGCGGGCCCGCCAAAGCTAATGAATCCCAACTTCAGCCAGAACCAGAACGCCTCACGCAAACTGATCGGTTCAGGCCTCGACAGATCCTCTTCAACAGCTGATGGGGAAGCCTTAATCATTGGGATGTTCCTCTTTCACGAACTCGGCGAGCAGGCCGTCAAAGATGGCGCTGGCAGCAGCCAACAAGTGGTCGTCATGGGTAATGGTTTCGCGTAGCCCTGCCAGCACCCGTTCGATGCCGGCAGCCTCCACCGGCTGAATGCCACCGATATCGAGGTAATGCACCAGTGCAGCGATGCGGCTCAGGCCCGGCTCTTGAAGTTCAAAGCTGGCTTGCAGGGTTTCAAAGGTCACGCGATTGCCGACATGACTGAAAGTTGCGTCATCGAAGTCGAAACCCAATGCATCGGCTGGGCACTCCTGTGGAGTGTTCAGCCAAAGGATCTGAGCCTGCGGATCAATGAAGCGCCGAATCAACCAGGCGCAAGCCAGGCGGTCGACCCATGGGCGTTTACGCGTTGCCCAGACACGGCATTGATAATCGTCAAGGCTCAGCGCCGTGATTGGCTGGTCGCAGCTATGCGGCTCATCCGCAGACAGCGCTCTGCTGACTGCTGTCTCCAGTTCCTGCAAAGCCGAGTCGATCTGCTGTTTGGGTTTACCTGGAAAGTAATCGATGCTGGCGAGCTGTTCATAGGCTTTGCGCAGCTTGCGAATTTGCTTGGTGGTGACCAGTGCATTCTCGGCATTGAGCTGTGCCCGGCATGCTTCGATCTCGGCGCCTAGCTTGCTGTAATCATCGCTACGGTCGAACAGCTCAATAAAGCGCTCACCATCAGGATCAACGACAGGCAGGACGTAGGCAGTGCCATTGATGGCCAAGATGTCGCGCTCGACAGACGTTAGCGCTTCTCGACAGGCAGCGGTATCAGGTAAGAGATAGGCGCCATCGCGTAAGACCACCGCTCCAGAGGCTTTTAGTGCGCGCCAGGCACGCATGCGTTCGGTGGCATTGGCAGTTGGCAGACCTAATATCAAAGCTAGCCAATTTTTCATGTAGCGTTTTCTACGATTTATGTAGGTCTTGCTACTTTATTCCTGATTCAGGCCATGGGGAAGCGCTCCTTCAGAAGTAGGGCGGCAAACGACCCTGAACGGTCATTCATTTTTGTTTTTCACCGTGCGAGCTAACAGAACCTGCCCATCCCAATCCGCATCTGCCATTCCTTCGGTCCGGGATACGAGCCGCCCACCCTCAAGAACGGCCGCTAGCATTCTGCGCGGTGTATTCGCATCGGGCTGTGTTGACGTTAACGTAATGAGGGCCAGGGGATGATAGAAACGCTCCTCGACAATCGAGCCAATCCACAGCGGCATAGTTCGCCCGTTTGTGAGCTCGATATCGACGATCCACAATCGAAGCACCAGACGCGAACCGGCAGGCCCATCATCGTTATACGGTCGAACGAGAGTCAGACTGGGAAGGCGACCACTGGCGAAAAGGGGGATGACCGGAAGATCGGCAGGGTCAGTCTGGACGGTAAACCAGTTCAGGGTATTCAACAGTGTCCATGCCGCTGAGGTGCGCCATCCGTTGCGCTGCAGGACATCTTGCAACTCCGGCAGACCACCGGCCCACTGAAACGTCAGTGGTTCATTCGTCTCGCCAGTGAGGTCGATACGCCGCACCGGCAGTTGCTGCCAATCCGACGCCCACCAATCGGTGGCAGCTAAGGTCAACGTTCCCACCTTGACGGCATAACGACTGCTGTCCGTCGTATGGTTACGGTAAATATTGAAGCCGCCGGCGAGCAGAAGTGTCACACATCCGAGGGCGAGCAGCCCCGCTGACCCAATGTGCTCGGCCTGCCGCCGCAGGTAGAAGAGGCTGAGTAGCGCCAGCCAAGCGGATCCGAATGTCAGCCCCCCGAGCACGTCGGAAAGCCAATGTGCCCCGAGGTAGAGGTGCGAGAATGCAATCAGAAATATCAGGGTGGCTGCGCCAGGAGCGACCACGAGGCGCCGTGCCGGGCGGGTATCACGCGCGATAAGGAAGGCGAGAAAACCGTATAGCACGACATTGATCGTGCTGTGGCCGCTGGGGAAGGAAAAGGCACTCCACCCGGAATAGAGAGGTTCCGCAGGGAGAGCTCGATACAGCGCTACCTTGATGACTATGGTGAGCCCCGAAGCGCCAGCAATCGCAATCAGCCAATAGGCAGCCGTACGCCAAGCGCGTTTCCACATGAGCCACAGCAAGACAACAATCGTGACCGCCAGCACGACCTTGGTGTCGCCGAGTTCTGTGATGGCGATCATCACCGCATCGCCCGGTGCAGTGCGAAGATCCTGGAGCACGCGGTATATCGCGCTATCTGCAAGCAGCAACGGGTCGCCGTTGATGATGTCCTCAAGGACACCGAAGAAAAGCCACGCGGCACCGACGAGCAGGACCGTCGACAGTGCGAGAGCCCGTGCTTCGGGCCGTGAAGGATCGAGAAAGTGAGTGAGACTGCGGCTCAGCCAGGTGTCGTGGGCGCCGGTCCAGCCCCGCAACCGCTGCACTGCGACGATGAAGTAGGGGATGCCGCGATGCAGCGCCCAGCGCACGATATGCAGGACCACCCAGCCCACCGCGACTAAAATGACCAGCAGGATCGCGAGCGGCTTTGCAGCTGCACCGAGAATGCTGAACGTCGCGCCGACGAGCACGCCGGGCAGGATATGCGACGGAGCCCAGGCGAGCGCCGACACGACATTGACGGCATAAAACCGACTGACCGCCATTCCCAGCGTGCCGGCGAGGAGCGGAACGAAGGCGCGGACGCCCGGTGTGAAGCGCGCGAAAAAGATACTTTTATCGCGATGACGGTTGAAAAAGGCTTCGCTGCGCTGAATCAGCTCAGGATGCCGGTTCAGTGGCCAGAGGCCAAGAATCTCGCGGCGGTATCGGTGCCCGAGCCAGAACGAAAGACCATCCCCCGCAATGGCGCCTGACGTGGCGGCGATCAGTAACGGCCAGAGCAATAACACGCCACTCGGCACCAGAGTGCTGAGCGCAAGGATCACGGCGGTGCCGGGAACGACGACACCGATGATCGGAATTGACTCGGAAAGTGCCAGGAGAAACACGGCCAGATACGCGATATGCGGGTGCGCCGTGAGTAACTCGATGATCGATGAGACCAAGGACGTCATATTTCGCGGCTGCCTATGGAGTACCAGTGGGGCGGCGATCGACACGGGTGTCTGCAATTCCCGGCTGCACAATCAGTTTGCGCAACAGACCAAGCATAGCTACTCATTGGCTATCGCTCCGTCCACTGCCTGCTTTTGGTCCGGAGTCGAGACTCTCGGAGGCTGTGATGGAGAGCGATTGCCTCCACGATCAAGAGGCCGCGACTGAAACTCCCGTCCGGGCAAGCAGTGTTTCGGACGCGACCATGAACTGACTGATATGCGCTTCAGTCATGCCCGTAGACGGCAGGATCGCCTGGCCCTTGCTGTTGAACATCACGCCGCTGCGATCCTCGATCTCAGGGGCAACCAGTAGCGGGACGATTCGCTTCGCGTACGTTTCGGCGGTGGGTGTCAGCATCCCGATCAGGCCCTCCGCGATGCGCGATTTCAGCGAGCCCTTGCCGAAAAAGTTATCACGGATACTGGTTTTGATCAGACCGGGATTCAAGCCAAAAGCGTCCAGGTGCGGGTAGCGCTGCACCGCATCCAGAACAAGCATTTCGTTGCCGGCCACCGTGTTCATGTGCGCGGACATGGCCTTGTAGGACCTTTCAGCATTGAGGTCGTCGAACGTCCCTATCTGGCCCGTGCCGGGATAGCCCACGACAATCACCCTTGGTTTGTTCTTAGCCTTGGGCCTGTCTGTACCCAACTTCGGCCCGACGTTGCGCAGGATGACCATGCGGTTCAGATAGCTGACTGCCAGATCGCGCTCAATGCCCTCCGCTGTTTCCTGACGTTGGGAGGCGGCGAAGATACCGGTGGTGAAAATGAGCAAATCCAGGGATTCCGCCGGCAGCAGCCTGGCGACCCGCAGCGCCTCACTCATCAGGCTCAGGTCTGCCTGGAGAAATTCGATGCCCTGGGTGCCAGCATCACGAAAGGTTTGCCCAACGACCAGGACGCGAGCGCCGCGAGCGGCCAGCAAGCGACTCAATGCCTGCCCGATGCCACCGGTGCCACCCACGACGGCAACCCGCATCCCTTTGAGGTCAAGGTTCTGTGGATCGACGTGGCGCCACGTCAGGCTGGTGTCACGCTTCATGATGGCTCTCACATAAATGGCTGGAGGCGCATCATCCCCTTTATCGTTTTTGGGATAAATATGGGTTTTTGGATTTGACTGATCCATTAATGGAGCAAACGTCCAACCCCTTGAACTCAAGGAAGTCGAGGAGGTTCTGACTGGGCCACGCTGGCTCTCAGCGCTCTGGCTACCTTGGCTTGAATCTCGTAAGCAGGCGCCTCGACGGCTGTGTAATCACGGGTATAGCGAGTGGAAAACTCCCGAACTCCCCATTGCTGGTACTGCTGCACGTGCTTCAATTCATGCGCCCACAGCGCGACATTGTTAAGAGCATCATCGGCACTGCGAAAGACGATGATGTCTATCAGGGTGACTGCAGTGACATCGGGATTCTGCAGCATGGTGTTTGCGGCGTTCAGCTCCTCATCATCGCCTACCTTGTAGCGGGCTGAATCAAGCACCTGGATGTCATAGTAGGGTTCGAGTTGGGCCCGGATATTCAGCGGGATTGTCCGAATATCGCCAGTTGCCGCGGTGTCGCGCGATTGCACGATCCAACTCTGTAATCCAGAGGAAGCTATTTGGCTCATGTTTTCAAAAATCGACCCGGTCTCCTCTTTGGAGCCCGGAGCACAAAAACAAGTGACCACGCAGACTTCGTACTGCCCTTTTGGGCAGGCGTAAACAGAGAACGAAGTGCCAACGGAAAAGAGCAGTACCGATAACCGGAAAACTTGACGCAAAAAGACAGCTGACAATTGGTTCTCCCAGAGGTAGTGGCAGTCGGCAGGTGATGCTTCTGGTAGCTCGCACCTGGTGTTCAACCGCGCGTTGGACCATTGCGGCCACCGTTTGTTGCCTTCAGAGCCCACAGCTTTTTCAGGCCACTTCCCACATTACCTGAAAGGCCGCGCTTGGCCGTTTCTACCCGTCGCGTTCACAGCCGCGCGGCCGACAAACGGTCGGTCGCGCGCTGTCGATCAATTGCTCATGATGGGGGCCAGTGCGGTCTGAATCCTGGCCATTTGTGCCGGCGTTGTCATGCGCGTCAGCAGCCGGCCAAAGTGTGGATGCTGCACGCCCGAGATAATGTACTGCCAGCGATAGGCGCTCAGCAGGCAGGCATGGATTTGCGCTGTCTCATCGACACTGAACGGTCTTGAGACACTTCTAATAAAGTAGTCGGCATCGGATGCCGATTGTGCCTGCAGGATTGCATCGACGGCCGCCACCAGCGCAATCAGATCGTTCACTGCCAGGTCACACTCGGCTGGCGACAGTTTCGCATGCTCCGCCTTCCACTCCAGTTCATCGAGTACGACGTGCCGGCTTTCATCCTTCCAGTGAAATTTGAAGACATCCTTGAATAGGGGGCACAACTCCTCGCGCGGTGCGATGCTCTGTGCGTAGTGCGCCTGAACAAAAAGCTCGATATGACAGGTCAGCGCCAGCACCGACCAAGTGCTGGCTGCAAGTACCGCACGTGCCACATCGTTTGGATCGGCAACTTGACGATATCCCGCGGGCAATTGCGAACCAATCATCGTCTCCATGCGCCGGAATAATTCCTGGTGCTTGATCTCGTCGTTGGAAAAGCGCACCAGCGCTTCGAGTGCAAGCTGATCGTCAAATACATGGGCTCGGCCTTGATCGAGCATTTTGGCACTGATAAAGCGCTCGACCAGGCCAAAGATGTACGCATAGGTCCGGCCCTGAATCTGACTGAGCAGGCGTGCTTCGGCCTCGACGAGAAAGGTCAGGCGGTCGATTTGCGAGAGTCCATCGGGCAGGAATTTGCGCGAGAAGTCGAAACTCCGGTCCTGTAGCAAATCGCGATCGATCTGCCATTCGGCTTTTTTCGATGATCTGACCATTTGAGCATAACGGGCGGCGTTGCCGGACTCTGAGCCGGGTAGGGTAGCGATGGTGTTCATCTAGATCTCCTGCTGCCTTGGTCGAGTTGGAATGGGGCAATTGCGGTTGACGTCGGAGCCAATGACCATCGATCTCTGAGTCCGCGTTGGTGCTAATCTAGGCATCGCGGTTCAGGTGGTGAATGACCGATGCGCCTGAATACCTGCTCCGGAGTCCGGAAAAGAGGACGGGCAAGTGTTGGATGCGCTTTCTGATGTCTTGCGTGTGATCAGGCTGTCTGGAGGGGTCTTCCTCGAGGCGGAACTCACTGCGCCCTGGTGCATCAACGGCAGAATCTCGGCGGATGATTGCAAACCGTTCCTGGCGGCCCCTCGACATATCATTGCGTCGCATTTTGTCGCCGCGGGGCACATGCAAATACGAATAGACGGTGGTGCCACCCTCGACGTGGGGGCAGGCGAACTCGTTCTGCTTCCTCGCAATGACGCCCATTCCTTTGGCAGTGACCTGAGCATTGCGCCCATGCCGGCGAGGGAAGCCATTCAGCCACCAGACGTCGGCGGCATTTCACGAATCAGGTACGGCGGGGGCGGCGAGGTCACGCAGTTGTTGTGTGGCTTCCTCGGCTCTGAAACACCCTTCAGCCCGTTGCTTTCGTCGCTGCCATCCTTATTGAAACTCGACCTGCGCGCGACGGCTTCGGGCACCTGGATCGAAAGCTCATTCCGTTTTGCTGTGAGTGAAATCGCGGCGGGACGGGTCGGCTCGACAACGGTCATCGCCAAGCTATCCGAATTGCTATTCGTCGAAGCCGTCAGCCAGTACGTCGCCAGCCTACCCGCTGAGCGGCGCGGGTGGCTGGCGGGTTTGCGAGACCCGCATATCGGGCACGCATTGGCGCTACTCCATGCTCGTCCAACCGAGGGCTGGACTGCAGAAGCGCTGGCGCTTGAAGTGGGCATGTCGCGCTCGGTATTCGCGGAGCGATTCACGGCATTGGTCGGACAGCCACCGATGCAATACCTGACGCTCTGGCGTATGCACGTGGCGGCTCAACACCTACGCGAAGGTCGCGGCAATGTGGCGCAAATTGGCTTTGCCGTTGGCTACGAGTCCGAAGCTGCGTTCAGTCGCGCATTCAAACGCCAGTTCGGCACGTCACCCGGCACTTGGCGCAGACAATCAGCATGAGAAGATCCGGAGCCGATGGAGACTCACTCAGCTAAATCGAAAGACCAAACCGACATTCGTGCTCTGCCCCTTTTCGAGACGCATGTTCGATCAAGAAGCCACACCGTTTGAGTACTTTTGCCGAGCCGATATTTTCAGCGTATACGGTGGCCACCAGTTGTTTAAGGTTCCAATGCAACTGCGCCTGCTGGATCAGATGCCTCACCGCCAGCGTTGCCAGTCCCTGTCCGCAAGCGCATTGGGCAATCCGGTAGCCGACTTCTGCCGACCGCTCGGTCATGTCGATGCCTTTGAGGTTCGCCCGACCCACGATGTTTCCGGCGTCATCTTCGATGACGAATGGATGCCAGGTTCCGGCGGCAAAATCAGCTAAATAAGCGTCAATGTGGTCGGTGACGCCCTGCACCGAGTAAAAAGCAGAGCCGCGCGCGTCAATGTGGCGCTCGAACCATTCGCGATTGTCCAACTCGAACGCCAGCAACGCCTCGGCATCAGTACTTTGCAGGGTACGAATTCTGACGGGCTTCATAAGGTCGCTTTCCTTGCGGGTGAAACTACTTGAATGATTGTGCAGTGGAACAACTGTCCGCTCCTGGCCGGTAGGGCGGACAGTCAGGACACTAGCGTCAGGCTTCGGATCGATGAGCCGCCCAGTGTTTCATCTCTTCGGCAATGAAGTGGTTCACCAGGTCGCTGTACATCTTCTCGATGGCATCCGGGCTCAGGCCCTCGGCTTCGGCCCATTCGCGTCGTGTTGCCAGCATGGCCTTGAAACGCTCCGGAGCGCGCACCGAAGTCACCGAGGTCTTGAACTTCGAGGCGGCCAGCACGTAGTGAAAACGCTTGCCCAGCAGCTTGATAACGGCCTGATCAAGGGCGTCGATTTCGCGTCGGATATCTTCCATGCCTGCACACTCTGCGGGCTGCAACTGATTGATGACTTCCATGTAGGTGACTCCGTTTGTTGAAAAAAATCGTGGGCTTCAAGTGCTGATTTTACGACGGCTACGCAGCCTCGCGAGCTCTGATAAATTCGATGAGCGCTTTCAAGGCGGGTGGCACATGGCGCCGGCTTGAGTAGTAAAGAAAGAACCGGCTGGGCGGTGCTTTCCACTCCTGGAGTATTTCTCTGAGATGCCCGTTCCGGAGATCGTCGCGCACCAGCTCCTCGTAGACATAGGCAATACCAGCGCCGTCTTTCGCTGCCTGGATCATCAGCCCATCGTCTTCCAGAATCAGCGGGCCGGTGACGGACAATCGTATCGGTTGACCGTCGGCTTGATACTCCCAGGCGTAAAGTTTGCCACTGGGAAAACGCCTGGCAATGCACGCATGGTCGAGCAAGTCGCGGGGGACGTGCGCGGTTCCCTTCGCGGCCAGGTAAGCATCCGAAGCAACGGTCACGAACGATTGAGGTGCGCCGACAGGGACTGCGATCATGTCACCGGCCAGGCTTTCACCAAAGCGGACTCCAGCGTCAAATCCCTCATTGACGATATCGGTCAATCCATCATCGGTGATCAGGTCCAACTGAATACGTGGATACCTGGCCACGAAGGGCGCCAGCACTTTCGCAAACACGATGCGAGCCGCGGGACGCGCCACGTTGAGGCGAAGTTTGCCAGTGGGCACTTCCTGCATCGAGGTCAATTGCGCTAATGCATCGTTAACCTGGTGCAGGCTCGGGACCAGCGTCGCCAATAGCTGCTGGCCGGCCTCGGTCGGGGTCACGCTACGAGTGGTTCGGTTCAGCAGCCTGATGCCCAAACGTGCTTCCAACGCTCGCATTGCGTGACTCAACGCGGAAGCCGAAACGCCACGTTCGTCGGCGGCCTTGCGAAAGCTGCGATGGCGAGCGACGGCGGCAAAGGCGTCGAGTTCAGAGAGATCGGGGTGATAACTCATGAGTGTTGTTCAGTAGTTCAAATACGATTACCTATCTTATCGTCATGAGACCTCTGCCGGATACTTCCTCCATCATTCGTGGAGAGGTCGCTATGCAAAACAATCGTCTTGGATCATCGGATTTTCTGATTTCGCCGATTGGCCTGGGAACCTGGGCAATCGCCGGCACCGGCTGGGAGTACAGTTGGGGAGCGCAGGATGACAAGGACAGCCTGGGCGCACTTGAATATGCTGTCGAACGCGGCGTTAACTGGATTGATACCGCTGCGGTTTATGGCTTGGGCCATGCGGAGCAACTGGTGGGGCAATTGCTGCGGCGGGTGCCGGCCTCACGGCGTCCTTTGGTGTTCACCAAAGGCAGTTTGGTCTGGGACCCGGTCACGAAGAAGATTTCGCATTCACTGGCCCCTCAATCCTTGCTTGCCGAGATCGACGCAAGCTTGCGCCGGCTTCAAGTCGAGACCATCGATCTTTATCAGATCCACTGGCCTGCTTTTCCTGCCGACGCCAGCAGTGAAGGCATTGAAATGGCGCTTTCGGCTTTGGCCGCCGCGCGCGATCAAGGAAAGATCCGCGCGATCGGTGTATCGAATTTCGATGTCGCTCAACTCAAGCGGGCGCAGGCGGTGACAGAGATCGTTTCGCTCCAACCGCCATACTCAGCCTTGATGCGGGACATCGAGCAGGACGTTCTGCCATTCTGTGAGCAGGCCGGGATGGGTGTGCTTGCCTATTCCACGCTTCAATCAGGGCTACTGTCCGGCAGCATGACGCGCGAACGCATCTCGCAACTGCCCGATGACGATTGGCGCAAGGCCCGAAGTGCTGATTTCCAGGAACCCCGTTTGAGTGCGAACCTGGCATTGGTTGACGTCATGGCACGCATTGGAGAAAGGCACGGGGTGAGCGCTGCTGCGGTCGCCATCGCCTGGGTTCTTCGCAAACCGGTCGTGACGGGCGCCATTGTCGGAGCCCGCCATCGCGCACAAGTAGACGGGCTGATTGCAGCCCTGGAGTTGCGCCTCAGCGCTGCGGAAATCGATGAAATTCGACCGTTCCTGCCGGCGGGCATGGGAACCAATGTCCCTGGTGCCGCCTGACACTATTAAGAAGAGGATGAGTGTTCAGTTTGCATACTGAACGCAGGCGTTCGATGGGTAGCAGAGCGGTCGATCAAGATCGCAATGCTACCCATCACACGGTGGGGGACACTCATCACTCAGAAGCGAGCGTGGCGTTCCCCCGTACCTGTGGGGTATCAGCGGCCGTCTGGCGATCCACCTTGAACCATGCGGCGTACAACGCCGGGACGAAGAAGATCGTCAGTAGCGTCGCCACGGTAAGACCGCCCATGATCGCAATTGCCATCGGCCCCCAGAACACACTGCGCGTTAGCGGGATCATTGCAAGCACGGTGGCCAGCGCCGTCAGCATCACCGGACGAGTCCTGTGAATGGCCGCATCCAGCACGGCATTCCACGGGTCGCGTCCTTCGGCGATCTCGGTTTGCACCTGGTCGATCAGGATGACCGAGTTGCGCATGATCATGCCACCCAGTGCAATGATGCCCAGGATCGCGACGAAGCCCAGCGGCGACTGGAACACCAGCAGCGCCGGCACCACACCGATCAAGCCCAGCGGCGCGGTCAGTACCACCATCCACATGCGAGAGAAGTTCTGCAGTTGCAGCATAAGCAGCAGCAGGATGCTGATCATCATCAGCGGGGCCACCGCCAGCAGCGCCTTGTTGGCCTTGTCGCTTTCCTCCACCGCGCCGCCCACGTCGATGCGGTAGCCCGACGGCAGTTTCGCTTCGATCTCCTTGAGCAACGGCCGGATCTGCTGCGTCACCGATACACCTTGCTCGCCATCTTTCACGTCGGCACGCACCGTGATCGCCATGTCGCGGTTGCGGCGCCACAGCACCGGCTCTTCCAGTTCCGAGCGCACCTGTGCGACTTGCGACAGTGGCACCACCGTGCCCTGGCGCGTGTAGAGGTTGATGTCTTTGAGTGTGTCGAGGCTCAAGCGCTCCTCAGGCACGGCGCGGGCCACGATGTCGATCAGGTCCTCGTGCTCACGCAGCTGCGACAGGGTTGCGCCGTTCATCACGGTCTGGGTCGCCAGCGACACGTCGGCCGGCGTGAGGCCCAGCGCGCTCGCCTTGTCCTGATCCAGCTGCACTTTCAGCGTACGCACCGGGTCGTTCCAGTCGAGCTGGAGGTCACGCACCTTCGGGTTGGACGCCACCACCTTCTCTACCTCGCGGGCGATCTGGCGCACCATTTGGGTATCGGGGCCTACGACGCGGAACTGCACCGGGTAGCCGACAGGGGGGCCCAACTCGAGCCGGGTCACCCGCACCCACGCCTGCGGGAATTGTTGGTCGGCCGAGGTCATCAGCCGTGCACGGACTCGCTCGCGTGCATCCAGGTCCTTGGTCATCACAACGAGCTGGGCAAATCCGGGATTCGGCAGCTCGGGGTTGAGCGAGAGATAGAAGCGTGGTGCGCCGGCGCCGGTGTAGGCAGTATAGAAACGCACGTCCTCGTCCTTCGCCAGGATCTCTTCCATGTGCTTGACCTGCTCGGTCGTCGCGGCGAACGAGGAGCCTTCCTTGACGCGCAGGTCAATCACCAGTTCAGGACGCGAACTGTTAGGGAAGAATTGCTGCGGCACTAGCTTGATACAGGCCAGCGCCAGCACCAGGGCGCCAAACGTCGCGCCGATGACCACCCAGCGGTGCTCGATGGCGGCGTCGATCAGGCGGCGCAGGCTGCGGTAGAACTTCGTGTCATACAGATCACCGTGCTGGTGCTTGCCCAAATCGTTGGGCAGCATCTTCACTGCCAAGTACGGTGTGAAGATGCCGGAGCAGATCCACGAGAACAGCACCGCGGCGCCGACGATCCAGAAAATGCCACCTGCGTACTCGCCGGTGGTGGACTTCGAGAGGCCGATCGGCAGGAAGCCTACGACGGTGATGAGTGCGCCGGTCAGGCGCGGCATGGCGGTGGACTGATAGGAGAAGGCGGCCGCCTTTATGCGGTCCATGCCGGTTTCCATCTTCGCCACCATCATCTCGATGGCGATGATGGCGTCATCCACCAGCAGTCCCAACGCGATAATCAGCGAGCCGAGCGAGATGCGTTCGAGGTTCCAGCCCATCGCCAGCATCACCAGCGCCACGCCGCCCAGCACCAGCGGCACCGTGGTCGCGACCACGAGGCCGGCGCGCCAGCCCAGGCTGGCCAGGCTCACCGCGATCACGATGATCAGCGCCTCGGCCAGCGCATGACCGAAGTCCAGGATGGCGTCCTTCACCGTGGTTGGCTGGTCGGCCACCAGCTCCAGCTCCACGCCGTGTGGAAGTTCGGACTGGATCTTGGCGACTGCCGTATTCATCGCCTTGCCAAGGTCCACGATGTTGCCGTCGCTGGTCATCGTGATGCCGAGCATCAGCACTGGCTGGCCGTTGTGGCGTACCGTGTAGGTGGGCGGATCTTCGAAGCCACGGGTAACGGTCGCAATGTCGCCGAGCTTGATCAGTCGACCGCCCGCAGTGATGGGCACGTTACGGATAGCTTCTTCACTGGCGAATTGGCCGCTTACGCGCACCATCACGCGGTCGCCTCGGGTGTCGATCTGGCCTGCGGGCAACAGGGCGTTCTGGCTCTTGAGGCTTTCGGCGATGGCCAGCGGAGTAATGCCCAGCGCTGCCAGGCGCTCGTGCGAGAACTCGACGTAGACACGCTTGGCCTGTTTGCCGATGAGGTCGATCTTCTTGACCATCGGCACCTTCAGCATCTGGCGCTTGATGTCTTCGGCCGCGTCCGACAGGTCGGCGTGACCGATGCCGTCGCCCTTGACGGCGTACATCAGGCCATACACGTCGCCGTACTCGTCGTTTACGATCGGCCCGATCACGCCGTCAGGCAGCTCGAGGCTCAGGTCGTTGAGTTTTTTACGCGCCTGGTACCAGGCCTCGCGCTGGTCAGCCTTGGAGGTGCCGCCGCGCACGGTGAGCGTCATGCCCGCGTAGCCTTGGCGCGCATAGGTGACCACCTTCTCGAAGTTGTCGATCTGCTCGAATTTCTTCTCCATGCGATTGAGGACCTCGTCCTGCATTTGCTGGGCGGTAGCGCCCGGCCAGATGACCATGGTGGTCATGGAGGGCACGGAAAAATTCGGGTCCTCGAGCTGACCGAGCCGGGTGAAGCTGAAGGCACCGGCCACCGCGACGAGGATGAGCATGAACAGGACGATGGCGCGGTGACGCAGTGCCCAGTCGGTGAGGTTGAAGTTGTTCATCGGGCGGCCTGCTGCGGGGTGTTCGCATCAACAATCGACGCGCCGGGAAGCGCGACTTTCAGCCCGGATGCCATCTTCTGCACCCCGGCGGTGACGACCAAAGCGCCGGCCTGTGGCCCGGAGACGAGCACCTCGTCATTGCGATAGCCCCACACCGCCACCTGCACCAGTTCGACGATGCCCGCCGGACCCTTGCCCTCGGGCGTGACCACCCACAGCGCTGGCTGGCCGCCGATTTGTGTCAGTGCCGTGGCTGGCACCGCCGCCACGGAGACATTTGTCATCATCCGCTCGGCGGTTACCGTGGCAGTGGCGCCCAGTGGCAGCGCCTGCACCGGCTTGAGCCGCGCGCGATAGGTGCGTGTCTGCGCCGCAGCTTGCGGCGACAGTTCACGCAGCGTGACATCGAAGACTTCGTTCGGTGCACTGGCCAGCGAAGCCTTGAAACGCGCCTCCTTGAAGACCGACAGCTGATCCTCGGGCACATCGATGACGATCTCGGACTCATCCGGATTCGCAACCGAGACGATCGGTTGGCCCTCGGCCACGACCTGTCCGGCCTCAAAGCGTACAGCCGTGACAACACCGCTACGCGAGGCGCGCAGCACGGTGTATTTGAGCCGGTTGCGCGCGAGTTCGAGCTTTCGTGCCTCGGCCTCGGCGGTTGCATGCGCGGTTTGGGCGTTGGTCTGCGCGCGCTCGTCATCGGCCGCACTGACCGAGCCATCAGCCTTCAGCGCGGTCAGGCGCTGGCGGTCGGAATCGGCCTGGCGCGTCTGCTCGACGGCAACCGTCCATTGTTGCCGCGACGCGTCTTCGGCGAGGCGGTAGTCGCTGTCATCCAGCACAGCCAGGATGTCGCCTTCGTGCACATACTGGCCGACATCGACCTTGCGCTGGGCGACCTTGCCGCCCACGCGGAAGGCCTGGTCGACTTCGTGCCGCGACTGTACGGTGCCGACATAGCGACTGATATCGCGGGCATTGTCGTAGCTGATTTCAGCGGTGCGAACCGGTCGTGGTGCCTGCACGATGGGTTGGTCCGGGCTGCACGCGGACAGCATGACGGCTACGGCCAGGGCGCCGGCCGCAGTAAGGGAATTCTTCAAGACGGTTCCTCTTTGGAAAACGACAGATTCTTAGGAAAGTGGTGGCCGGTCGGCTTCGATGGTTGCGGTGGGAGTGGCGGGGTGTTCGAACACCTGCCAGCCTCCGCCCAATGCCTTGTAGAGCTGCACGCTGTCGAGCAGCAGGCGGGTGTTGCTTTCGTTGGCGTTCAGGCGTGCCGCCAGACGCGCTCGCTGTGAATCCAGCAGCGGCAGCAGATCAATCTGGCCTCTATCGTAGAGTGACTGCGCGTGGCTCAGCGCAGCCTCCGCGGACTCGGTGGCCGACTGCAACGATTGGGCACGCTGGCGCTCCTGGGTCTGGGTGACGAGGGCGTTTTCCACGTCCTCGAGCGCGCGCACAATGCCGTCCTCGGCGCGCAGTAGCGCTTCACGTTGGCCGCTCTCGGCGACCTCGTTGATCGCGCGCGTGCGCCCGGCGTTGAAGATCGGCATGGTGAGCAGGGCGGCTACGTTGGTGAAGCGGGCGGCGCCCAGGTCCAGACCGTTCATCTCAAGGCCCTGGCGGCCATAGGATGCCCCGAGGAACAACCGTGGAAACCACTCGGCTGCGGCTTGTTGACGGCGCGCATTGGCGGCATCGAGTTGCGCCATCAACGCCAATACATCAGGCCTGCGCTGCAGCAGGGTGGCGGGCTGCCCTTGTCGGGCCGCGGGCGCCACCACGTTGCCGGGGGAGGGCTGGATACTCGCGGCATTAAAGGCCTGGTCACCGATCAATACCGCGATGCGGTGCCGCGCCACAGCCGCCTGGGTTTCCAGCGCAGGGATCTGCGCGCGCGCCGAAGCGGCATCGGTCTGTGCGCGCTCGACGTCGAAGGCGGTGGCCAGCCCGACACGGTGGCGGGCATTAACCAGGCGCAGTGTCTCGTCCTGCGCGGTCGAGATCGCGCGTAACGTTTCGGCCTGGCGCAGCGCACCGACCAGCGTGAAGTAGTTGCTGGCAACGTCGCTCATTACCAACAGACGCACGCCACGCACGCCGTCCTCCGCAGCCAGTGCCTCGGCCTCGGCTGCTGCCGCGCCTGCGCGCAGGCGTCCGCTGAGGTCGAGTTCCCAAGAGACGTCCAGGCCTGCGCCGACGGTCTTGGTGTCCGGAACTCCCTGCTTCTTGGCCGTGCTGTAGCCGCTACTACTGTCGGAGCCGAAGGCGGACATTCCGACGCTCGGAAAGAGCCAGGAGCGACTGATCGTCTCGCCGGCGCGAGCGGTGCGCACGCGCTCGGCGGCAATCTTGATATCACGGTTCTCGTGCATTGCGCGGCGCACCAGATCGGTCAACACCGGGTCGTTGAACGTTTCCCACCACGCGGCTTCGGGTTCCATCTCGGAGGCTGTGCTTGCTGCGAACTTGGCTGCCAGGGGCACCGACGGTTTGGCGGTCTCCGTGGAGCAACCGGTCAAGACCAGGGCGATAGAGGCGGCGAGCGCCGCACCCACGACGACGCCGAGCAGGCGTTCGGCATGTTGCAGGGGCGTGCGCCCGGCGCAGCGGGTCAGCGGATGGGAGGTTGGAGGTCGCGGCATCGGATTGGACTCGTGTAGATTCGAGGTGGCATCAGCGTAGGGCCCGGTGTGTGCGAAGTCGTCAGCGAAGCGTCGCCGTTCGGTCGCCATATCGAGTGTTGATTCAGGTTGGAGGTGTCACTCGCTGTCGGCATCTGCCGCGTGCTCGCCGGTCGCTGACGCGAGGTCGGAGTCAATCGACTCCAGCAACGCTTCGGCGGACGAAAACTCGCTTTGACGTCCGGTAACCAGGTTTTCGAGGCGGCCCACGAGCGCCCCGGGCATGGCGTCGCTACGCAGCTTCACGACATACGAGCGGCGGTTCGGGTACTTGGATTCAGGGTTCAGGCTCATTGCAGACCAGGGGATCAGAAAGTTCGACGACAGCGTAGGCCGTCCCCCTGGTCAAGTCGTAAGCGAAAGGTCGTACTTCGGTCGGGAATACTGCAGCCCTTGTGGGAGCCTGCCTCGGTGGCGAGGGGGCTTGCCCCCGTTCGACTGCGAAGCAGTCGTAAAACCGGTCGCCGCTTTCTAACTCAAAATCGCGGTGACTGGATTCGGGTGCGCTCCGCGCCCCAACGGGGGCAAGCCCCCTCGCCACAGAGGCTCGCTCCCACAGGTTTTGCGTCTTTAATTCACGGGCTTTGTAGCCTGAAGCAGCGAGCGCGCACGCTTCACCAGCTCGGTTCCATCGGTTTCGGGCAATTGCTCAACCAGCGCCGCCAGGGTCCGGCGGTCCTCGGTAGCCGCGTCGTGGTGCTCGCACAACTCGACCAGCGCGAGCAGCTCCAGCCACGGTGCCGCCTGGGTGCGCGCTTCCTCAATCGCTCGCCGCGCTGCGATGTTGCCGGCATCGAGCCGGTCCTGCATCCGCGCAATCGCTGCCTCCAGCAGCAACAGTTGCGGCAGGTACACGCGCTCGCCCAGTTCTTCCCCCACTCGTAGTGCTTCCTGTAGTTCGACTTGCGCAGCGTTCAAGTCACCCGCCAGCAGCAGCGCCTCGGCGGCGTAGCCGAGCACCTCGCTGGCACCGGAGCGCATGCCGAGTCCGGTGTGTTCGTCGTAGGCCTCGCGGATGCTGCGATAGCCGTCACGCGGTGCGCCATTGCGCGCCTCGGCCCAGCCGCGCCACCAGCGGCAAGCCGTGCGCCCCAGTGCCAGAGAATACTCGTCGACCAGCGTCTGCATGTCGTCAGCCAGCGCTGCCACCCGCAGAGGGTTCCCCATCCGCACCTCGATCAACACCTCTTGCCAGGTGGCGACCAGCCAAGTCATGGGCTGGCGAAGCGCCTGCGCGCGGGTTCGCGCCCGCTGCATGTGGTCCCGGCCTTGCACAACAAGACCGGAACGCACGAGTTCTATGGCCAACATACCGTGCAGCATGACCTGAGGATCGGCCGCAAAGATCTCGTTCGCCCCAATGTCCAGCGGCTCGGCGATTGCGAGCGCGCGCTCCAGCCAATGGCGGGTCGCTTGCGTGCGCCCCTGAAGATGATGCACCTCGCCCTGTACGATGCATGCCACCAGCATGAGCGCTGGATCATTCGCCTCGCGCGAAAGGGTTTCGGCGCGCTCTGCTACCGCCAGCGCCTGCGCATAGTCGCCGCGCAGCCCTAGCAGATAGCCGAAGCCATGCAGCAGGCGCCCGCGCATCGGATGCTCGGGTACCTCCGCTAGCCGCGTGTACGCGCGTTCGAACGCGTTCCTGGCTTCGTTGCCGACACCTAGCGTATGGAAAGCCGATACGCCCTGCAGCGTCGCCAAGGTAATTTCGAGCGTATCGCGCTCGATCCCTTCCGGTGCTTGCCGCAGCAGGACCAGCGCGCGCTCGGTGAGACCGATGCACAACGCCGGGCTGAAGTGCAGCAGCGCGGCTTCCGCGGCTTCGGCGTAATAACGCAGCGCGATCATCGGCTGCCGAGCCCGGTCGAAGTGTGTCGCCAGTTCCGAGGCAGCAACCGGCACGCCGGCCATGCGTTCGTGTTCGAGCGCAGCGCCAACCTGGTGATGAAGGTGGGTGCGCAACGAGCGCGGCGTGCGGTCGTACAGTACCTGGCGGAAGAGGGCGTGGCGGAACGAGTAGGGTAGCTCCGCCATTTCATCAGGTTCGGCGACCCGCGACCGCGTGAGCCACATCTGCTCGCGTACCAGTTCCTCGCAGGTGTCGGCCACGCAAGCGAGATCGCGCTCGAGGGCCAGCGAAACCGTCTCGACCCGAAATTCGACTCCGCAGACTGCTGCCGCCGAGAGCAGCGCACGCTGCTCGTGCCCGAGCCTGGTGATGTAGTGATCAATGATGGCCGCGAGGTTTTCGGGAACCGCCATTCCCGCCAGCCGGGCTTCGATGGTGGCGTCGTCGTCCGCCGGATCCATCACTTCACTGATGACTGACGACACGAACAGCGGCACTCCGTCGGTGCGCTCGTGCAGGGCGCGCACGAAGGCTTCATCGCGCGCCAGCGATGTCGAACGTAGCGCGATGTAGTCAGCGACTTCGGTTTCCGAGAACGGATCGAGCACCACTTCCTCGCACAGACGTTGTTGGCGCAGTTCGTGGCGCAACGAATTGAGCGGATGTTCGAGCGCTACCACCTCGGCGACGCGGAAGCTCGACAGCCACATAAGTCGTGTGCGGCCGCGCCGACGCGCCACATAGTCGATGAGCTGGACCGTCGCCCGATCGCTCCAGTGCAGGTCTTCAGTCACCAGCAACAGCGGTCGCTGCTCTGTGTAGCGGTCCAATAGCTCGCCCATTTCTCGCAGCATGCGATCCGGACCGATGCCCGCAAGTTCTCGCCGCAGCGCGTCTCGCTCTTGCGCTGTGCTCAGCCACGGCAGTTGCAGCAGCCAGGTCGGCGCCACGGTGCGCAGCAGTGCCGGCAGGGCAGGGTCGCTGCGGCACAGATCGGCCAAAGCCTCCAACACCGGCAGGTACGGTTCGCCGGTGCCGTAGTGCTCCACGCAGTGGCCGCGGGCACAGGCGATGCCGCCTAGGCTCGCGAGGAAATGCTCGATCAACGTGGTCTTGCCAATTCCCGGTTCTCCGGCCAGCCAAACCACCGCACGCTGCCCGCCGCAAGCCCGCTCCCATGCCCTTTGCAGTCTTGAGAGTTTGTCGGTGCGACCAATGAATGGTGTCGATGGATACGCGCCGACCACTGGCACCGTCGTGGATGCAGACGGTATCGAAGGGGCAGGGGATGGCCCGGCGATGAACCGATAGCCGCGCCGCGACACCGTCTCGATGAAGCGGGGCTGCCTGGGGTCGTCGCCCAGCACCTTGCGCAGATCGCTGATGGCCGTCTTCAACACTGAATCGCTGACAAACCGATGTCCCCATACTTCATCCAGCAAAGCATCCTTGGTCACCAGCGATCCCGGCTGGCGTGCAAGTGCACAAAGCAGCATGAAGGGCGTTGGTGCCAACGCCACGGCTTCTCCATTACGTGACAAGCAGGCGTTGGTTTCGTCGAGTTCGAACTCGACGAAGCACAGCTGGACCGGGTTCGGATGGGATTGCGGACGTGCCACGTTGGATTCCTGAAACTGAAACAGAGTTATGCGCCGTGAGGCAAGACACGTGGTCACTCCAATAACAACGCTGATCGGCTCGGAAGCCAAGCCTCGTCGGTCGGAAACTGGTGCCAAAAAATTAATGACAAGAATTTCAATATTGAAAAATGTTTCAATTTTACATACCTTCACCTTGCCTGACGATGAGACCTGCGTGTCTCACGACTTCAATCACAACAAGGGCTCGAGATGAACAACAACAAGAAAGGTTCCGAATTGCCTTCCACCGCTGTCGATGTGCTGGTCGTCGGTAACGGTCCGGTAGGGGCGACAATCGCGGCGTTGCTCGGCGGCTATGGTGTAAAGACGCTGGTATTGGACAAGTCCCATGAGGTCCTGCTGATGCCCCGCGCCATTGCCCTGGACAACGAGGCGCTTCGCATCCTGCAACTGGCCGGATTGTCGGAAGACGCTTTCGAGAAGATCGTTATCCCTGAAGTGAAGATGCATTCCCCGGTCCTCGGGCAATTCAGTCGGGCCAATACCGCGGGGTGCATCGACGGTCATCCCAAACTGGTGACGTTCTATCAACCCGATCTTGAACATGCGATGCGCAACCAGGTCTCCCGACTGAAGACAGTGACCAGCCTGGGCGGATTCGAGCTTGAGAATCTGGTCGAGGAGTCGGAAGGTGTCGTTGCCTCCGTACGGGATCAGGATGGCCACGTGCATTCCGTTCGCGCCCGATACCTGATAGGTGCCGATGGAGCAAGTTCCAGGGTCAGGGCCTTGATTGGCCAGGAATTCGAAGGACAAACCTATGCAGAGGATTGGCTGATTGTCGATACCAGGAACCGGCATCAATCAGCGATCGATCACGTTGAATTTATCTGTGATCCACGGCGCCCGACACCGCACATGCCCGCTCCCGGCGGAAGGGAACGTTGGGAGTTCATGCTGCACCCCGGCGAATCCCGGGAAGAGCTGGAAAGCCCGGAAAGCATCGCCCGGCTGATCGCGCCATGGATCAATCCGCAGGAGCTGGAAATCGAGCGCAAGGCGGTGTATCGATTCCACGCGCGCTGTTGCAACCGATTCAGCAAGGGGCGAGTCTTCCTTGCAGGGGATGCGGCCCACATCACCCCGCCCTTTGTCGGGCAAGGTCTCGTCGCAGGACTTCGAGATGGCGCCAACCTTGCCTGGAAACTGGCTTGGGTCCTTCACGGGCAAGCCGCGCCTTCAATACTCGATACCTATGACGTGGAGCGCCGGCCCCATGCCCAGGCGATGATCAATCTGGCGAAACTCATGGGCCGCCTGGTGATGCCGAGAAACAAGGTCGCCGCTTTCTTCATCCACGGCATGATGCGCACGCTGGCGTTGACGCCCGCGTCCAGAAAATACTTCGAACAGTTGGACATCAAGCCGAAGAATATCTTCAAAAACGGTCTGTTCATGCAGCATCGTCGTAGCGACAAACTGGTTCGCGGCAGTCTGTTTCCCCAGGCCTGGGTGCGCAACACACAACAGCGGATCCAGCTGAGCGACGATACGCTTGGACACAACCTGACCCTGGTCGGGTTCGGTGTTGACCCGTTATCACTGCTGAGCACTGCTCAAGTCTTTTCATGGATCAAGATGGGCGGTCACTTCTTGCAGATCGGCCCCTGTGGTCAGCGCTCCGACAGCGGTTGCGACTTCATCGAAGACCTGAACCATGAGATCCTGCCGCTGGCCGCCAAAGGCACGCTCGTTGCGATTCGCCCCGACCGTATCATCATGCACCACGCTCCCGGCACAGAGGCAGACAGTCTGGTTCGAGAGTGCCAGATCCTGATGGCCAGCGTCGATTCCACTGCCGATAGCGTTTCCATTACCATCAACGAGCCCCCTCGATTAAGAGCGTGAAGATGCCGTCCCCCACTTTTCCTTCAGAAGAAACTGCGCAAGAACCTCTCACTCGAGGCCACAAGAAGCGTGAACGCACCCGTCGCGGCCTGGTGGACGCGGCATTGCGTCTTGTCGCACGTAAGGAGGTGGGGGAGATTGCACTGCTCGAGGTCGCCGCGGAGGCTGCGGTATCCAACGGCACCATCTACAACTATTTTCGAACGCGCGACGAAGTGCTCGAGGCCGTTGGCATCGCCATGGCGTCCGAGTTCTCCGATGCCATTTCCGCCTTGAGCTCGGACGTGCATTGCGGCGCACAGCGGCTTTCGATCGGCGTGCGCATGTTCGTCCGTCGGGCTGCCTACGACCATCAATGGGCTAACGCGCTTCTGCGCATCATCCATTCCGATCAGGCCATGCGTTCGCGTTTGGCTGATCATGTGCTGGGTGACCTGCGTGAAGGTCTGCGCGCGGGCACTTTCGCTTATGAGGACGAAGGGGTCGCCCTGGACATGGTCGTATCGTGCACAACCGGAGCCATGCGCTCGGTTGTCGAGGGGCGTGCGGCGGCAGAGCACGATCTGCTGGTCGCCGAGATGATTCTCAAGGCTCTGGGCGTAACACCGGCCAGAGCCAAGAAAATCGCCGGTAAGCCGCTACCTTAGCCCCTGATATCATTCTCGATTCGCCAGGCCTTCTGCTGAACATTCATGTTCATTTTTGTTGGTGAATAGAACTCCAAATCTTTTCGTGGACCTTGAAAAAACATTCGAGGAATCCGTTTTTATGCGGCATAGAACGGTTTTCCTGGATGGTTTCATTCTTGATTCAAAAAACTTTGTTGACTGCAGCTGAACACGCGTGTTCAATTGACTCATAAGGTAATTTTGGAGAGAGAACGTGGAATCCCTGAATCCGACACAGCGCCGCATTCATCAAGCCGCTTTCCGCCTATTCGCTGAAAGAGGTACCTCCCAGGTGAACATCCTTGACCTCGCACAAGAGGCAGGAGTAGCGCGCGGAACGATCTACAGCAACATCGACAGCATGGAAAACCTGTTCGAGGCAGTTGCCAGCCATCTCGCCAGGGAGATGCATGAGCGCGTCAACAAGAGCTTCGACGCTCTCACCGATCCGGCTCAGCGTCTTGCCAATGGCATTCGACTCTTCATTCGTCGCGCTCATGAGGACTCCCATTGGGGGGCGTTCATCCATAAGTTCGCCATGAGCAATGCTTCGTTGCGTGAAATGTTCAGCAGCCAGGCGACTACCGATCTTCTAAGTGGACTTGCCAGTGGGCGGTACACGTTTGCGCAGGAGCAATTGCTCTCAGTTTTGACGCTGATATCGAGCAGTGTGCTGGGCTCGATTTTCCTGGTGCTGGAAGGGCATAGAACGTGGCGCGAATCGGGCTCTGACACGGCCGAGCTGGTGCTGCGGGCATTGGGTGTGGCACCAGAGGAGGCCCGTGCGCTGGCGACTACAGAGCTGCCAACACTTCCTTCTCTCGACTAGTTCGTAAGCCGATTCAACTAAACGCCTCTGGATTTTCAGGGGCGCGGGGACGGCTTTACCCTAAAAACCCGGAAAACAAGAACAATGAACAACAAAAACCAATTGCACCGGTTGGCAACGCAACAACCCGCCCGGCATCCGCAGCCGACGGTGAAGGCCCAGGGGCTGACTCACCTGATCTTTCAGCGGCCGGACTTGAACGAGGCGGCGCGGTTTTTGACCGATTTCGGCCTGACAGTCAGTCAGCAGGACGCCGATACGCTTTATCTGCGCGCCACCGACCCCACTGCGTACTGCTACCGAGTCCATCGTGCAGAACAGGCACGTTTTGTCGGGTTCGCACTGGCAGTCGAGTCGCTCAAGGAGCTGCAAAAACTAACGCGCATCCCAGGCGCCTCAGCGGTAGAAAAATCGGAACATCCTGGTGGCGGGTATTACGTCAGGCTGACCGATCCTTCCGGTTTCATCGTGGAAGCTGTTTGCGAGCAGATTCCAGGTAAAACGCTGGTACACAGAGCGCCTCTTGCCTGGAATCTGGCGCACGAGCAACCGCGAATCAACGCCACGCAGCGTCCGCCGATCGCTCCCCCTGAAGTACTCAGACTCGGTCACATCGTCATCGAAGTGGCCGACTACCAGGCGACCTGTGCCTGGTACACCAAGCACTTCGGGTTTATTCCCAGCGATGTGCAGGTGCTCCCCGATGGCACACCTATCGTCACTTTCATGCGCCTTGACCTCGGTGAAGTTCCCGCGGCTCACCATACGCTCGCGATAGCGCAAGGGTTCATGGCCACCTATAGCCATAGCGCCTATGAGGTTGTCGATGCCGATGCGGTGGGAATGGGGCAGCGCGTCCTGCGCGAGCGCGGTTGGGAGCACTCATGGGGAATCGGTCGACACATTCTGGGCAGTCAGATCTTCGATTACTGGCAAGACCCTTGGGGCGATAAGCACGAGCATTACTGCGACGGGGATGTGTTCACGGCCGCACAGCCTACGGGTATTCATCCCGTAAGCCCCGAGGCAATGGCGCAGTGGGGGCAGCGCATGCCCAAGAGCTTTACAAAACCCAGGATGAGTTTGAGCAAGCTGCGTGCGCTGATCCGGAACCTGCGACGCAGCCCCGACCTGACCCTTCGCAAGCTGGTAACACTCATGCGGATGTTCGGGTAGGGCTGCCAGCCTTTCCACAGAACAACACCACAGATCTCGCGCCGCCGCGGGCGGGACAAACGCTGCTCCAGGAGTACCTTCAATGTCTGCTGTACACGTAGTCCGCTTTGAATTTCAGAACGGTATCCACTGGGGCGTGCTACGCCAGGGCCGTATCACGGTTGTCCCCGGTGTTTTTGAAACCACCGGTGACTTCATTCGCCAGAACAGCCTCGACGACCTCGCTCAAATAAAAGGTACGGAGCTTGCGGAGGGCGAAGTGAAACTGCTGTCGCCGATCACCCGTAACCAGCAGTTCGTCTGCCAGGGCGCCAATTACCGTCAGCACATGATCGAGTCGGGCATGGACCCGGATGCGAAGAAATTCAACATGATCTTCACCAAGGCGACCAGTTGCCTGGTGGCGGCGGACAGCGACCTGATCAAGCCGCGCACCGTGCGCTTCCTTGATTACGAGATCGAACTGGGGCTGGTGATGAAACGCGCAATCACCGGCGCGGTGGCTGTTACCGACGCCAATCTGCATGAGTTCATCGCAGGCGTCGTCATCGTCAATGACTACTCGGCTCGTGACATTCAGATCCCTCAGATGCAGTTCTACAAGGGCAAGAGCTTCCGCACATTTGGCCCGGTCGGCCCGTACCTCTGCCTTCTGGATGCCAAGAGCATGCCTTACCTCAAGGCATTGCAGTTGCGCCTGACGGTCAACGACCAGGTGCGCCAGAACGACAGCACGGCCAACCTGGTTTACGGCCCCGCCGAAACCCTTACCGAACTCTCTGCCGTGCAAGACCTCGCCGTTGGAGACCTGATCGCCACCGGTACACCCGCCGGCTGTGCGCTGACCGTTCCTTCGCCGGCCAAACAGCGCATTGCGGCCCTGATGCCAGAAGCTACCAAGTGGAAGCTGTTCCTTAAGGCGCAGGAAAGCCGGACGCAGTATCTCAAGCCGGGTGATGTGGTCGAGGCGCGCATTCGCAGCGCTGATGGTGTGATCGACCTCGGCGTGCAACGTAACCGTGTCGTGGAGGAAGCCTGATGACGGTGCAGACCCTGAGTGACATCGAAAGTCTCGAACGAGTCCCCTTGTCGGAGCGTGGCCTGGCATCCAGCACTTATGAAGCGCTGCGGCAGGCCGCCAAGTGCACCCCCCGGGCGCCGGCGCTGAGCTTCTTCGCCAATGCCGCCGATTTCAAGCGCACCTGCGAGTGGAACTACTCCCAGCTCTTCGCGGATATCACCCGCGCGGCGAATGCCTTCCATGACCTGGGCATCAAACCGGGCGAGGTGCTTGCCTTCATCCTGCCCAACCTGCCGGAAACCCATTTCACCATATGGGGCGGGGAGGCGGCTGGCATCGTCATGGCGATCAATCCTCTGCTCGAAGCCAAGCAGATGGCTGGCTTGCTGAATGCCGCGAAGGCCTCCGTGGTGGTGACGCTCGCACCGACCCCGGGTAGCGATCTGTGGCCCAAACTGGCTTCGCAGCTGGATCAGTTACCTGCGCTCAGGTCTGTCGTTTGGGTCAGCATGGAGCCCTATGTCGCCGAACCGGTGTGCGGGATCCTGCAAGCCATGGCACTGAAGGAGCGAGACTTACACAACGGTATCGCGATCCACGATTGGCTATCGCTGATGAATACTCAGCCGCACACACACCTGATCAGCGGTCGACAAATCCGCCAGGATGAGTGCTCTTCCTACATCTGTACGGGCGGCACCACCGGGCTCCCCAAGATCGCCGCGCGAACCCATGGCTCGGAAGTATTCAATGCATGGGCCATGGCCGCTCACATGCAGCCACGCACAAGTGGCCAGGTTATCTTTTGTGGCCTGCCGCTGTTTCATGTCAATGGACAAATGGTGACTGGCCTGATGCCTTGGACTCAAGGCGACCATGTGATCCTCGGGACGCCTCAAGGGTATCGTGGCGAGGGGGTGATCCCGCGATTCTGGGAGATGGTCGAGCACTTCGGTATCAACTTCTTTTCCGGCGTGCCAACGGTCTATGCCGCACTTCTGCAAAATGAATGGCAGGGTCGCGACCTGTCCAGTCTTCGCTACGCAATGTGTGGCGCGGCGCCCATGCCGGCTGAGCTTCTGCGAGAGTTCGAGCGCCGGACCGGGTTAAAGATCCTTGAGGGTTACGGTCTTACCGAGGGCGCCTGCGTTTCCTCAATCAATCCGCCCCATGGCGAGCGCCGCATCGGCTCCATCGGGATACGGATCGCCTACCAGAATATGCGCGCGGTCGTGCTCAATGACGCGGGTGAATACCTGCGCGACGCCAACGTGGATGAAATCGGGCTCATCACGATCAGTGGTCCGAACCTCTTCGATGGCTATCTGGAGGAGCGTCATAACCAGGGCCTCTGGATCGATATCGACGGTCAGCGCTGGCTGAATACGGGTGATCTGGGTCGCCAGGATGCGCAGGGTTACTTCTGGCTGACCGGGCGCAAGAAGGAGTTGATCATCCGCGGTGGCCACAACATCGATCCGAAGCAAATCGAAGAGGTTCTGCAGGCGCATCCCGCCGTCGCCCTGGCCGCGGCAATCGGCAGCCCCGACGTTTATTCGGGCGAGGTGCCGGTGGCCTACGTTCAGTTGCGTCCCGGGCAAGTTTGCAAGGCCGAAGAGCTGGAGGCGTTCGCCCATCTCCACATCAGTGAGCGGGCGGCCGTTCCCAAGCGCATTGAAGTCCTGGAAGCATTGCCGCTGACGGCCGTGGGCAAGATATTCAAACCCGCTTTGCAGCAGCGGGAGATTGCCAGAGTCGTCCAGCAGGAAGCGGGGCGCCTGGGGCTTTCGGATATTGCTGTCGAGGTCGTGCAGGACACTCGTCGTGGGCCTGTCGCCTGCATCCGGGCCGGAGCCGACCAGGAAATCCTGGCGCCGCTCTTGGGACACTACAGCTTCCAGATCGAGTGGCTTACTTGAGTCTCTGATTCGCATCTGTCAGTCCAGCAGCCATGCCCTGGCGCTGTTCCGCCAGGGTTTTTTACACAACTTCGATCAACTCCAACCGGTGCTGAAAAGTTCACAGGAAGGCGAAGCCTTGCCTGCGTGCAATCAACAAAAACAATAAACAGAGGTGGAAAATGAAACTGAATAGCCGTGTGATCCCGTGTCTTTCTGTTCAGCGAAAGTGTGCTGTCTGGATTAAGTTCGCCAGTGCCATGGCACTGCTCAGCGCCTCGACCATTGCCGGCGCCAATGGCATTGGCCTCAACGAACAAAGTGCAAGCAGTGCGGGAACTGCTTATGCGGGACGGTCGTCATCGGCGCTGGACGCCAGCACCATTTACGGAAACCCCGCAGGCCTGACCAAGTTGCGGCGCAGCGAGATTTCCGGCGGGGCCGCAATTGTCTCGGTAAGCGATGACATCAGTGATGCGCAGAGCAGTGCCACGGGAACGAACAAGGGGGATTCGGTCCCTTTGGGGGTTGTACCCTTCGCCTATCTGTCGACACCGCTTGATGATCGTTTTTCGATGGGGCTGGGCCTGTATGCGCCGAGTGGTCTGATCAATGACTACGAGAGCACTTTTCAGGGGCGTTACCATGGTTCCTACAGCACGACCAAGGAGATAACCCTGCAGCCCACACTGGCCTATCGGATCAATGATTACGTGTCCATTGGTGGCGGACCGACCCTGAACCATTTCGATGCAAAGCTTCAGAATTACATGGCAACCGGCGCCCTGAACAACGGCCAGGACACCCTGGTCACCATCAAGGGCGATGACACGGCCGTTGGCTACAACGTCGGCCTCTTGGTTGACTTTAGTGAGGCCACCCATTGGGGGGTGACTTATCACTCGAAGGTGAGCTATCACCTAAAAGGGCATACAGAGGTTTCCGGCTCCCCGAGCGTTATCCCGCTGGACGGAAACTATGACACCCAGATAGATCTGACGATGCCCGAAAAAGTGGACACGTCCATCACCCATCATTTCAATAATCGCTGGACCGGATACCTGGGGACCACCTGGACACGCTGGAGCCGGATCCAGAAGGTCGAGGCAATCAACAGCGGTGTTTCCGCCATGGGCCAGGCTGCCGGCCTGGGGCGTGTGGCCGAACAAATGAATTGGCATGACACCTGGTCCACCGCGGTTGGCGCCTCCTATCAATTGAACCCGCAATGGCTGATACGCGCAGGCTATGCCTATGACCCGGCGCCTGTTGGAAATGCCGATCGCAGCGTGCGTGTTCCGGTCGGCAATCGCCAGGCCGTGACCCTGGGCGGCGCATATTCGCCGAACCCCGATCTGACGATCGACTTTGCCTATGGTTATCTCTGGGATTCAAAAGCTTCCGTAAAACACTCGAACGATTCCGGTCTTCAACCGGAATACAGTGCCCATTACGAAAACAGTGCGAATGGAATTTCAGTGCAGGCGACCTATCGGTATTAATTGCCGCTCCTATCAGTTTTTGCACTCCGCCATCACCACATGACAGGTCGTCGGCGTGCCACCGGATTGGCCGGCATAGCGTACGCAATTATCCATGGACTTTTGGCGAGCCATGTCCAGGGTGGAGCCCCAGGCCAGGCCGCCCTCGCCAGCAGTGGGTAGCGCTTTTGCATAGCAACTTGAGCCTGCGCTTGAGTCTGCACTTGAGGCCGAGTAGCGGGCCGTGGAAGTTTTGCCCGCACAGCCCGCGGTCAGGGCCAGGTTGATGACGAGCAGGGAAGGGAGGATCCATGACGAACATTGGCGTGCTGTTTTGCCGATCATCCCGTTTCCCCTGTATCAAGAGGCTGGAGGCGTGTTTGTGGTCGTGTTCTATTCAGATTAGACGGTGTTGCGCCTGCCTTGGTTAAAACGGCTCGTTAAATAAACGAGCCGTTTTTGTGAGGGTGTTCAGCGGGGCAAGTGCATGGATGTCAGATCACCTCAAAGGTGATCCGCATCAATCACAGCCTTGGCGAACGCCTGCGGATCTTCCTGCGGCAGGTTGTGGCCGATGCCGCCGCTGATCAGCCGGAACTCGTATTTGCCGGTGAAGCGCTTGGCGTAATCCTCGGGGGCGGGGTGCGGCGCGCCGTTGGCATCGCCTTCAAGGGTGATGGTCGGCACGCTGATGGAAGGCGCCGTGGCCAGTTTCTGCTCCAGCGCTTCGTATCGGCTCTCGCCCTGGACCAGGCCCAGGCGCCAGCGGTAGTTGAACACGGTGATGTCGACATGGTCGGGGTTTTCCAGCGCCTTGGCGCTGCGGTCGAAAGTGGCGTCGTCGAACGCCCATTTCGGCGAAGCCAGTTGCCATATCAACTTGGCGAAGTCGTGGGTGTTTTTCTCGTACCCGGCGCGACCGCGATCGGTGGCGAAGTAAAACTGATACCACCACTGCAATTCAGCCTTGGGTGGCAGCGGGTTCTTGCCGGCCGCCTGATTGCCAATCAGATACCCGCTGACCGAGACCAGCGCCTTGACCCGTTCTGGCCATAGCGCCGAGACAATATCAGCCGAGCGCGCGCCCCAATCGTAACCACCGAGCACGGCTTGTTTGATCTTCAGCGCATCCATGAAGTCGATGACGTCACTGGCCAGCGCAGCCGGTTGGCCATTACGAACGGTTTTATCGGACAGAAAATGCGTATCGCCATAGCCACGCGCATAGGGCATCAGCACTCGATAGCCCTTTGCGGAAAGCAAAGGGGCGACCTCGTCATAGCTGTGAATGTCGTACGGCCAGCCGTGCAGAAGAATCACCACCGGCCCGTCCGCCGGGCCTGTTTCGGCGTATGCCACGTTGAGCAGGCCGGCGTTGACATGCTTGAGCGGGCCGAATGGGGAGGGTGTTGCATGAGTGGCACCAGCATTGACCGAGGTTGGCTGCGCCGCGGCGGTCGTTTGTGCGTGGGCCGCACCGAGAACGCCGAACAGGGTAAACGCGAGGATCGACGAGCCGACCAGGCGGTGGCGGGTTTTTCCGGTTTTGTTCTGCAGTGCCATCTTCATGTGATGTCTCCGTTGCAAGTCGTTGGCCAGGGGTTCTGACTGAGCCCCTCGAAACCTTGTTTGCATTTGAACGCGGCGACGTATCTGGTCTGTGTCGAATCGCAGGCCAAGTGAAAAGCCATGTATCGAGAGGCTAATCAGACACACTGTGATACATAAGGAGAAATCTCGGTATCAAGTCGCATATCTGAAAAAGGTGGGGCCATTGAAATTAAAGTTCAGCCATGTGGATGTTCTCGTCAAAGACCTTGAGGAAGCGTGCAGGTATTACGCCCGTGTCTTCAGTGCCAAAATTTCAAAGACACTTGATTGGCAGCGCGACGGTTTGCATGTGCGCTATGCGATCGTCATGTTCGGCACGGAGCGCCTTATGCTGGTGCAACCGTTTACCGGAAATCTCAAGGCTCTGATGGACGCCAACGGCGAAGGCACCATCTACCGGCACTGCTATTCCACACCGGACATCGAGGCAGCCTACGACGAATTGATCGACGCAGGCGTCCAGCCGGAAAATGAGAACGGCAAACCGCTGTCTCGCGATAACCTCCAGTCGCCAAGTGGGACACGCATACTCTGGTTACCGAAACGCTTCGGGCATTTTTCTATTGAGTTGCTTGAAGAGAAAGAGCTGGAGGCATTTATCAAGGAGGCATTTGCTGAGGAGGATTTATCCCTGGTAGCGATAAATTCGGACATGTGTCTCCAGTCAGATCTTGATGATTAGTGTCGAGAGGGCGCGTTGCGGGCCGATACTGCTGTTGACCTGCGCCTCGATGCTGACCAGTACATCGCCAGCATGATAAGTGGGCAGGATTTCATTGGCATACCGAGGCCACTATCCTGCTCTTGGACGAAAACGATTCGGCTACCTACGGCTGCTCCCGGACCGGTTTCGGCCTGTCTCGATCGCAATAAAACGGCAAAAATGCAGATGCTTGATTATGAGGCAGGTACATTCAGAATACTTACTAAAAGAAAATGTACATGAAGAAGCTAAGTAATGATTTCAGTGGAGCACTCCGAACGTTTGCGTACTTCATGGCAAGTGGACGCCACTACATGCTTGAAAACGTGAAGTACCTCGACATTTATGGCTCTGAACCGAGTGCAATTGAGATGGTCTTCGCGATATTCGCGAACGTAATAGAGATGGACAGTGAAGGCAACGTGCTCAATTTCACCTACGCCCAAAGGAGAGCGACTGACTACTTAAGGTCATACTGCGACCCATCTTTCAAAGTAACGCCTCCTCTTGAAGACTGGGAAACTGAGCTCTATGGGCCGCCCTCACTCGGACGCTAAGAAATGGCTTTAGCTCGCAGACACGAGGGACCGGAAAGGGTCAAAAGTATCCAGACGAGTGGCAGCTTTTGGCCGACCGCTGTCTGTTCCGAAAGACTGCAACTTTTGGCGAACACTCGTCAACGTCCGTCAGGGTCGATAGCTGCTTGCTCCGCTATTGCAGCGGAACATACACGTCAGTCTGCCATTGATCCTGCGGCGTCTCGGGATAGACGCTCAGGTAATTGAAGAACAGCGGGTGGTCACGGAGTTCCTCGCCACTGGCAGGAAGCCAATCGCGGTAAATCGGATAGATCGTTTCGCCGATGTGATCCGGTGACCCCACGTGTCGCACCACGACGCAGCGACCACCAGGAATGACGATCTCGCGCACACCGAACTCATTCGGCGCCACAGCCTCGTGAATCTCGCCGCAGATGGCGAAGCGGAATGCTTGTGCAGGTGTCGTGTCGGGGTTGCCATAGGGAATGCCAAAGGTGCGACTCGATGCCACCGGCGACTGTCCGCTCTGCATGCGCCACTCGATGAACTTGCGCACGCTCTCATTGACGAGCCCGGGTGGTCCGCAGTGCTCAAGCGCTGCGACCCGGACTTCAGGGAACTCCACGATTCGTACTTGCATGATGATAGTCCTGGAAAAATGAGGGATTGCGAATACCGCATTCCAGACCTGCCAGTTCGGTTCCTTCCTGAACGCACTCGGCGTCATACCGAACGCCCGCCTGAACGCCCTGCAAAATGCCTCGGGGCTTTCAAAGCCGGCACCGAGTGCGGCGTCCAGTACCGAGTGATCAGCGAGGGCGGCCAGGCGATGTGCCGCGCGTCGTAGCCGCATCAGTTGCACATAACGTGAGACCGGCACACCTGCGAACGCGCTGAATTGTCGATGGAAGTGAAACACCGAAAAGTTCGCCACATGACTCAACGTCTTCACCGACAGGTCACCTTCAAGATTGGCATCGATGTAGGCGAGTACGGCGTTGAAGCGTTTTGTGTAGGCGAAGTTGCTCGGCATGTCAGACACTGGGAAAAGGCTCCTGGAAGTACGGTCGGCAATAGAATCGACTATAGCGGTGTAAACGTGCCTAGCCGCGTTTGCTCAAGGTACGTTTTGGGTTGGCCAATGTGATCTCTTCCACCATGAGACACCGTATATCCAGTCCGATCACTTCTGATCGACTGTTGCTGTCGTTGTGAGGGCAGCAATTACCCCCCCCAGGCAATCATCGAAAAGAGACCCGACAGGGATGCGCTAAAGTTATGCGGGTCATCGATCAATTGTGATCCGCTGTTCGCGTTGCTTCCGTCCCTGGAGGGCCCAATGCCGCCCATCATCACATGCCTGGTGGCGCTGTCTGTTCTTGGCCTGACTCTTGTAGTACAAGCCCAGACTAACGCCTGCCCACCTGGCGAGAAACAAGTGTGCCTGAACGGCTGCATCTGCCTGCCAGATCTGGGGCAGATGCCTGATGGCGTCTACCAGGTCGCGGCACCTGCCCTGGCGCTGTGGCTGACCCAAGCCCGCGCTGAAGCAGCCAGCGCCGAGATCCAACCCATTCCACCGCACATCCGGGAGCAACTGCTGCGCTGGTACGACCCCAGCGTCCTCGATGCTGCGCACTACAAAGTGAGCGACAACGGCCAATTCAGCGCCGCCACTTCCATGCTGCAAAACCCCGACGTCGGTGCCGTGACGCTGATCGACATCATCCTCTTCCGGGACACTCAAACCGCAGAACAGGACATCGCGCTCTGGGCTCACGAACTGAAGCACGTGCAGCAGTTTCGGGAATGGGGGGTAGAAGGATTTGCCCAGCGCTATACACAAGATTTCAATGCTGTGGAGGCGCCGGCTTATGCCATACAGGCTGAAGTTCGACGGTCGGTGCGGGGAGGGACTCAATGAAGGGTAGCGAAGCCGCCTGACATTACAGGCACAAAGCGGTCATTATTGGCTGAAAGCAGCCTGTCAGTTAGGGAAGAGTTGAATGGTGTTCAGGGTGATGGTGGTCGGTGGCTACGGAAACTTCGGTAGCATCGTTTGCAGGCATTTGGCGGTGATGCCAGATGTGGAACTGGTGATTTCGGGTCGCGATCCACACAAGTTGCAGAGCAAAGTCGATGAGTTGAAAAGCCAATCGGGCACTGTCGCCGAAAGTTGGTGCGGCAATGCCATGGGCACTGAGTTCAAATCCGTTTTGCGCTCGATGGACATCCAGTTGGTCATCCATACTGGCGGCCCGTTTCAGGGGCAATCCTATGCGGTCGCCGAGAGTTGCATCGAGGCTGGCGTGAACTACTGCGACCTGTCTGACTGTCGAACTTTCGTCAACGGCATTGGCGTACTCGATGCCCAGGCGAAACAGGCCGCAGTGGCGATCCTCAGTGGCTGCAGTTCGGTACCGACGCTTTCGTCAGCCATCATCGATCAGCAGCGCTATCGCTTCAGTCGTATCGATTCGATCGAGCATGGCATTTCCTCTTCGGCGAAGATGCCGGGATTGTCGACCGTCGAAGGCGTACTCGCCTACGCAGGTAAACCGATCAGGCAACTCAAGAATGGCAAGGTGCATGAAGTGTCGGGTTGGCAGGATCTGACGCTGCGCAAGATGCCGCATCTGGGCACTCGCGTGCTGGCCAATGTCGATGTGCCGGACATGGATATTTTCGCCAGCCGCTATGGCGCGCTAACCCTGAGCTTCAAGGCCGGCGCGGGCTTGAAGCTGGGTGGTGTCGCCAACTATCTGCTGGCTCAGGCGTTGAAGATCGGGCTGGTTCGCGACCACGCCCTTTGGGCCGCCAGACTGCATCGGCTGGGGACCCGGTTCGAACGCTTCGGCGATGGCAAAAGCGCGATGTACATCGACGTTCAGGGCAGGGGAGTTGATGGGGAACCGCTGGCTATGACCGTGCAACTGACGGCCATGAATGACAAGGGACCGCAAATTCCAAGCTGCGCATCCGTAGCCTTGGCCGCAAAAATGGCCCAGGGCTATGTGCCGCAACCCGGTGCCAGGGCTTGCGTGGGTGAAATTACCGTCGATGAATACATGGCAGCGATCAACGACCCTGACAATTTGAGCCTGTCTGTGCAGTTCTCTGAGGAGCCGCGCTGACATGCTCTATCTGTGCCTGAAGTACCTCCACATCATTGCCGCGATTTTCCTGTTCGGATTCGGCATGGGCTCCTACCTCTACCTGATCGCTGCCAGCCGCACGGCCAACCCTCAAGTGATCGCGCATGTGGCCCGAATGGTCGTGCGCTTCGACACCTGGATTACCACGCCGGCAGGCTTTGTTCAGATCATCACGGGCTACCTGCTGATGAGGCTCTCCGGACTACCCATGACCACGGAGTGGGTACTGACTTCGTTGATTATCTTCTTCTGCGTGGGTTCGCTTTGGCTGCCGGTGCTGGTGTTGCAGAAGCGGCTGTACCTGATGGCGTCGTGCGCAGTTGAGGCTGGCAGCGGACTCGATGATGAATACCGATCCGTGTACAAAAAATGGTGGTGGATGGGGGTGGTCGGTTTTGTCGGGATGTTTGTGATTGTGCTGATGATGGTGACGAAGATGACGCCGGTGCAACTGGTTGGGCTATTGGGGTAACAGGATCGGTTGGCTCAAGACTTTGGTGTTCAAGGCCTCTGCCAAACGTGAACGCGAGGCGGTCCAGTTAATGCGGGTGAGGGCGTTCATAGGGGCGCTTTCAAAAAGCGCTGTTCATGATCAGGATCCGGCAGCAGGCACGTGTCGTATTTCCCGAAGAGCCGATAACGATTAAGCGCAATGCGGTCGTATGCCCAATCTCGAAGCATGCGAGGGAAGATGCGCAACAAGTTCACTGGGCGCCAGAGTGCGGGCAACTGGGCGATGACTTCGAAAAATGCATCCGAACGCTCCCAGTAGTGTCGGTCGCGGATCACCGCCATGGTGTCGAATTGATCCACGGGCAAACCTGCCCACGCGAGCAGAGCCTGCCCCTCGGGTGACTGAACCGCCGCCAACCGCACGCGCCGCTGGCGGTCATGGCGAATCAAAAACCTCGCCCAGCCATTGCACAGCTTGCAGACACCGTCGAACAAGACCACCGTTTCTCCTGGTTTGAGCAGCGGCGCGGGTGAGGGGCGGACTTGCGAGGTGGGCATAAGCGTGGGTCCAAGGGAATCTGATTATCCGGATCATAACCGCGTGCCAGCGTTAAAGTCTGCATTTGGCCGAAGGGGGGGCTGCTCCTTGCCGGCAGCCGCAATAGCCAATGCGTTATCATTGTCCCTTTGAAATCAGCCAAGGAGGCATCCATGAGTGTGCGTGGTAAAGACCGGCAGATCGACAATATTGAATTTAATGTCGACGACATTGCTCGCAGCAAAGCTTTCTACGGCAGTGCGTTCGGCTGGACATTCGTCGACTACGGCCCAACCTATACGGAATTCAGTGATGGCCGCCTTACCGGTGGCTTCACTACGGGAGAGCCGGTTCGACCTGGTGGCCCTTTGATCATTTTGTACTCGGATGATCTCGATGAGGCGCAGCAACGGCTCAAAGCCTTGGGCGCTGTTATCACCCGCGAAATATTCTCGTTCCCTGGTGGAAGCAGATTCCACTTCATTGATCCGGATGGCTATGAACTGGCCGTTTGGACAGCTCAGCTGTAGGTCTCAGGTCGGCCCAAAGCGGTCCATTACCAGGGTTTGCTTTGGGCCGATACTCAAGCGGTAGGTGCGGGTCGAGCCATGACCCTGGTCACATAAATTTGAAATGCACAGCGTTGCTCGCCAGAATCGCGGGCCGATCCGGTCAAAGGTGCCGGACGTTCGTGGTGAAAAGGGGCAGCAGTTGAACCAACAGACATTGTCCATGCGCCTGGAACGCGTGGCGGCACATGTGCCAGCAGGTGCGCGCCTGGCCGATATCGGCTCGGATCACGGCTACCTGCCTGTGGCATTGATGCGTCGTGGCGCCATCGTGGCGGCGGTGGCCGGCGAGGTGGCATTGACGCCGTTTCGTTCGGCCGAACGCACCGTGCGCGAGAACGACCTGGACCAGTGGATCACCGTGCGCCTGGCCGATGGCCTGACGGCAATCGAGCCGGGAGACGGGATCACGGTGATCAGCATCTGCGGCATGGGCGGCGAGACGATCCGCGACATTCTCGACAGCGGCAAGGCACGTCTGAGCGGGCAGGAGCGCCTGATCCTTCAACCCAACGGCGGCGAGCAGCCACTGCGCCAATGGCTGATGGAAAATGGTTACTGCATCCTCTGCGAGGAAGTGCTACGGGAAAACCGCTTCGACTACGAAATCATCGTCGCCGAGCGCACCGGGCCGGTGATGTACACCGCCGAGGAGCTGTATTTCGGTCCGCTGCAGATGCAGGCACGCAGCTCGGCATTCCTGATCAAGTGGCAGCGCCTGTTGCGCGAGAAGCAGCGGACCCTGAGCAACTTCGCCAAGGCGCGGCAGGCCGTGCCCGAGGAGAAGGTGCAGGACGTCGCCCGGCAGGCCCGGTGGATCACCGACCTGCTGGCTTGAGCCCTTGACTAAGTAATTGCAGGGGCAAATTTCAACCTGACGGTTGCTGCTCTTATAGGGCTTGCGGTTAGCGGCAGCACAGGCAACCGCTGATCAGCGGTTGGTCGGGGTCGTTTTCGAGAAATGTAACCATGACTTCCATGCCCGTTCGGGGGGGCGTCATTTCACAACTCCAATTGGAAGTCCCCCTCAGCCAACAACAACTCTTGTCGTCAAATCTACCTTCGCGGTCCCAGGGGAACTTGACCTTGACCCTTCCGAGGCGCCTATCACCCTGGATCTCCTCGTCTTCCAGAGCGATGACCACAGCGGTGTGGTTGCTTGTTGCCTGAGGTTTCTTGTGAGCCAAAGGCGGGCGATAGGACACGTCCCACGGGAGAACGATAAAGCGGTTGCGGTAACCCTGATGAAAGTCATCCTCGTTGTCAGTGTTGCTTCTGGCGACGTTCTCGCTCAATACCTGTGGTTGCTTGCCTTCGTGGATGACCTGAGTCAGTAACCATAGGTCGTTCCATTCCTGGCGCGGGTGGCCAGAGATCTCCAGAACATGGCCACTGACTAACCGGGTCTGGTCACCTTGCCCTTCAGCTTGACGATAAGCCGCGTGGCGGCGCTCCATAGCACGCAGACTTATCTGCTTGCCGTGCTCATGGCTTGTGAAAGGCTTCAGCTTGATATCGTTTTCCATGCCTGGCTGTTGCTCGTTTCTCCCCAGGCGTAGGTTGAAGCGCTTGATCAGTGGCTCGTTGGCCACTCTATCGCTCTCTTGTCCATAAGCAGTGGGTTGCCCAATCCTGGGAAAAGCTGCCTGATCATCGCCAAAGACCAGCACGTGGCCTTGAGCGCTGTGTTGGAAGTGGAAGTGGATACCTTCTTCTTCGCACAAGCGCTGAATAAAGTGCAAATCCGTTTCATCGTACTGGGTACAGTAGTCACGCTCGGGGTAGGTCGACCCCAGATTAAACCGATAAGCTTCACCCACAATCCCGTGTTCTTCCAGTATCAAGGCGACGATTTTCGGCACCGAGAACTGTTGATAGATCCTCTGGTTGATGCGGTGGCGCAAGTAGGACAGGTGCGGTACGAGGGCCAGATTGTAGCGCGTCAAACGCTGAGCATTACCGCTTTGGGCGATGTGATAGATCCGTCCATGGATGCCGCTGCCTTTCGTGTCGAAGGTCAGAAAAGCCTCTACGTCGAAGAGGCTTTCGAGATCCAGGTCAGACCGCTCGCTAACAAGCTCCACGTTGAAGAGATAAGGCCTGCTGATCGCCTCATCTCCGGTAAATGCGAGTACTTGAAAATCGTGCGCAAAACCGTCGATGGTCAAACTGAAAGGCGTCTGATTGGCTGGGCTGAACATCCACTGTTCTCTTCTTGCATAAGGAGTTGAATCGGCGCTGTCGCAGATGTCAATGTCAGGAAGCCGGGTAAGTCCAGCTCAGGGCAAGAGCCTATAACAGGCACTAACCCACTAATTTGGCGCCCCTGTATATCGGCGTTTGCGTCTTACTTTCCGGACATAAATAGCCTCAACCTGCTGCTCACAGCATGTCCGCGTATAAAACAAAGACATGAATAGAGCAACAGGTGACAAATCAAGTCAGATCACACACCACTCTTCACTTTGGTCCAAATCCGTGTGCGGATTCGCTCCAGCTTCAATGGCAATGGCTCAAGTGGGATAAGTGTGGCAATAGTCTTTTTGTCTGGATAAATCCAGGGGTTGTCTCGCAACTTCTGCTCGACAAACTCAGCGGCATCTTTATTAGCGTTAGGGTAGAGAGTGTGGTTTGAGGTCTTGGCAATAATTTCTGGTCGCAACATATAATTAATAAACGCCATACCTTCCTTTGGGTGGGGCGCGTCTTTTAGAAGAACCAGATTTTCCGACCAGACCAGCGCTCCTTCGCGAGGAAGGCTGTAGGTAATCTTGCGTCCAGTGTTGGTCTTCTCGTTTATGGCCTGCGCGGCAAGGGCACCATTAGCCCATCCCACGACTGCACAAATATTGCCGTCAGCCAGGTCAGCGTCAATTCGGGAGGAGTCGAAATAGAGGACGTAGGGACGGATTTTTAACAGTAGGGCTTGAGCTTTCTGGTAATCATCCGGGTTCCTGCTGTTGCTGGGGAGCCCAAGGTAATGCAAAGCAATCGAAATGATCTCACTTGGAGAGTCAAGCATTGCCACACCACACGACTGGAGCTTGCTGATATTTTCTTCTTTGAAGATCAAATCCCAGCTATTCACCGGAGCATTATCACCCAATGCCGCTTTGACTTTGTCAACGTCATAGCCAATGCCGGTAGTGCCCCATAGATAGGGCACGGCGTAGCGATTACCAGGATCATTGACCGCGACCTGGGACAAAATATCAGGATCGATATGGGACAAATTACTCAGTTGATTACGATCCAGCGGCTGAAGCACTCCCGCCTGGATCAGGCTTGGCAACACATTGGAGGTGGCCACAACCACGTCATACCCCGTGCGCCCAGCCATTACCTTGCTCTGCATGATTTCGGCGCTGTCGAAAGCATCCATATGCACTCTGGTGCCGGTTGCCTGCTCAAACTCCTTTGGGGTCTCCGGTGCGAGAAGCCCGAACCAGTTGTACAGATGCACCCCAGGCTCTACAGCTCCCACTGATGTGCTCATCCCAGCACAGAGAAGCGAGGCCGAAAAAATGGTTCGCAAACGTGATTTTCTCATGCAACATCCTTGTCAAGACGATGTGCCCTCATGGCCATCGTAAGTCCTGGTAGCGAATATACCGGGCGTTACCAAATAGTAAATACCTACGAATACTTACCTCTGACCTACGAATCCCTAACCCAAAAGGGGTAGAAAATGCCGTTCGACCTTCATAGCCTGGCTTGGCACCGATCGATTGGGAAACTGATCATGCAGTTGAACCGTCCAGAATTCTGGAGTTCGCTTGTTCGTATATTAAACGAATACGTGCAAATCGATAATTGGGTTGTATTGATCTTTAGCAATCAACAAGTGCAAGTTGTTAGTCTTCCTGAGGTCGCAGATGTCGAAGAGGTGGACGCGTTCACTCATCGCTATGTGAAGGGGCTTTACCTGCTGGATCCATTTTATATAGCTAATCGAGAAAACCCCCAGAGCGGTTTCTTTCATTTGCTGGATATTGCGCCGGAATACTTTCTTGAAACTGAGTATTATCATCAATATTTTGCGCAATATATCTCTGTGGATGAAGCCCAGTACAATGTTCAGCTCGATGCCGATAGAACGTTATGCATTTCCATTGGTAGCAAAGTCCGTTTTGATCAAGAGCAAATAACAATGCTTGATATTATCAAGCCGTGGGTGACTGCATTAATGCATCAGCGCATGTGTTTTGAAAATGATGTAGAGAAAAATCTCGCTGAGCCACCTCTATGGCCAGAAACGATTACCCAGCTTGGCACGCAAATAACAGCGCGCGAAAGCGATGTGCTCAGATTGTTGCTCAGTGGCTTCTCTAATAAAGAGATAGCCGGAAAGCTTTCCCTCTCGGTGGAAACGATAAAGGTTCATCGTCGCAATATTTATGCCAAATTAAATATCAAGTCACAATCCGAGCTGTTTGCTCGATTCTTTATGCCCAAACAAGATGTTTTCTCTACAAGTTGAAGTCGGTGTTTTAGTCTGGATATTACCGTTAAATGGTCTCACGGCTTCAGGCGCGAACCTGGCCTGACCTCTAATTCTGGCTCGGGATGAGGGCATCACGCTAATTCGCGCGGGTAATCGGAGTCATGTTCCTGCAAGCATCAAATCCAGATTCTGCACTGCTGCTCCAGCTGCTCCCTTCCCAAGATTGTCAAACACCGCAGCCAACAAAACCTGCCCCGTCTCATCATTCTCAAACACTGACAGTCGCACATCATCAGTCCCGTTAAGTGCCTGAGGATCAAGGGACGTCAGCCCTTTAGCCTCCAGCATCGACATCACCTGTACATGGCTCGCATCGGCGTAGTGCCGCATCAGACACGCATGCAACTGCACCGCACTCACACCTGGCGCCAACAACCGGGTTTGCAAGGGGATGGTCAGTACGATCCCCTGCCGAAAAGCGCCATAGGCCGGCACAAACATCGGCCGCTCCGTCAGACCGCTTTGTTGTTGAATCTCTGGAATATGTTTGTGTGCCAACCCCAGCCCATAGACCTGAAACGCCGACGCCTGTGCTGCGTCTTCTCCCTCATGCTCTTCCACCCCGACACGTCCTTTCCCGGAATAACCCGACACGGCATGAATGTTCATCGGGTAATCCCTGGGCAGTAATCCGGCCTCCAGTAAAGGGCGCAGCAACCCTATGGCCCCCGTTGGATAGCAACCCGGATTGCTGACCCGTCGTGCGGCGGCGATGCGTTGGCTCTGCTGCGGATTCATCTCCGCGAAACCATAGGTCCAGTCTGGATGGGTGCGGTGCGCCGAACTCGCATCGATCACCCGCACGGCGGGGTTTTCGATGGTCGCTACAGCGTCGCGCGCGGCTTGGTCGGGCAAGCACAGAATCGCGATGTCGCAGTTATTGATGGCTTCGGCGCGACGTTGCGGATCCTTGCGATATTCGGGGCTGAGAGTGATAAGCCGCAGATCGCTGCGGTCGCGTAGGCGTTGATGGATTTGCAACCCGGTGGTGCCTTGGTCGCCATCGATGAATACAAGGGGACTTGCCATGGAATGCTCTCGGACATAGGAAATCAGGAGTTCCAATCTTCAGTGAGGCGCTAAGATAGGAAAAGTTGAATTTATAAACGATGAAATTCAGTTTTTCTGAACGAGGGGTCACTCATGCGCGAAATCAGCCTGGACCGTCTGCGCACGTTGGTGGCGATTGCCGACCTGGGTTCGTTTGCCGAGGCGGCCCGTGTGCTGCACTTGGCGCCACCCACGGTCAGTTTGCATATCGCCGACCTGGAGTCGCGCGTGGGCGGCAAGCTGTTGTCGCGCACGCGTGGGCGCGTTCAGCCTTCGGCGATTGGGAACACACTGGTGGAACGTGCGCGCCGCCTGTTGGCGGATGCGGAGCAGGCGCTTGAGGACGTGGAACGTCAGGTGCAGGGATTGGCCGGGCGTGTGCGGCTAGGCGCCTCCACAGGGGCCATCGCACAGTTGATGCCGCACGCTTTGGAGACGTTGAGCCAGCGCCATCCCGCTATCGATGTGCAGGTCGCGGTGCTCACGTCGCAGGAAACTTTGAAGAAGCTTGCCGAGGGCTCGTTGGAAATCGGTTTGGTCGCGCTGCCGCAGTCCCCGGTGAAGGGCTTGCGGATCGAGCCATGGCGACGGGACCCGGTCATGGCCTTCCTGCCGGCTCGCTGGGAATCCCCGGAGGTTGTGACCCCCGACTGGCTGTCCACTCAGCCATTGATTCTGAATGACAACACCACACGTCTTTCGCGTTTGACTGCGGAGTGGTTCGCCAGTGGTGGGCCGCAGCCTGCGCCGCGTATTCAACTGAACTACAACGATGCGATCAAAAGCCTGGTGGCGGCTGGCTATGGTGCGACGTTGTTGCCGCATGAAGCCTCCACGCCATTGCCCGATACCAGGATCGTCATGCGGCCATTAAAGCCCTTATTGTGGCGGCAACTGGGTATTGCCCACCGTAGTCGAGACATCGAACGGCCTACGCAACATGTGCTGGATGTGCTGTGGGAGTTGAGTGCGGGGTAGGGGGATTTTGTCAGGCGAATCAATCGTGGAATTGCTAAACCAACTGGCGGACTCCCAAAGATAAAATCAAACCGCCGCACAGTCGGTCGATAGCTTTTTTCCTCCCTTGATACGCGGACGCAATCTTGGGTTGCGAAAGAGTGATTGCGACCATTCCATACCAGGTCATTGAAACCACCACTACAACTGCCAGCATCGACAAAAACGTGCCTGGTGAAACGTGGGCGGGGGCTGCTGCTGAAAAAACAGCGGCATAGAAGGCCATGGACTTGGGGTTGCCGATGTTGGTAACCACCCCCTGAATGAAGGACTGCCGGCAACTACCGGCGACGGCATCATTTAGCGGGCCAAGCGCATTCTTCCCCGCGTTGATCAGCAGTCGGAATCCGAACCACATCAAGTAGGCGGCGCCCAGAACTTTTACAACAAGCGCAGCCCAAGGGAGCGCAGCAAATACAACCCCGAGACCTGCAATTGCACAGGTGGACCAGAACAGATTGACCAGTACGATGCCCGCTACCAAGGCCAGAGCTTCTGACCGTGTAGCAGCCACCGCTTTATGGACCACTGCAACGAAATTTGGCCCAGGGATAACGACACCGGCCAAGTAGACCAAAAAGACCGTCAAAACGGCGGAACCATCAATCATGTGTTTCCTCGCGAGTCCTGTGGACGGTGTTCGTCACGCAAATAAGATGTTCCAGGAGCAAGGTCGCTCGTGACCTCAACGTCCATCGAGACAAGAGTTTTACACAGGGCTCTCGAGATTAGGGGCTTTTTACGCACTCAGGACCTGGTTGTTCCCCCGTTAGGCGAACGGCTGGCCCAGCGTTATCGACCTGACGTGGTGATTCCCGCAGGATTGTTCCCCATAGGTTTGGGGTTCCTGCTGATGAAATGGGGCAGCAATGTCGTGCACGCCAGCTGGCTGATGATGCTTCCAGGCTGTCTGATCTCCGGAATCGTGCAACTGAGGTGGCTGTCGGAGAGTTACCTGGTCTTTCGTTCGAGCAAAGCTCGGCTATCGGTCCAGCAGAGGTGCCAGCAGTGCACACATGCCGCGCCAGTGCGAACCCTCCCAGTAAATCCGTTGGCAGGCGTCGCAGCGCAGGAAGTGCGAATAGAGGACGCCAACGCGTGGCGGCACCTGCGGCCGGGCCAGTTCCGGGCTGATCTCGTGCAGCGGCAGGTTGCAATGAAGGCACAGGCTGAAGGGGCGCGCGCTACGCGCCAGGTCGAGGCGCTCGTACAATTCGCGCAGCTGCAGCGACGGTTTCAGGGCATGCACGTAACAGCCGTGGCTGATGATCCGCCGCTTGAGCAGTTCGCGGTCGCGGGTTAGCACGATGCGTCCTTGCTGCGCAGCGATTTCAGCGATCTCGCTATCCTCGAAGCCATTGTCGTAGAGGGTGTCGAAGCCGCTCATGCGCAGCAGGCTGGCCAGCCCGCCAAGGTGCGCATCAGCGACGAAGCGCAGCACCCGTAAAGGTTGCGTACGAACCTTGAGCAACGGGCTGATGTCCAGCGCTTCGAACTTGGGATACACCGCCAACCGGTCACCGTCGAAGATCACCCGCTCGAAGCCCACCGACTCGCCGTTGAGCAGCACCATCTCGACCTCGGTGTGCGGTATCCCGAGCGCCTCGATCATGTGCTTGACCGTCGCCCCTCGCGCGCACTCGCAAGTGAAGGGCTGCCGCCGTCGCTCGGCCGGCAGGAAATCGTTGAGCTCCTCGTAGAAGCGGAAAGTTGCACGGGTCATGTTGAACAGTATGGCAGGGCTGCAGGAAGAATGAGTTCAGCTGCTCAGGGGAGGGATGGACTATCCGGTTGAGCCAGCGCCTTCGAGCAACCCTGCGGTAGCTCGAAGGCGCTCCGGTTACTTCAGGTTGCCGCTGAGGAATTGCTGCAGGCGCTCGCTCTTGGGGTTGCCCAATACGTCCTCGGGCGCACCTTGCTCTTCGACCCGGCCCTGGTGCAGGAACAGCACCTGGTTCGACACTTTTCGCGCAAAGCTCATTTCGTGGGTCACCATGATCATGGTGCGGCCTTCTTCGGCCAGACCCTGGATCACCTTGAGCACTTCGCCCACCAGTTCCGGGTCCAGGGCCGACGTCGGCTCGTCGAACAGCATGATCTCCGGTTCCATGCTCAGGGCGCGGGCAATGGCGACCCGTTGCTGCTGACCACCCGAGAGAAACGCCGGGTATTGATCAGCAACCCGTGCCGGCAAACCGACCTTGTCCAGGTAGCGCCGGGCGCGATCCTCTGCGTCCTTCTTGCTGACACCCAGCACCCGGCGTGGAGCCATGGTGATGTTTTCCAGCACGGTCATGTGGCTCCACAGGTTGAAATGCTGGAACACCATCGCCAGGCGAGTGCGGATGCGTTGCAGCTCATTGGCGTCGGCCACGCGCATGCCGTGGCGGTCATGGACCATTCGAATTGGCTGGTTGTCCAGGCTCATGGCACCGTCGTTGGGCGTTTCCAGGAAGTTGATGCAACGTAGAAAGGTGCTCTTGCCCGAACCACTGGCGCCGATCAGGCTGATCACATCGCCGGTCTTGGCGTTCAGCGAAACGCCCTTGAGGACTTCATGGTTGCCGTAACTTTTGTGCAGGTTTTCAACGGTCAATTTGTACATGAACAAGCATCCTGAATTAGTGAGCCGGGCCGAGGAAAGACAACCAACGGCGTTCAGCCAGGCGGAACAGGCCGACCAGGGAGAATGTGACTGCCAGGTAGATCAACGCGGCGAGGCCGAACGACTGGAAGGTCAGGAAGGTCGCCGAGTTGGCGTCCCGCGCGACTTTCAGAATGTCCGGGATGGTCGCGGTGAAGGCCACGGTGGTCGAGTGCAGCATCAGAATCACTTCGTTGCTGTAGTAAGGCAGCGAGCGACGCAGGGCGGACGGCATGATCACGTAGGCATAGAGCTTCCAGCCGGTCAGCCCGTAGGCTTTGGCCGCTTCGACTTCACCGTGGTTCATGCTGCGAATCGCCCCGGCGAAGATCTCCGTGGTGTAGGCGCAGGTGTTCAGGGCGAAGGCGAGGATGGTGCAGTTCATCGCATCGCGAAAGAACGCATCCAGTACTGGCTGAGCACGCACCGCGGCCAGGCTGTAAATGCCGGTGTAGCAAATCAGCAGCTGGATATACAGCGGCGTACCGCGAAACAGGTAGGTGTAGAACTGCACCGGCCAGCGCACCAAGACATTGCTCGAGACCCGGGCAATCGACAACGGGATCGACATCACGAAGCCGAAGAGGATCGAAGCACTGAGTAGCCAGAGGGTCATGGCCAGCCCGGTGATGTGATTGCCGTCCTGGAACAGGAAAGGTTTCCAGTATTCCTGCAGTAGCTCGATCATCGCACGGCCTCCCGGGTGCCTGCGGCGTAGAAAATTTCCATCCGGCGCAAGACGTAGTTCGAAACGGTGGTGATCACCAGATAGATCAAGGCGGCCAGAATCAGGAAGAAGAACAGCTGATAGGTGCTCTTGCCCGCGTCCTGGGCCACCTTGACCAGATCGGCCAAGCCGATGATCGACACCAGCGCGGTGGCCTTGAGGATCACCATCCAGTTATTACCGATGCCCGGCAGGGCAAAACGCATCATTTGCGGGAACACCACCAGGCGAAAGCGCTGGGAGCGGGTCAGGCCGTAGGCGGTAGCCGCTTCCATCTGACCTCGCGGTACGGCGAGGATGGCGCCACGGAAGGTTTCGGTGAAATAAGCCCCGTAGATGAAGCCCAGGGTAATGACCCCGGCGCTGAACGGGTTGATCTCGATGTATTCCCATTCCATGAAGTCGGTGAACGAGGACAGCCAGGTTTGCAGGCTGTAGAAGATCAACAGCATCAGCACCAGGTCCGGCACCCCGCGAATCAGCGTGGTGTAGGCCTGCGCAGGGACGCGCAGCAGTGCCGATTTCGAAAGCTTGGCGCTGGCGCCGATCAGGCCCAGGCCAACGCTCACCAGCAAGCACAGAAAGGATAATTTGACCGTCATCCAGGAGCCTTGCAGCAATAGCGGGCCGAAACCCTGAAGGCTAAAGTCTGACAGCCCAAGAATCTGCAATAAGTTTTCTAGCATTGAGCAGCCCTACCTCAATCAAAAAAGTGCCCATCCGGAAATGGGCGCAGGGTCATTATTTGTCGCTGTAGAGATTCAGATCGCCAAAGTGCTTCTGCTGGACAGCCGCATAGGTGCCATTGTCGTGCAGTGCCTTGATACCTTTGTTCAGCAAGGCCTGGAGCTCGACGTTGCCTTTGGTGAGACCCACCGCGGTCTTGGCTGGAAGGAGGGGATTTTCGACCGGCTCGCTGACCTGGAAGTCGGCGCCTGGTGGCGACTTCAGGAAGCCCAGTTCGGCTTGCAGCATGTCCTGGATCGAGGCATCGAGGCGTCCGGAGATCAAGTCAGCGTACACCTGGTCCTGGTTGGCGTAGGCCTGGGTCTCTACCCCGGCCTTGTCCAGCACGGCCTTGGCGTAGGCTTCCTGGATGGAGCCTTGCTCGTAGCCGATTTTCTTGCCCTTGAGGGAGTCCGGATCGGTGCCGATGGCCGCGCCTTTCTTGAATACCAGCGCGGTCGGGCCAGAGAACAGCTCGTTCGAGAAATCGATGACTTTCTCACGCGCCGGCGTGACGGTCATGGAAGAGATCACGCCATCGAACTTGTTGGCCTTGAGGCCGGGAATCATGCCGTCGAAGTCGCTTTCAACCCACTTGCACTTTACCTTCAGCTCCGCGCAGATCGCGTTGCCCAGGTCGATGTCGAAGCCCACCAGGCCGCCGTCGGCGGCCTTGGATTCGAACGGCGCATAAGAGGGGTCGACGCCAAATCGCAACTCCTTGTACTCCTTGGCCAGCGCAGAACCGGCAGCCACACACAAAGCCAATGCAGAAAGAGTGAGAAATGCTTTTTTCATTATTTTATTCCCAGGGACCATCGAAAGCGCTTGTGCCGCAAGAGCGCGTGTACTGCGCTGCGAAATGTCTTATGCACACGCAAGTACTTGTACAGACAAGCATATGCAATCACCCGGCCAATTCGCCGATTGGGCGTTTGAGAAAACGCGTACAGCGCTCTGGGATGGGCTTGGCAGGCAGGTGAACGCTGGGGGGGAGGCAACCTGCGGGGCTGTTACCTAAGCAGGTTTTTACACCCGGCTGGGGTATGCGGTAACAAAGTGTGGGTTAAGGGTGCCGACTTTCCTGGCTCAAGCCTTGACCCAACGCTGACGGCTCCAGCTACTCAATGTATCGACGGCCAAGACCAATAACAGCATCGCCAGAATAACCGTGCTGGCTTGAGCTTCCTGGAACAGGCTGAGGCTGACATAGAGCATTTGCCCCAAACCACCGGCGCCGACGAAGCCGAGCACACTGGCCATGCGGATGTTGTTTTCCCAGCGGTACAGGATGTAAGCCAGTAGCTGTGGCAACAGGTTGGGCAGGGTGCCGTAACAGAACGCCCATACGGCATTGCCGCCCTGCAGACGGATCGCGTCGGCCGGTTCTGGCGGGGTGTTTTCCAGTGCTTCGGCGAACAACCGGCCGAGCACGCCGGTGGTGTGCAGGGCCAAGGCCAGGGTGCCGGCGTTGGGGCCGAGCCCGGCGGCCAGGACCATCAGCGCGGCCCATACCAGTTCCGGCACCGCGCGCAAGGCGTTGAGCACCAGGCGTGACGCGCTCTGCAAAGGCCAGCCGTAGCGCCCGGCTGCGGGCAATGCCAATAACAGGCCGAACACCGCCGCGAGCAGGGTGCCAAGGGCCGACATCGCCAAGGTTTCCAGGGCGCCGTGGCCGATGGCTTGCAGATGGCCCGAGCTCAGGTCCGGGCTGAGAAAACGCCGGGCATAAGCGCCCATCTGCTTCAGGTTGCCGGCGCCGCCGAGCTCGCCGAGGTCGATGCCAAGGTAGTTGAACGAGGCGATGACCGCTGCGCCGATGCACAGAAGCAGTGCCAGGTTGAACAGGCGATTCATGTCAGCCTCCAGCGCAGCAGGCGGCTGAGTTGATCGGCGAGCAGCACCAGGACGAGGAACGTTAATAACAGACTGGCCACTTCACCGCCGGCGAACATGCGCAACGACAAATCCATTTGCTGGCCCAGGCCGCCGGCACCGACGAAGCCCATCACCACCGAGGCGCGGATGGCGCATTCCCAGCGGTACACCGTGTACGACAGCAGTTCCGCAGCGACATTGGGCAGGATTCCGTAGCAAAAGGCTGCGAGCCGACCACTGCCGGACTGTAGTAGCGCGTGTACCGGGCGCTGGTCGACCGACTCGAAAATTTCCGCGTAGACCTTGCCCAACATGCCGCTGTAAGTGATGGCAATGGCCAGTACCCCGGCCGTCGGGCCGAGGCCGACGGCGCGCACGAACAGCAGGGCCCAGACAATTTCCGGCACGCTGCGCAGGAAGATCAGTAAACCGCGTATGGGCCAACGCAGCAGTTGGCCCCAATAGCTCGGGTGGCCAGCGCGGGAGGCAGCAGACAGCGACAGAGCACGACTGGCGAGCAGGCCGGCGGGAACGGCCAACAGCAACGCCAGGGCCATGCCGGCCGTGGCGATGGCCAGGGTCTGCAGGGTGGCTTGCAACAACAGCTGGATGAACTCGTCGCCATGGGCCGGTGGCCAGAAGGCGGATACAAACCGGCCCATCTCGTTCTGACTGTCACTCGCCACCAGCACACGGAGGTCCAACTCGCTGAAGCGGATGCCGGGCCACAGCAAGGCAAGGGCCAGTAGGGTGAGCAGCAGACGGGGCAGGGCGGCCGGATCGCGGGTGTCAGACGTCAGCATCGGGGGATCTGCACACTCAAGGGAGCCGGAGGAATCGGCGAGGATTGCAACTGCTCATTGGCGTAGAGCTTGTCGAGCAGCTCGCGGTCGACGGCGCTGGCCGCAAGGTCGAACAGGATCTGTCCATCACGCAAGCCGATGATGCGCGAAAAGTGCGCCAGGGCGAGGTCCACCGCGTGCAGGCTGGCGACCAGGGTGACGTTCTGCTCCCGGGCATGGCGGCACAGCACCGAAAGCGTGTGCTGGGCCAACACCGGGTCCATCGCCGATACCGGCTCATCTGCCAGCAACACCTCGGGCGCTTGATACAACACGCGGGCAATGCCCACGCGCTGTAGCTGTCCACCGGACAGTTGCTGGCAATGCGCGAACAACTTGTCACTCAGGTCCAGCCTGGCCAATGCCGCGCGTGCGCCCGGAACATCCAGCGGATGCAGCAGGTTCAGCAGGCTCTTGCCCAGACCCCACTGACCCAGCTTGCCGGCCAGAACCGCGGTGACCACGCGTTGGCGCGGGGGCAGGGGAGGCGCCTGATGGATAAGGCCGATGCGCGCGCGCAGCCGCTGACGCTGACGGGCAGAAAGCTGCCAGACGCGCTCGCCGAGCACCTGCAGCTCGCCGTTGCCCGGCCGCAGGGCGGTGGCCAGCAGGTTGAGCAGACTCGACTTACCCGCGCCGGATGGGCCGATGATCGCGACCTGTTCGCGTGCACCGATGTGCAAATCCACGCCACGCAGCGCCTGGACACCGTTGGCGTGGGTAAGGCTGACCTGGGTCAGATGCAATGTCATTTGAGCAGTTCGGCGGCGCGTGCGGCTTCCTCGATGCCCTTGTAGTTCTCAGGCTTGGTTTCGATAAAGCGGCTGGCGGCCTGCAGGTCCAGAATCTCCTTGTCTTTCGGGTTCGCCGGATCGAGCGCCAGGAACGCAGCCTTTATCTTGGCTGCCAGCGCCGGATCGAGGGTTCCGCGCACCGTCCAGTTGTAGTCGAAGTACGCTGGGGTGGTCGAAAACACTTTGACTTTGGTGGTATCGACCTTGCCGGCAGCGACCAGTTTTTCCCACACGCTGGCGTTGAGCACCCCGGCGTCGACCTTGCCAGCCTGGACCCAGGCAACGGTGGCGTCATGGGCACCGGAGTAGCCCACGCGGCTAAAGTACGTTTCCGGCTTGATGCCTTCTTTGAGCATGAAGTAGCGCGGCATGAGACTGCCGGAAGTCGAGGACACCGAGCCGAAGGCAAAGGTCTTGCCCTTGAGATCGGCGAGGGACTTGACGGCTGGGTCGGCGGTGATGAATTTGCTGGTGAATTGGGCGTCCTGTTCACGCTGTACCAGCGGAATGGCATTGCCGGTTTTCAGGCGTGCCTGCACGAACGTAAAGCCGCCCAGCCAGGCCAGGTCGATGCGATCGGTAGCCAGCGCCTCGACCACCGCCGGATAGTCGCTGACAGGCACGAACTCAACCTTCATGCCCAATTGTTGTTCCAGATAGGCGCCAAGCGGCTTGAACTTGCGCAGCAGTTCGGTCGGCGCTTCATCGGGAATCGCGCTGACTTTCAGGGTCTCGGCGGCTTGCGCCAGCAGGGTGCAAAAAGACAAGGACAAGCCGACGGCCAGTGCCAGGGTACGCTTGAGCATGGAACATCTCCGGTGCATTTACGAAAGAATGTCGAGGCGCCTGGCACAAGGTGATTGCTGCGTGGCGCTTTGTGAGGGTAGCCGAAATGGAGCGAAATTGACTGCTTTTGGGCTATTGCTGTTTATTGAGAAAGGCGGCATACGGCCCGAAGCTGCCCGTTGAATCAGACTGCAATCGGCCGCAGTCACCGGCAAGCAGCAGTTCGTAACTGTTATCCGATGCAAAGTTTGGCCATTGAATTTATAAAGGCGGCAAAGCACCGTATCAGGACGCCGTAAAGGTATTTTCCATCGGCCAGCGCATTTCCAGATGTTCAGTCAAATAATGCATAAAAGCTTTGACCTTGGGTGTGATGGCGGCTCGTTCCTGGACACATACATAAATATCGAGCGGTTCAGCGTAGGCATAAGTTGAAGCGTGGCGATGTTCAAACAGAGGAACGAGTTGGCCACTTTCGATAAAGGGCGCCGCCACGAACTCCGCCAAACGGGTTATTCCCGCGCCACGGACGGCCATTTGGGCTAGAGCGTCAACATCGTCGCTGATTGCGGTCGCATTGAGAGTAGCGTCGTAACGTTGGCCATCCCGGATAAAACCCCAACGTAGAAAGCGTCCGTCTAGTGGGTAGCGAAACGGTAGACAGGCATGGTGCTGGAGTTCTTCAGGATCGCGTGGCCAGCCGGCTCGTTCCAAATAGATGGGTGACGCGCAGATGATAAAAGGGACTGAAACGATCTTGCGAGCGACGATCCCCTCTTCTAGTTGTGGTTTTATCCGCAGGCTCAGATCAATGCCTTCTTGAATATGATTAATTTTGCGATCTGTGGTTGAGAGTTCAAGTATCAGGCGTGGGTAACGTGCAGCGAAGCCGGCGATTAGTGGCGCCAACACATGCCGCCCGAAAGCGGAGGTAGAAGCGATGCACAGTCGCCCTTGGAGTTGAGTCTGCGCGCTGGTGATCGCGCTTTGCGCCGATTCGAGATCACGCGCTATACGTTTCACTTTTTCGTAGTACACCATGCCGCTTTCGGTTAACGCCATGCTACGCGTGGTGCGCTGGAGAAGGCGCGTACCCAGGTGGGTTTCCAAGCGATTTAGGGTCTGGCTAATGGCTGCCGCACTGACGCCCAGGGTTTTGGCCGCGCCCACGATGGAGCCCGCTTCAACCACTTTGATAAAGCTAGCAATCGCCCCTAACAGGTTCATCTTTGTTCCAGCGAGAAGAGTCATTCATAAGATTTTGTTTATAAAGCAACCACTGCTAGCCGTCTAGTTGCTAATTTTTGATCTTGCTATGGTGTTCATCACCTACCACTCGAAGATCAAAAAGGTCTGATATGAATCCAAAAACATCCTCTAAAGCTCTATTTTTCAACCAACGCAAGCTCTCGGTTCGCGCTACGCCTTATGTTTTCGCACTGTATATGGCCACCATCATGGCGCTCTTGATGTCATTCGTGATCACTGCGGCAAATTCCGGTATTGAGAATGATTACCTAAGTAATGCGCTGCACGCCTATAAATTGGCCATGCCAGTGGCATTCCTGTGCATACTCGTCGTTCGCCCCATTGTGCTCAAACTGGTGTCTTTGACTGTACACCCACATCGTTAAGGGCGACCGCTTGCGGCCCAATTGATGGGGCGTTGTGGACAACCCTATTGGGTCGACTGTTGCCGGCCGTCACAGGTCGGAGTCGACCTAAAGCTGACACTGTCCGCAGTCAGCTCCAAGCCTTCTCTCGATCCAGCAGGTTGTGGGCTATTCAGCGGCGCCACGACCCCTCGGGCAATTCGACCTGCCGATGCGCCGCAGCCAAGGCAACCTTCAGCCCCTCTTTATCCAGCGGTATGCAGTAGGCGGGTTTAGCCCGTTCGAATCGCCAGCTTTCATCAAGACTGCCCGCATCTACCGCGTCGAATCCAATCTCGTCCAACAACTTGATCACCAGCGCTTTCGCCGCCGGATCATCCGCCGCGATCGGCAGTGCGCGTCGGTCGGGCGCTGCTTTCGGGCGCGCGTCCTGCACCAGGTCCTTGGCGAGGATTGCATTGAACACCTTGACCACGCTGGAGTGGGGCAGATGCTCGGCGAGCAAGCGGCTGGTGGTGGTTTCGAATCGGTCGAGAGCGGCAATGTAGAGGAGGGTTATGAAGTGACTTTCAGAATTGGCCCGTTGACCGCGTCCAGTTTGACCGCCAGGCCGTTGGCGCCTTATCGGTTGGTAGCCTGTGCGGCACCGAGCTACCTGACCGACCGCGGAGTGCCGCAAATACCGGATGATCTGAAGAACCATGAGTGTCTGGGGTATGCCTATTGGTCCCGGCCGGCCGACCGCGAATGGGTATTCTGCAAAGGCCCCGCAGTTGAACGGGTACAAGTCGTCAGTCGATTGCAGGTCAACGAGAGCAAAGCACTGCTGTCGGCAGCGCTGGACGGGTTCGGGATTATCCTTGGTCCCGAAGACTTTCTTGAGCCCGCGTTGCGCAGCGGTGAGTTGGTTCGACTGTTAGCTGATTACGAAGCACCAAGCCGACAAATGCATTTGCTCTACACGGCCAATCGTCAGAGAACAGCCAAACTCCGACGATTTATCGAGGCTGCGCTCGTCCGCTTTGGTGCTCCTTGAGCAGGCTTTTGAGTTGTCTCAGCCGCATTGAATTGTGATTGATCGCGGTCGCAGGCCACTGCTTCATTGACTGGCTGTTGTTGGGCCGATTGTTGCCTGTCGCCAAGGGCAGTAAACGACCCATTGCAAGCGATCGCAGCCAATGCAGTTACGGTCAGTTTGCCCGCGCCGAGAGTCGCGTCGTGCAAGATCTACCCGGTTGCGCCGCACTAGAGCATCACGCTGCGTCAATGCCTGTTGCAACCGCCGAGCCACTGCTACGCCAGGACAATACGTTTGAGCTTGGCGTTCAGTGCGGCGAACGCCGCTTCGGTACTGGCCTTGTGGTTGGTGATAAGCACGTCGATGCGTTCTGGCGGGCAGAAAGCGACGCGGCTCTCCACGCCGATCTTGCTGTAGTCGGCGAGGATGACCACGCCTTCGGCATTGTCGGCCATGGCGCGCGCCACTTCGGCTTCGCGGTGGTCGTAGTTGCTGGCACCGCGCTGGGCGTCGATGCCGACGGGCGATAACAGCGCGAGGTCGGCCCGATAGCGGCCAATTTCCGCCACCGTGGTGCCGCCAACCGTAGCGGGAGCACGGTCGCCGAGCGAACCGCCCAGTACGATCACCTCGTTGTACTGGCCGCCTGGCACAGCGGGATTACGCAATTGCAACGCCACGTTGAACGAGTTGGTGATCACGGTCAGCCCTCCCAGCTTGGCCAGCTCTTCGGCGAGGATGACGGTGGTGGTGCCCGCGTCGATAAACACAGTCTGTCCGTGCGACAGCAGACTGACCGCTGCGCGCGCGAGGTCACGTTTGAATTTGACGTTGATGTTCGCCCGCTCGGCGATGGGCGCTTCGTCTTCAACGCGGATGGCGCCGCCGTGTATCCGCTTCAACTCCCCCTGTTCTTCCAGAGCGACCAGGTCGCGTCGCACCGTCTCGCGTGAAACGTTCAGCTCCGTGACGATGCGGTCGGTGGTGACGCGCTGCAAAGTCGATAGTAGTGCGCGGATCCGCTGGTAACGCTCTTCTTGCCACATACCGGGTGTCCCTGCTGTTCGAGTCGCTGTCCGAGCACGCATTGTGGAGAGGCGTCAGTCGCTGTCAAGTTTGGCGCGGCCTCGTGATCATTGGGCTGGCGCAGCCTGCGCGTCATGTTTGTGTGATATTGAGGCATTATTGTTTTTTTGTGTATTTGGAGCTAGCCTCGTGGCCGGACGGTTTCTTCCCCCTCGTCCGCATTTCGAAACACGCTTTCGCCATCGCCTCGGTTGTAACCTCTCATTTAGAAGTAGGAGCTATGCCATGCAGCGTCGCCAGTTTCTGAACACCCTCGCCACCGTTTCCGTTGTCAGTCCGCTGTTGTTGTCATCCCGCATAACGCAAGCCGCCACGCCCCCGGCCACACCAAGTGCGCTGGACCCGGCGCGCTGGTCGCCGCTCAACCAAAAGCGTCTGCAGGCGGTGATCGATGAGCACGGCGTCAAGAGCGCGTCCTACCGCCCTGACCAGCGCCCGTACGCGGTGTTCGACTGGGACAACACCTGCATCATGAACGACTGCGAAGAAGCGCTGCTGGTCTACCAGATCAATCATCTGCAGTACAAGCTGACGCCCGATGAGTTCGCTGAGGTGGTGCGTCAGGACGTGCCGAACGGCGCGTTCATGAAGGACTACACCACGGTGGACGGCAAGCCGGTCAAGATGGAAGACATCGCCAGCGACGTAGAAGCGGATTACCGCTGGTTGCACGCCAACTACAAGGGGCTCGCCGGCGACAAGAGCCTGGAAGAGATTCAGGCCAGCGAGCAGTACAAGGATTTTCTCGCCAAGCTCTACTTTATGTACGACGCGATCTGCGACAGTTACCCGGTGGAGATCGGCTATAAGTGGATTCTGTATTTCTACAAGAACATGACCACGGCTGAGTTGCAGGCGATGGCCGAGGCTTCCAACAACTACGCCATCGGCGACGCACTGCGCAAGGTCAAGTACGAGAGCTCACGCACGTTGCCGGGCAAGGCCGGGGTGGTGGCGGATACGCACTTTCATGGCATCCGCATCCATGAGGAAATCCGCGGCCTGATGCACACGCTGCGCGCCAACGGCATCGACGTCTATGTCAGCACCGCCTCGATCGACGATGTGGTACGCGTGTTCGCGGGCAATCCTCATTACGGATACGACGTTCCGCCTGAGAACGTGATCGGCCTGCGCATGGCGATGGAAGGCGGCAAATACACCACTCGCTATCAGCCGGACTGGCACTTCAACTACGGGCCGGGCAAGACCGTCGGCATCAAGAACGTGCTGGTTAAACAGAAGGGCTATGGCCCGGTGTTGGTGGCTGGCGACAGCGATGGCGATGCCTGGATGCTGCGCGACTTCAACGATACGGCGGTGGGGGTGATCGTCAACCGCATGAAGAAGGGCGAGATCGGCGCCGACAGCCAGCAGGCCGCTACCCAGTTGGGCACCCCGAACGCCCGCTTTATCCTGCAGGGGCGCAACGAGCACACTGGCCTGATGATTCCAGACGAGAAATCGCTCAAGTACGGTAAAGACGAGCTTAAGCTGCTGGCTTGATGGCACTGGCTCGCGGGTGGCCGGCGGCCATCCGCGACCCGCAGTGCAACTCGCCTTGTACCTGCGGGAATGATGATTCTGCGCCGGAAAGTCGTTACCGCTACCGGCCCGAGTGAGTCAGTCGTATCGAGTCAAAATTGTGAGTGGCCCTGGAATTACGAGGCGCGCCCCACAGACCGCTTTTGGCCGTTTGCTGCCCGTCGCACACCCTTACCGCACTGATGTCTGATAATCACCCGGAAGTACCGCGGCTTATCAAGCAGTTTCGCAAGAGCGAGCTCACGGCAAATCACTGGACGAAGTTTCCGAGGGTAAAGTTGTAGCGAACTGAGTCGTTTCAGCTAGCCAACCCTCAGCGCGCCTACCTGTTAGTCTTGCGCAGCAGTCCGTGGGCCATCTCGATGGCCTGCTCGCGTGAGGCGGCGAACAGCAGCGGGTAGCCCCAGACCTTGGCGAACAGGCCGGCGAATGCCTTGAATCCCAAGCGCTTTGCCGCGCTGGGTTCGACCATGATCAGGGCCAGAACCATACTGCGCAGTTGCGCCTTGTGCTTCTTCATCCACAACGTGGTGCGTTTCTTTTCTTCTGGTGAGTGCTCATGGTCATCGCCGGGTGGCGTTTCGCTGAGCAGCACGAATGGTTCGCCGCGCTGCAGGTTGGCTGCGAACTCGTCGAAGTCCTTCTGGGTATTGTGCCCGGGCTCGTGAGCGAAACTCATCCACACCAGCGGGAATTCAGTGCTATTCATCGGCATGGCGGGTTCCTTTGCGGTTGAGGTGACGCCAGCTGGCGGCGATGGCGCACAGGCCGGGCAGGGTGATGAAGAATACCGCCGAGAAGGCGACGTACCAGCCGTCGCGCAGCCCGTCACTGATTCCTCCGAGGGTATTGAGCAAGACAAGCAGGCTGCCGAAGATCAGGACAGCCCACTGGGTCTTGCGGGTTTCGATCAGGGCGAGGAGCACCGTGACGATCCAGGAACCATAGAAGGCGGGAAACACCCACAGCACGCCAGGCTCGAAGGTGATCGCCGGAACCGTGCCCTGTGCCCTCACGAAGTCGTTTACGTAGAAGAACAATTGGAAGGTCACGAAGAGCACCGCGCCAACGGTAGTCGTCAACCAGAACAAGGTGACCTTGTTCGAGTGGTGTATGGCCAATACTTCAGCCGGGTTTAGGGTAGGCATGAGCATGTTCTCGATGTTCAAGGTAGTAGGGACGCGAATCGCCAGCGGCGAAGCGCGTCCTGCGAGTAATCAGTAGCGGTAGTCCAGCGTGGCCATCAGGTTGCGCGGGGCGCCATAGGTCACGGTGTCGAAGTCCCCCTTCTGCAAGGCGTACTTCTTGTCGAACAGGTTGTTGACGTTGAGGCCCAGGTCGATGTTCTTGCTGAGGGCGTAACGCCCCATCACCGAGGTCAGTGCATAGGCGCTCTGTTCGCCGCCCAGCGTGCTGGTGCCGACGCCCGGCACCTGGTAGAAGCGGCTCTGCCACTTCACCCCCGTGCCCAGGGTCAGCTTGTTCCACGCACCGGGCAGCCGATAAGTGGTGAAGAGCTGGGCCGTGGTGCGCGGTAGTTGAGCGTTCAGGCGCTCGCCATCGCCATCTTCGGCGGTGAAGTGGGCGACACCGGCGTAGATGTTCCAGCCATTAGCCAGCTCGCCCTGCAGGTCGAACTCGATACCGCGCGATTTGGTGCCATCGGCACCGGTATAGGCATTGGCTCCGCCTGGGGTGAACGCGCCGGGGACCAGCTGCGCGGCGTTGTCCAGCGTGGTCTCGAACACCGCCACGGCAGCATTCAGGCGCCCGTCCAGGTAGGCGGCCTTGAGGCCGACTTCCTTGGTCTTGCCCTTGGACGGTGTGAGCACGTTGCCGGTCGTGTCGCGGAAGTCGGTTTGCGGGTTGAAGATTCCCGTGTAGCTGACGTAAGCCGAGTAGGTGCTGTCGATGTCGTAGACCAGTCCGGCGTACGGGGTGAATTCGTTGTTCTTCTTGTAGTGCAGCGTGCTGCCGTTGGCGTCGTCGTCGACCTCGTAATAGTTCAGGCGCCCGCCGACGATGAGCTTCAGCGGATCGGCCAGGGAGAAGCGAGCCGCGCTATAGATGCCGCTCTGTTTGACCTCGGTGCGGGTGGGGAGATGCGGTATGGCATCAAAGTTGGGCCGTGGCGTGCCTGGGCTCAGGGTATGGATGTTGATCGGCGTAAAGCCTGCGAAGAACGGCGCTACATCGTCCTGACTGGCCTTGCGGCGTGAACTTGTCGCTCCGACCACCAGATCGTGCTGGCGGCCGAGCATTTCGAAGGGGCCGCTGGCCATCACGTCAAAAGTGTTCTGGCGGCTACGCCCCTCGGACGCCAGTGCAAACGGGAAGGCGCCCAGCCCCGTGGCGGGGTCAGGCCGGCCACCCAGGGAGACCAGTTCGGCTTCGGTTTCGGTGCGGTACTGGTTGAACACGCCCTTGAGCGTCCAGCCATTGTCGAAGCGGTGCTCGACTTCGGCAAAGGCCGTCTTCAGGGTGTTGTCGAATTGGCTCCAGTCCTGCCCATAGCTCTTGGAGCGCGAATAATCGATCTGCGAACCGTTGCTGTACCACAGCGGCAAGCCGCCCCAGGTGGCACCCTTTGGCGTGATGTCTTGATAGTCGTAGCCCAGGCTCACCGTGGTATCGGTGGTCAGGTCGGCCTCGACGATGCCGTAGAATGCCTTGCGCTCGGGCTTGTATCCGTCAAGGTACGAGTTGCCGTCCTGATAGGTGCCTACCAGGCGCGCGCGGATGCGGCCGTCCTCGGTCAGCGGTGTGGAGACGTCGCCCATGCCGCGATGGGTATCCCAGCTCCCGGCACCGAGGGAGGCGGATGCGGCGAATTCAGGTGTCGGCCGTTTGCGCACCAGGTTGATGGCGGCCGAAGGGTTTCCGGTGCCGGTCAGCAGGGCTGAGCCGCCACGCACCACCTCGACACGGTCATAGAATGCGGTGTCCAGGGCGCTGATGCCGCTGCCGTTGACGGTGTTGCCGATCACGGTGGGGATGCCGTCGTACTGCACGTTGTTAATCAGCAACCCCCGCGAATAGAAGCTGGTGCGCTCGCTGTCGGCCTGGCGCGCGGTGACACCGTTGGTGTTCTCCAGCACGCTCTGCACCGTGCTGAGTTGCTGGTCGTCCATGCGCTGGCGCGTGATCACGGTCACCGCCTGGGGCGTTTCCTTCAGCGTCATCGGCAGGCGCGTCGCCGCTGCCGTCTCGCCGGTGGTGTAGGAGCCGGTTCCCTCGGTGGTCGCGTTGTTCATTTGGCCTGTCACGCTGATTGCCGGCAGGGCCACTTCCTCCTGGGAGGAGTCTGCTGCCTTGTTCTGCGGCTGCGCCGTCTCGGCGGCAAATGCGCCCGGCGCACTGAGCAGAAGCGCTGCCGCAATCGCCGAGCCCAGCGCGCTGCAGGGCGCGGTTTTGAGGTGCCCGGCGAGCGGTGGACAGACGACTGAATCGGCGCACAGAGCAAGAGACGAGCGAGACTTCCCTGTAATGGATGAAGCGTTCATTTAAGCAATACTCATTTGCATTTAGATGGCGCATTTAACAACAAAGGCAATGCGCCATGATGGTGAAATCAGGCCAGATTGTTATTCGATTCGGCCAATAATGATCGCGCCCTCCCGTTGGCCGTTTTGAGTAATAGTTATGGTTAATTACGGAATATGGTCGACTTGCCAGGCGGACTGACGAGGGGGGAAACGGCCGGCGTGACATGCGGCGATGTCGCCGTTGTGCGCGGTCGTCTTCATGGGCGAGCGGCGTTGCCGGGTGCGTGGGGGCTTCGCTGAAGTCCGCGGCTTTTTGATAAAGCAGCGCAGGCTTGCGTCAGGACAGGCGGATTGGATCAGAGGGCGATCGGATCGGGGAGCATGATTCCGGGCGCAGCTGTCGTCACCGCGCTGCCGGTGCGATCCGAAAGGTAGCGAGCCGGCGGCTTGCCCACCGCCTTGCGAAACATCGTGACGAAGCCGCTGGCGTTTTCGTAGCCCAGTTCCAGCGCCACCGTTTGCACGCTGTCACCCTTGGTCAGCCGTTGCAGCGCCAGGATCACGTGCAGCTGCCGACGCCAGCGCCCGAAGCTCATGCCAATTTCCTGCAGCAGCAGGCGGCTCATGCTGCGCTCGCTCATACCTATGCGCGTCGCCCAGGCGGTCTTCGACGTCTTGTCAGCCGGCGTCGCTAGGATCATTTCCGCGAGGCGACGCAAGCGTGGGTCGCGCGGCATGGGCAGGTGCAGGTCCTCCACCGGCGCCGCCACCAGCTCGTCGAGCAACACCGCCAGCAGCCGTTCCTCCCGTCCGCCTGGGGCGTACAGCTCGGGAACGGCGGTCGCCTTGAACAGCAACTCGCGCAGCAGCGGCGATACCGAAATTGTGCAGCAGGTGGTCGGCAGATCCGGCGCGGCATCCTGCTCGACGAACAGGCAGTAGCACTCCACTTCACCGGAACCCCAGGCCGAGTGGGGCAGGTCGCCGGGGATCCACAAGGCGCACTGCGGCGGCACGATCCAGACGCCTTCTTCGATTTCGCAGTTGAGGATGCCGCGAACCGAGTAGATCAGCTGCGCCTTGCGGTGCTGATGCGTGGCATTTTCCCAGTCCTTGGCGACCAATGTGGCACTCAGAGCCACAACCGGCCGCGAGACGTTGTCGACGTCCATGGTGGAGGTCAGATCGGTAACGGCAATGCTCGACATGAGGTGTAGAGACTCGGATAGAAAAGGAGGCCTTGGCCTAGCTGGAAAGTATCACGAGCCACTAATGTAATGACATCCGGCCATCCCTCCACAGAGGAGCATGGATCCTCCTGGCAGGGGATAGGTCGATTCTCTCCACGACCTGCATCTGTTTCCAAGATCCTTGTGTCTAGACCTCCGCCAAGGTTTGGGGCAAATACGTGCTGCAGCGGCAGTTCACACTGAGCAATATCAAGTGGGTTCGTGACGCCTGGATTATGCCAGCACCAGGCACCGTTCAAACGAGTTATGGCTTTTGGACGAAAGCAGTCTCCTGCTAATGGCTGCTTTTGGCCGAATGCTGCCTGTTGCGTCGATCGGTTGAATCCACAACCCAAAGCTGACACTGTCCGCAGTCAGCTCCAAGCCTTCTCTCGATCCAGCAGGTTGTGGGCTATTCAGCGGCGCCACGATCCCTCGGGCAATTCGACCTGCCGATGGGCCGCAGCCAAGGCAACCTTCAGCCCCTCTTTATCCAGCGGTATGCAGTAGGCGGGTTTAGCCCGTTCGAATCGCCAGCTTTCATCAAGACTGCCCGCATCTACCGCGTCGAATCCAATCTCGTCCAGTAACTTGATCACCAGCGCTTTCGCCGCCGGATCATCCGCCGCGATCGGCAGTGCGCGTCGGTCGGGCGCTGCTTTCGGGCGCGCGTCCTGCACCAGGTCCTGGGCGAGGATTGCATTGAACACCTTGACCACGCTGGAGTGGGGCAGATGCTCGGCGAGCAAGCGGCTGGTGGTGGTTTCGAATCGGTCGAGAGCGGCAATGTGACCGTCACGTTCCGGGTAGTAGTTATTGGCATCCAGCACGGTTTTACCCTCTAGCCACCTGGCTGGCACGCTTCGGTAATGCTCAAGAGGAATTGCCACGAGTACAACTTCGCCAAATTGTGCTGCGTCCTCGATAGTGCCGACCTGACTGCCAGGAATGCCACTGCGCACGCTGCTCATGGTCTGTGGCCCACGTGAATTGCTGAGCATCGCCTCGTGTCCCGCGGCGATGACCAATTGCGCCACTGCACGTCCGATGAAGCCTGCCCCAATAATGCCGATACGCATGTCCTTGCTCCGCTGCTAAAAAGAAGAAACCATGATGATTGCCAACCAATGGCAGATAAATAATCATCGGCTACTTAGTCTCGTTACCAGGAGTGTTGAATGATGGATCGTCTGACGAGCATGGGAGCGTTTGTGATGGCGGCGGAATCCGGCTCCTATGCCAGTGCTGCCGAGCGATTGGGCCTGTCGGCGCAGATGGTGGCCAAGCATGTTGCCGCGCTTGAGCAGCGGCTAGGTGCGCGGCTACTGAACCGTACCACCCGACGCCAGAGCCTGACTGAGTTGGGCAGTGCTTACTACGAACGCTGTAAGCACATTTTGAGCGAAGCTCAGGCTGCCGACTCCCTTGCGCAGATCATGAACGACACCCCGCGCGGCAAACTGAAAATCAGTGCTCCCGTCACGTTCGGCTCCTATAGCCTCATGCCTTTTGTGACGGAGTTTTTGCGTCAACACCCGGAAGTCGAAATCGATTTGCATTTGACCGATCGCTTCGTCGATCTGGTGGAGGAGGGTTATGAAGTGACTTTCAGAATTGGCCCGTTGACCGCGTCCAGTTTGACCGCCAGGCCGTTGGCACCTTATCGGTTGGTAGCCTGTGCGGCACCGAGCTACCTGACCGACCGCGGAGTGCCGCAAATACCGGATGATCTGAAGAACCATGAGTGTCTGGGGTATGCCTATTGGTCCCGGCCGGCCGACCGCGAATGGGTATTCTGCAAAGGCTCCGCAGTTGAACGGGTACAAGTCGCCAGTCGATTGCAGGTCAACGAGAGCAAAGCGCTGCTGTCGGCAGCGCTGGACGGGTTCGGGATTGTCCTTGGTCCCGAAGACTTTCTTGAGCCCGCGTTGCGCAGCGGCGAGTTGGTTCGACTGTTAGCTGATTACGAAGCACCGAGCCGACAAATGCATTTGCTCTACACGGCCAATCGTCAGAGAACAGCCAAACTCCGACGATTTATCGAGGCTGCGCTCGTCCGCTTTGGTGCTCCTTGAGCAGGCTTTTGAGTTGTCTCAGCCGCATTGGCTTGTGATTGATCTCGGCCTTGTGTATTCCGCGGTAGCAAGGGTTCATAGGCATGACCTGAAGCTAGCCGGCAAAAGAAGCTGCGCCTTAACTGACTGGCATTTACCAAAGCGCCAGGGTGTAGCTGAGGATCAAGCGGTTCTCATCCAGATCATTACCGAAGTTCGAACGCACCGACGCGTTGCGCCATTTGAGGCCCAGCCCTTTCAGCGTACCGTCCTGCACCACGTAAGCGATATCGGTGTTGCGCTCCCATTCCTTGCCTTCACCTGGCGCTGCGCGTTGCACATTGTCGCCAGAAATGTAGCGGGTCATAAAACTCAGCCCCGGCACACCGAGTGCGGCAAAGTTGTAGTCGTAGCGTGCTTGCCAGGAATGCTCGTCGATGTTGGCGAAGTCGCCGATCTGCACGAAGTTGACCAGGAATGGATCGCTGCGCCCAATATACGGAAACGGATCGTCGCCGCTCATGCGTTGGTAGCCGAAGCCCAGGGCATGGCCACCAAGGCTGTAGGTAAACAGTGCACCAAAGGCCTTGTTGTCGAGCTCACGGAAGCTGCCGTCTTCGGTACTGCGTGCATAGCGCACGTCGCTCTTGAGCGACTGGCCCTTGCCCAGGTCCAGCAAATGCACCAGCCCGAGGTAGTTCTGCTGGTAGATATTCTCCAGCGTGCCATAGCGGTACTGCGCAGTCAGGTTTGGCATGAACTGATAGTCAGCCCCGGCAAACTGGAACTTGTCGCTTTGCCCGCCGATGCGGTTGGCGGTCATGTTCTGATAATTGGTGGAGTCAACAACATTTATCTGTGTGAGTTGACCGGCTGTGAGCTTCAAACGGTCGATTTCCTGCACATTGACCATGCCGCCCTTGAAGGTTGACGGCAAGGCAACAAACGAGTGTCATTGGAGTTCACTACCGGGTCCTTGATTTGCAAAGTCCCAAGCTTCAGGGTGCTGTTGGACAAGCGCACTTTGGCGGTCATGCCCAATTTGCTGTAGCTATTCTGGGAGCCACCGGACAAATCCGCCGGCAACAGATTGGTGCCCGCCGTCCCCCCACCGGAGTCCAGTTTGAAACCGGCCATGCCCAAGGCATCCAGGCCAAAGCCCAGAGTGCCGGCGGTGTAACCGGACTCCATCCGCAACAGGAAACCCTGCGCCCATTCCTCTGCCTTGTCCCGCGAACCTGCCTGGCGGAAATCGCGATTGAAATAGAAGTTGCGCGCTTCGAGACTGCCTTTACTGTCGGCAATGAAATCCGCCTGGGCAGCCGGTGCACAGAACAGGCTCAAGCCGAGCAATGTGCCAACCGGGACGTACACGCGCTGGGTGGAAATGAAATCGTTCATGCCATGCTCCTTTTGCAGGCGCGAGCGAACCCTCTCGGGGGCGTTGCCGCTCGCGACCGATGTTGTCGATAAGAAGTGGATCAGCGACGTCTGAGCAGTCTTGCTCAGACGTGTCGAGGCTCAGGACTCGAGTTGTCGACCGCGGGTTTCCGGCAGACTCAGCGCCGCCAGAATCACCACGCCATAAGCACCTGCTGCGAAGATTCCGATACCCGTACCAATTGGCAGCTTGTCGCTCAGCGCACCGATGAACAACGGGAACAGCGCGGCGATGGAGCGTCCGGCGTTGTAGCAGAAGCCCTGGCCCGAACCACGCATGCGAGTCGGAAACAACTCAGTGAGAAAAGCCCCCATGCCGGCGAAGATGCCCGAGGCGAAAAAGCCCAGCGGGAACCCGAGCCAGAGCATCAAGCTGTTATCGATGGGCAACTGGGTGTAGGCCAGGACTATCGCCATGGAGCCGACAGCGAACAGGATGAAGTTCTTCTTGCGACCGATGGCATCGGTCAGCAGTGCACTGGTCACATAACCAATGTACGAACCGACGATAACCATCGCCAAATATCCCCCGGTGCCGAGCACGCTCAGGCCCCGTTCGGTTTTCAGGTAGGTCGGCAACCAGGTGGTGATTGCGTAGTAGCCGCCCAGCGCGCCGGTGGTCAGCAACGACGCACGCAAGGTGGTGCTGAGCATCCGTGGTGCGAAGATTTCGAAGAACGCCCACGGCGAATCCTGCTCGGGTTTGGCCTTGCGCTCACGCCGGGTGTGCTCAAAGGTATCCGATTCCTTGACCAGCCGGCGAATCACCAGCACAAACAACGCCGGCACCAACCCGATCATGAACAGCGCCCGCCAGGCTTCTTCCGGCGGTAGAAAGCTGAACAATCCGGCATAGAGCAACGCCGTCAGCCCCCAACCCAGAGCCCACCCGGCCTGCACCATGCCTACCGCCTTGCCCCGATCCTGTGAGCGAATCACTTCGCCGATCAGCACCGCGCCCGCCGTCCACTCTCCACCGAAGCCAAAGCCCATCAACGTCCGGGCCACCAGCAATTGCTCGTAGTTCTGCGCCAGCCCACACAAAAAGGTGAAGAACGCGAACCACAGGACCGTCAGTTGCAGGGTTCGTACCCGGCCGATGCGGTCGGACAAAATCCCGGCAACCCACCCGCCTGCCGCCGAGGCCAGCAGCGTACAGGTGCCGATCATTCCGGCATCCCCCTTGGAGATGCCCCAGGTGGCGATCAGTGTGGGAATGACGAAACTCAGCATCTGAGTGTCCATGCCGTCCAGGGCATAGCCGATTTTGCAGCTCCAGAATGTGCGTTTTTCATTTTTTGACAGAGGGCCGTACCAACTGAACGGACCGGCGCGGCCCGTGCCTGAAGGCACGCTGTCAATTATGGTCTTTTCCATAGGGGTTCCTGCGGCAGCAAGCGAAGATGACGGACACGCCTCATTATTTTTTTGTGAAGGCGGTGTCGTGGGAGGCAGGCGCAGTGGCTGCGTCATGGCGTGGATTCTTCGCGCCGCGGCAGAATGGCGTCAAACGGGAAAAAAGCGAGGTTGCACATAAGAAAATTTGATACCTGCGCGACGGCTTCTGGAGTAACAATTGCCAGGTGCCGAACATGTTTCCCTGTGGGAGAGCAGTGTCCGCACTCCCACATACAAAAGCTGCGAAAGCCACGAGAGTCGCCATGAACCTCAAATTTCTCGAAACCTTCGTCTGGGTTGCCCGACTGCAAAGCTTCAGCCTGACCGCGGAGAAAATGTTCAGCACTCAGGCCGCTATCTCCAGCCGGATTGCCTCGCTGGAAGAGGAGTTGGGCCTGCGCTTGTTCGTGCGTGATTCGCGTGGGGTGTCGCTAACACCCGAAGGTGTGAAAGTGCTCGACTATGCCGAGCAGATGCTTGAGGTTCAGCGAGCGTTGAAGCACTCGCTGGACAACACCAGCCAGCAGCAGGGCCTGGTGCGTATCGGCGTGATGGATACGGTGATCCACACCTGGCTCAGCCCGTTCATGTCGACCTTGATGCAGACTTTCCCCACCGTGGAAATCGAGATCAACGCCGACGCCGCGCGCAACCTGTGCGACCAGTTGCAAAAGGGCTATCTGGACATCGTTTTCCAGACTGACCTGATCCGCCACGAAAGCGTACGTAATCTCGAACTGGCGCACTATCCCATGCACTGGATCGCCGCCAGCAACTCGATCTATGCCCGACCCTTTGCCTCCCTTGCCGAGTTGGCCAGTGAGCGCATCATCACCTTCGTTAAAAACTCACGACCTCATCAGGATGTACTCAACCTTCTGCACGCCCATGGCATCAGTACGCCGCGAGTCAGTTGCGTCAACTCTGTTTCGGCCATGACCCGGTTGATTCGAGACGGCTTCGGTATTGGCGCATTACCGGCCGCATTAGTGGCTAAGCCCTTGGCCAGTGGCGAGCTGATTCAGCTGGAACCGGGCACAAGCTTGCCGCAATTGGATGTCGTGGCTTCGTGGCGCGCCGGGGTCGGCCTGGAATTGATCGAGAGCATCGTAAACATGAGCCGCCAAGTGGTTTGCCAATACGCTGAGGATGTCGGCCCGCTTCGAATGGTTCCAACGCCCGGTCTCAACAGTCGACAGCCCCTTGAATAACTATTAGTTGTTCGGGGGTAACAACATTCCTAGTTGGACGGCGTCGTCATGGTTTTCTAAAAAGAGTCATCGAACCTGAAGAGATGCCGTGATGAATCAGTCAGTCCTGTCCTTTGAGCAATTGCAGCAGCGTTCCCCTCTGGCCCTGCGCCAAAGCATCGCCGCCGGGCAATATCGGGACCACACCAGCGGTCTGGCCCAAGGTCGGGTGCAAGCCAATATCGTGATTCTGCCCAATGATTGGGCTAACGAATTTCTCCGGTATTGCACACTCAATCGACAGGCGTGTCCGGTGCTCGACGTTACCGAGCCGGGTGATCCGCATTTTCGTAATCTCGGGACGGCCATTGATATCCGCCATGACGTGCCCCGATACAGGGTCTATCGCCATGGCGAGTTGAGCGAAGAACCGTCGGATATCGAGCATTTGTGGCAGGACGACATGGTCGCCTTTGCCCTCGGCTGCTCGTTCTCTTTTGAACAACCCCTGCTTGAGGCTGGTATCCGCCTCAGGCACATAGATCTGGGGCGCAATGTCGCAATGTTCCGGACCAACATCGACACACGCTCCACCGCTCGCCTGTCTGGCAAAATGGTGGTGAGCATGCGCCCGATGAAAGCCGCCGCGGCGATCCAGGCGATTCAGATCACCGCACGCATGCCCAATGTCCATGGGGCGCCCGTACACATCGGTGATCCGGCGCTGATCGGCATTCATTCGCTAAGCAGCCCGGACTACGGCGATGCCGTACCGATCGAGGCCGACGAAATCCCGGTGTTCTGGGCCTGCGGCGTGACCCCGCAATCGGTGGTGCAAGCTTCACGTCCGCCGCTGTGCATCACCCATGCGCCCGGTTGCATGCTGGTGACGGATTTGTGGAATAGCGCTTTATAAAGGCGTACGGGGTCTGTGTAATAGTCATGTGAGCCGCGCATGAGGCGGCTCTCAACCAAGAATGGATACGACGGACAAACAATGAACACTGCTCAACTATCGATTCGACAGTACATCAAAGCCAAGGACGGCAACCGTCCACATTTGTTAGACCAGGCCTTTGCGCCGGACGCGATACTGGACATGGTCGTGCACACCGGATCCATCTCGTTTCCACCCCACGTCGAAGGCCTTGGGCCTATCGGTGATGTGCTGGTCAGGCGGTTCGGCCAGACCTTCGAAAACGTCTATACCTTCTGCCTGGGACACCCGCCTGAACCGCAGGCCAAAACCTTCCAGTGCAAATGGCTGGTCGGCATGTCCGACAAGCACTCCGGCGACGCCCGGGTCGGTTGCGGTCTGTATGAATGGCAGTTCAGCCCCGAGTCGGGACTTGTCCAGAGGCTCACTATCACCATTGAGCACATGAAAACCCTGCCAGCGACTGATCTGCACTGCATCATGGAGTGGCTATCGCATCTGGATTACCCATGGTGCTGCCCGCAAGCGTTAGTGAGCAATGCTCCAGACATAGACACGCTTGAAGAGGTGATCCATTACGTGAAGCAGGGCTGATCGCGCTAGCTCAATAGTCGCTCAACCTGCGCCAACTCCCAGGTGCTCAGTAAACTGACCGGGTCAGTGCCGTAACGCCAGGCCTGGAGTGTTCCCTCGCGACCGTCCGGACTCCGGCAGTGTTGGCAGTGGTGCAAGCGGTTGCCGTCGAAGTCGAGGGTCAGATGCCAGCCTTCGATATCGACCTGTACCTGACCGGGTTCACACGGTTCGTGGAGGCGCCGCAACGGGAGGACTTCCAGGGCGGCGTCTCGTAGGCGTTGGCAGACTTCGCGGGCGGTGAGGGCGGGTGTCGGGGTTAGGCTCTGCAAGGTCATTCTCATTCTTGGGAGTAGCTTTTGGAGCATTGTAACGAGACACGCCGGCGTCATATCACCGGATACGGATTTTCGGTGTCACGGACATGCCGACTCGCAGCTTCGCCGCCGCGGGCTGATCGGGATCGATGCGAATGCGCACCGGCAAGCGCTGAACGATTTTCGTGAAGTTGCCAGTGGCGTTGTGTGGCGCAACGGCGGAGTAGGTGACTCCGCTGGCCGGTCCCAGGCTGTCCACCGTTCCTTGCAGCGTCTCGCCCGGCAAGGCATCCACCTCGATATCCACGGCTTGACCCTTTTGTACGCGCGCCAGTTGCGTCTCCCTGTAGTTGGCCGTGACATAGACGGCATCGAGCGGAACAATCGCCAGCAAGGGTTTCCCTGCATTGACGAAGGCACCGATACGTACCGATTTCTGCCCGATCGTGCCGCCGATCGGCGCAGTGATGCGGGTATAGGAAAGTTTCAGCTCTGCGGTGGCTTGTGCGGCTTGCGCGTGGGCAAGAGCCGCCCTGGCTTTCTCCAGATCAGCTTTCAGGATATCCACTTGCTGCCGAGCGGCCTGCAAACCCGCCTGGCTCGTTTCCCCACGGGCCTGTTGAATGCTCAATTGCGCTTCGGCCTGTTGCCGCGCTTGCACCGTTCCCGAGCCGTCGGTGGCCAGGTTGCGATAACGGGTCTGATTGACGCTGGCCAGCTTGAGCGCAGCGTCGTCTGCGGCAACGGCCGCTTGGGCCTGGCGGATGGCGGTTTCCTGCTGAATCAGGTGCGCTTGCAGGCTGGCGATGCCGGCCCGGGCACTGGCGACCTCGGCCTTCGCCGCGTTCAGGGTCGCAACGAAATCACGGTCGTCAATGATCGCGAGTAGATCGCCTTTCTTGACCAGCTGGTTGTCTTCGACCATCACTGAGTCGACCGTTCCCGACACCTGCGGTGCAACCGTGGTGAAGTCGGCGAGGACGTAGGCATCGTCCGTGGACTGGGTCGATGCGCTGGATTCGGGGCGATTGAGATAGAGAACACCGCCGATCGCCACTGCAAGCAGTAGCACCGCACTGATGATCCTGGCTTTCTTTGGCAAGGCCATGATGAGTTATCCGTGTGAGGAAGATGAAGGAGAGGTAGAGGGTGAGGCCGCGCGCACGTCGGGTGCGGGGATGTAGGTCAGCCGCAGCACCAGAGGAATCAACACCAGCGCCAGAATGCCCAGCACGCGATAGGCGTCGGCGATCGACAGCACCTGCGACTGCTGGCCGATGAGGTCCATCAATTGGGACGGCTCAAGCGCCAGGGCGTTATCTGTCAGGGCCGCATGGTCCAGCAGCATTTCCCCATGGAAACGACCGCGCACGGTCATCAGCTGTCCGACCACTGCCGCACCGGCCAATGAACCGAAGGCGCGCAGGGTGTTGATGGTGCCGGACACATAAGGTCCTTCGGGGGGCTGCACAACGCTGGTGACCAGAAACAGCATCGATACCACCGCCATTGGCTGGCCGAAGGCTTGCAGCGTTTGCACCACGACGAACTGCTCGCGGTTCCAGTCGGAGGTCAATTGCGCGCCGCAAAAGCATGCCAGTGCGATCAACAACAACCCCAACGTGAACACGATGCGCGCATCGACTCGCTTCTGATACAGCAGCAGCGCCACGACGGGCCCCAGGACCAGTTGCGGCAAGGCGACGATCAAACCGATCGAGGCCATTTGCAGGGGCCGGTAGTTCTGCAGAGGGCCGAGATAACTGGCCGGCAAGAGTGAACTGGACATCAGCACCACCAACAGGCAGACGAACAGAATGCAGCCCAGTCCCAGGTTGCGGCGTCCGAGGATCTGCAATTTGATGAACGGCGAGGGGTGATACCACTCAGTCAGCAGGTAGACGGCCAGCAGGGCCAGCCCGGCCACCAGCGATAACGTGATCAAGGGCGAATGAAACCAGTCCAGCCGCACGCCTTGATCCAGTGCAACGGTGACCAGACCGAGCGCGGGCACACCGCAAGCCATACCAGACCAATTGGCTTGCCCAAAGCGTGCGATCTGAATGGGCTCCCGCGGCAATCCCCATCCGACCAACAATCCGGCGATGAGGGCCAGGGGAATGATCTGCCAGTACACCCAGCGCCAGTCGAACAGCCCATCCGTCCAGTACCCGGCCAGCCAGATCGAGAGATTGGGCGCGAAGGTCGCGGTCATCGCATACAGCGCCAGCCCATACAGCCGGATGGGCGCTGGCAGGAATTTCAGCGCCGCCATCATCAGCAACGGAATCGTCGTGCCGCAGGCAATGCCTTGCACAAAGCGCAAGGTCAGCAGCAGGTTCAGATCGTGGATGAAGGGCAGGATCACCGCCAACAGCGCACAACAACCGAGCATCCACAGCTCGAAGCGCCGCAGCGAAAGGGTAATGGCAAACCACGCCGCAAAGGGCATGGCAATCAGTTCCCCGGCGCTGTACGCGGTGGTCAGCCAGGAGGCATCGTCGAGGCCAAAACCGAGTGCACCACGTACATCGGCCAACGCCAATGCGCCGACGCGGGTGTTCAAACCCGCCATCATGGCTGCGATGAAAATCCCGACGAGACCTGCCATTGGGCGTATCGAGGGATTGGCCACGGGCGTTGTGGTAGCAGGGACGTCCGCTGGCGACAGTGCGACTCCGTTCATTGGTCGGCCTTCGAAGGTGAAACGACCGGAGGCGCGAGGGCAACCGATGGAGGTGCCGTCGAATGATCGATGCCAGCCTGTGGGTCCCAACCGCCACCCAGCGACTTGTAGAGGTTGACCACGGTGAGCGTGGCGTTGGTCGCGCTGTCGTTGAGACTGGTTTGGCTGGCAAGCACATTGAGCTGCGCCGTCAGTACGCTCAGATAGTCCGTAGCGCCTTGCTGATAGCCGCGTTCGGCAGACTGCAGTGCTTGCTTGTTCTGTTCATACGAATCCAGCAATTCAGCGTGCCGGCGTTGTTGGGCCGCCCAGGCATCCAGGGCGTTGTCCACTTCATGCCAGGCTCGCAATACCGTTTGCCGATAAGCCAGCGCGGCGGTTTTTTGCCGTGATTCGTTCAGGGCCAGGCGTTGCGTCAACCGTCCCCCCTGGAAGATCGGAAGGTAAACCGTCGGGCCGACGGAAAAGAAGCGCGAGTCCCAACTCGCGAGATCGCTGCTTTCAAAAGCTTCCACGCCGACTTTTCCTTTCAAGCCGATACGCGGGTAGAAATCAGCCTTGGCCACACCGATGGCGGCTGTGGCGGCATGCAGCTGGGCTTCGGCGCGCAGGATGTCGGGTCGCCGGTGAGCCAATTCAGAAGAGACGCCGACCGGCACGCGGGTCGGCAGCGAAGGCAAGGGCATGGTGTCACGCAGTTGCGCATCGAGCGCGCGTGGCTGTTCTCCCATTAACAACGCCAGGGCATTCATCAGGGCGTTGCGGCGCTGGGTCAGTTCGGGAACCAAGGCTTTGATCGTCGCCAATTGCGCGCGAGCGGACGAGGTTTCGAAGCGCGTCGCGACGCCGTTACGCTCGCGGCTTTCGGCCAGGCCGAGGGTGCGTTCGGCAATCCTCAGATTTTGCTGTGCAATGTCCAGTTGTGCCTGCATTCCGCGCAACTGCAAATAGGTGCGCGCCACTTCGGCGGACAAAGCTACCCGTGCCGCTTCGCGGTCATACACCGTGGCTTCCAGGGTCGCTGCAGCACCTTCGCGCGTGCGTTGGGCACGGCCCCACAGGTCTAGCTCCCAACTGGCATCGAATCCAAGTTGCCAGAAATTATCGGGGGCAGTAGGCGCTCCCAGGGCGGCGAACTTGCCATGTTCGCTGAGCCCCTCACGCGTGTAGCTGGCATTGGCCGCCACGCTGGGCAGCAACTGCGAGGAGGCGATGCCCAGTTGCGCCCGGCTTTGTTCAATGCGTTCGGAGGCTATGAGCAGATCAAGGTTGTCAGCCTGCGCACGTGATTGCAGCTCGGCGAGCACGGCGTCGTTGAACAACAACCACCATTGGGAGGGCACTGCGGCGTCGGAAGTCAGGGGGACGCTTGGGTGGTCCTGTCTGGGCGCCAGCACCACTTCGCGAAGACCATTCTCAGGCTTCACGAAATCGGGGCCGACCATGCAGCCGGCCAGCGAAACTGCGCCTAGGGTTGCGATTGCGCACTGCCGTAATTGTGAAAGCAGCCGTTGTGAGGTCATTGCAGCGTCCTGTCGAGGAAGGTATCGCACCCCAGACCGACATCGTTGAATCGACGAAGCCGGCCGAGTAGGGCGTCACCGAGCACGCAGCTGGCCGCGTGTGCGGGCGGTGCTGTCAGTGCACCGGGGTAAAAATGGGCTTGCTCTTGTCCTTCAACAGGACGACCAGAAACTTGGCGGGTTTGGTGAGACTGGCGTTGCGCCCGACCGTGTGGACGTCGTCCGGGCCTTCGTAGAAGGTCTGGCCCGGTGTCAGCGTGACGGATTCGCCGCCGCGCACACCCATCACAATCGAACCCTCCAGCACATAGATGAATCCGTGTGCATTGTGCCGATGCACGGGATCGCCTCCACCCGGTGGAAACTCCACCGTGATCATCACCGCTTCCTTATCGGGATAGTCCGCCAGTGCTTTGGTCATCAGCGGTGTTACCTGCGCCGGTGGCAATGCCTCCTGTGCGCCAGCGGCGCCGGTGGTCAACAGAAGCCCTATGGCGAACGTTCTGAAAATGGACATGGCGTGTTCCTCGTTGTCGATCTGTCAGGGGTTAATGTCGGTCAGTCACTGTGGCGAGGGGGCTTGTCGGATCGCCGCATCGCCCCGTTTGAGTGCGTAGCACTCACAAGATCTTTGGTGTGTCAGAGATTTTGGGTCTGCTTCGCAGCCCAACGGGGGCAAGCCCCCTCGCCACAGGTCACTCCCACACTGTGCGCGGTCAGGACAGGCCGGACTTGTCTACGCCGAATGCCTTGTCGTACGAGCCGGGCACGACCTGGAAGCCCACGTTGATGCGATTCCACGCATTGATCGACATGATCAGGAAGGTCAGGTCCGATAGCTCTTTCTCGGACAGTTGTATACGAACACGCTCATAGAGCTCATCAGGCACGCCATGGGCGGGAATCTGGGTGAGGATTTCGGTCCATGCCAAGGCCGCGCGTTCGCGTGGGCTGAACAGCGTTGACTCACGCCAGATGGCGACATGGTGGATCCTGAGCGGCCGCTCGCCATGGATCGTGGCTTCCTTCACGTGCATGTCCACGCAGAAGGCGCAGCCGTTGAGTTGCGATGCCCTGATATCCACGAGATCGCGCAGCGACTCCTCGATGGCGCATTGCTTGAAGGCAAGGCTGAACTCGACGAACTTCTTGAACAGCTCGGGGGATTGCTTCTGGTAATCGATGCGCTGGGTCATGGTGAATCCTCTGTGTGAGAAATACGTAGGTGGAGATTCGATAGCGTCCTGCCTGGCTGACTGGCGCGGTCCTTAAGCCGATGTGCGGCTGAGCCAGTTCAGGAAGCGTGTCGGACCGATGTGCGCGTCGTCGCCCGCGACCAGGGATCGATCATTCAACTCATCGCCGAAGTAGCGCGCATGTACGTCGGCGATGACCTGCCGTTTGTCGTGGTGCGCGGCAAGAAACTTGCGCGCCAGTTCGTCGAGAGGGAAACGATCCGGTCCGCCCACCTCGACCATGCCATTGACCGGTGCCCCGACCGCAAGATCGGCCAGCACCGCCGAGACGTCATCCGATGCGATGGGCTGGATAAGGGCAGGCGAGAGGCGAATCGTGTCGCCGTCGGCACCCGAATTGACAATGCCTTCGATGAACTCGAAGAACTGCGTCGAACGCAGGATGGTGTAGGGGATCTTCGACGCCTTGATCAACTCTTCCTGGGCGACTTTTGCCCGGAAGTAACCGCTTTGCGGAAGACGATCGGGGCCTACGACAGAGAGCGCGACATGGTGCTCCACCCCAGCGGCCGCTTCGGCTGCAAGCAGGTTTCGACCGGACGTTTGAAAGAACTCCATGACGGCCCGGTCTTCAAATGAGGGAGAGTTCGCCACATCGACGACGACCTGGGCACCGGCAAGCGCTTCGGCCAGCCCCTCGCCAGTGAGGGTGTTCACGCCCGTACGTGGCGAGGCTGCCACCGTCTCGTGTCCATAGAGACGTAGCCTGCTGACAATGTTTGACCCGATCAGTCCGCTACCGCCAATAACGACAATTTTCATGTCCCGCTCCTCGGTTGGGTGTCGATCAAATTCGTTGCAGTGATCGATGTAGGGAGCATGCTCGCCAGCCGGGCGCGATACTTTGTCGAAGCCTTGGGTTTCCATTGAATTTGGCTTGGCTATTTGTCCAGGAACCCGTGTTATAAATCACGTCGCCTGGCCGCCAATCGTCGGCCGGTAACCACGGGCATGTGCCCGACGCGTGAGTACGGGACAGGAGCCCTGAATGCTATTGGTGTTTGATGACTGCGTGCTTGACCTGGACCGGCGAGAACTCCTTCGGGCCTCCCAGGTCGTTGCCACTGCGCCCCAGGTTTTCGACCTGCTGGTTTACCTGGCGCAGAACCGCGAGCACGTCGTCAGCCGGGACGACCTGATCAATGCGATATGGACCGGCCGAATCGTCTCCGAGTCGACCCTGGCCAGCCACATCAATGCGGTGCGCAAGGCAGTCGGTGACAACGGTCAGCAGCAGCGTGTGATTCGAACGGTGGCCCGCAAGGGATTCCGGTTCGTCGCCGACGTCAAGTCGCTGGATTGCGTTGGCCTTCCAGGCACCGAATCCGCCCCCTCGGTTCAAGCCTCTGCATCCGAGCCGGCGCTGCCGGCCAAACCGTCCATCGCGGTCTTGCCGTTCGTGAACTTGAGCGGGGACGAAGAGCAGGACTACCTGGCCGACGGCGTGGTAGGGGACATCATCGCGGCGCTGTCGCAGTATCGCTGGCTGTTTGTCGTCGCGCGCAACTCGAGTTTTACCTACAAGACCCGCACGGTGGACGTGAAACAAGTCGGTCGCGAACTGGGCGTTCGCTATGTACTGGAGGGCAGTTGGCGCAAAGCCAACAATCGCGTGCGCATCACGGCCCAGTTGATCGATGCGACAACCGGGGCTCACCATTGGGCGGGTCGTTTCGAAGGTGTGTTGGGGGACATTTTCGAACTGCAGGACCAGATTACCGAGAGCGTGGTCGGCGCGATCGCGCCACAGCTTGAGCGAGCGGAGATCGAACGTGCGAGGCACACGCCCACCGAAAGCCTCGACGCCTACGATTATTACCTGCGGGCAATGGCCAAGCTTCATCATGGCACCCGGGAGGCCATCGACCAGGCGCTGCCGCTCTTCCATAGGGCCATAGAGTTCGACCCGGATTTTGCATCGGCCTATGCGATGGCGGCCTGGTGTCATAGTTGGCGCAAAGCCAATCGCTGGATGACTGATCACCCACGGGAGGTCGCGGAGGGTATCCGACTCGCTCGCCGGGCAGTGGAGTTGGACAAGGGCGATGCGGTCGCTCTCACCAGAAGCGGCCATACGCTTGGCTATCTTGCCGGCGACCTGCGGGGTGGCATTGCATTGCTGGACAAGGCACTCGTGCTCAATCCGAACCTCGCCGCCGCGTGGTTCCTCGGCGCGTTCCTCAGGCTCTGGCACGGCGAAACCGATGCAGCCATCGAGTACTTTACGCACGCCATGCGGTTCAGCCCCCTCGACCCGGAGCTGTATAGAATGCAAGCCGGAATGGCAGTCGCGAATCTCTTCGTGGGGCGCTTCGATACGGCGTCGTCATGGGCAGAGAAAGCACTTCGGGATTTGCCAGATTTTCTGTTGGCCGTCGCCATCCTCGCAGCGAGCCATGCGCTTGCCGGACGGATGGCCGAAGCGCAGCGTGCAATGGACCATTTGCGCAAGCTCGATCCTACGTTGTGCCTCAGCACTATCTCTGATTGGCTACCGATCCACCGGCCGGAGAATCTCGCCACGCTGGTGGACGGTCTACGCATAGCGGGACTGCCGGAATAAGGGGCGCCGCCTGTTCACTGAGCGCGGAGAGGCGTCTGGAGCAACCAGAATCGACATATCCAAACGCCCAACGCGGGTTAACGCTTCAGAGCCGCTTCGATCGCAGCGATGTCGATCTTGCCCATCCCCATCATGGCGTCGAACGCGCGCTTGGCCGCCGCTCGATCAGGATTGGCTATCGCGGCGCTGAGGACGCGTGGCGTGATCTGCCACGACAGCCCCCACTTGTCCTGGCACCAGCCGCATACATTTTCCTGACCACCGTTGCCGACAATCGCGTTCCACAAGCGGTCGGTTTCGGCCTGGTCGTCAGTCGCAACCTGGAACGAAAAAGCCTCGTTGTGCTTGACCCCCGGCCCTCCGTTCAGCCCAAGACAAGGGATGCCCATCACGGTGAACTCCACCGTCAAGACATCGCCCTGTTTACCCGCCGGGTAGTCGCCAGGCGCACGAAGGACAGCTCCCACGGCGCTGTCCGGAAACGTCTCGGCGTAGAACGTCGCAGCGTCCAGCGCAGTGCCGTCATACCAGAGACAAATCGTGTTCTTGCTGATCATCTTGGTTCTCCAGGGTTGGGACAGGTACGTGGATTTTAGCAGTGCAGGCGACCGCATATTCCTGATCTACGCTACAGGGCAGAACCGAGCGGCATATATGAGGTGGGGTTATGTCTGAGGATGGTTGTGGGCGCAGCAGGACAAGTATTTTTTTACCGGTTTTCAGTATCGGACAGTGCCCGATACGGCTAATGAAAAAGGCGCCTGACGACAGGATTGGAAATGCATTACTCATCACTTGTGGGGAGAGCCCATATATGATTTTTTAGCCGCTTTAGAGTCCCCCGAAACCGATAAACCAGGGGAGCATAGCCCCGCCTTTATGTCCTTTATACTCCGACTTTCTTCCAAGCTGCCTTCGACAATAAAGCAAGCTGATCATTGCTGGGATAAATAACAAGTTGAACAGCCATTGAAATGCATCTGTTGATTTCAAGGTGACCGCTGCAAGTAAATTTATTAGAACTATGCCAATGATTATAAGGTTGTATTTAATGTGTTGGCGATTGATTAAAGCAAAGCTTTCCCAGTCATAAATCAGCCAGTCGATGGAGAATTCGCCGCATTTAGGGCACTTATGGGTTGGCGGAAGTTTGTCTGCGATATAACCACAGCCAGGGCATAGAACTTTCATGGCGCTATCCTGAGACTCTCTCATTAGGTGACATGCCATGTCGCGTCTCTTGTCGCGGTAAGTGCGAGACCTATCGAGGGGAAACGCGACTGGGGCGACGGCAAGCCCGACTATGGTAAAGAGGGTAGCAGCGCCCCCCCTGTTCGCCACTAGTCTGTCCATCGACTGATTTTGGCCAATTTCTGCCTGCCACCGACCCAATGCTGCCGGTCAGATCCCATGGATGTCGGACAAATAGCCCAAACGCCTATGGCATCATCCGCAGCGGATCAGCGTCGTCCGGTCCGGGTGCTCACATCTACCCACACGGCCAACACCAGAATGCTGCCCTTGACGATCATCTGCCAATAACTGTCGACGTCGAGCATGGACATGCCGTTGTCCAGGCTGGTGATGACCAGCGCGCCGAGGAGGGCGCCGTAGACAGTGCCGGAGCCGCCGCGCATGGAGGTGCCGCCGATGAAGCAGGCGGCGATGGCGTCGAGTTCGCCCATGCTGCCGGCCGAGGGCGAACCGGCGGCCAGGCGCGCGGTGTTGACCACGCCGGCGAGGGCGCACATCACGCCCATGATCCCGAAAATCCAGAGCTTCACGGCCTGTACATTGATACCGGACAGGCGCGTCGCTTCCATGTTGCTGCCCACGGAATAGACGCGTCGGCCGAAGACGGTCTGACTGGTCACGTAGCTGAAACCGCCCAGCAGGATCAGCAGAAGCAGGACCGGCACGGGAATGCCGTCATAGCTGTTGAGGGTCTGGACGAAACCGGCCAGTACCGCGCCGATCAACAGCACGCGTGCTACGTCACGCACCAGTGAATGTGCCGCCAGGCCGTGAAGGGCGCGATTGCGCCGTTGTTTCCAGGTCAGGAACAACGTCAGTGCGAACAGCAGAACGCCCAGGCCCGTGCCGATCGTGTGTGGCAAATAACCCTGGCCAATGTAGACGAACTCCGGCGACACCGGGGCGATGGTCGTGCCGCCGGTAATCCCCAGCAAAATGCCTCGGAAAGCCAGCATACCCCCCAGCCCCACGATGAAAGACGGAATGCGCAGGTAGGCGGCCATGTAGCCGTTGGCGAGGCCGATCAGCAGTCCGCACAGGGCGACAAGGCTCAGGTTCGCCAGCAGCGGTATGTGATAGATAACGTCGAGAATGGCCGCGACGCCACCGAGCAGGCCCAGCAATGAGCCGACCGACAAATCGATCTCGCCGCTGATGATGACCAGCACCATGCCGCAGGCGAGAATCCCGGTAATGGACATCTGGCGTAGCAGATTGGAGAGGTTGCGCGGTGTCAGGAATCCGCCCTCGGTCTGCCAGCTGAAGAACAGCCAGATAAACGCCACGGCAAACACCAGCGCGAGCATCTTGTAGCGGGTGAAGAGTTGTTTGACCTGATTCATTTACGCAGATTTCCGATCTTTATTGTTATGGCTGTCAGGCTGGCTGAGTGCGGCGGCGAGCACCTGTTCCTGAGTGAGTTCATGGTTGATGAAGTCGCCCTGCAACCGGCCTTCGCCGATCACCAGTACGCGGTCGGAAACGCCGAGCACTTCGGCCAGCTCCGAAGACACCATGATGATCGACACGCCTTCGGCCGCCAGCGCCCCCATCAACTTGTAGATCTCGTACTTGGCGCCGACATCCACACCTCGGGTGGGCTCATCGAGAATCAGCACCCGGGGTTTGGTCAGCAGCATCTTCGCCAATACGGCTTTTTGTTGATTGCCGCCGGACAGACTGGTGATCGGCAGGAACGGGCTCGCGGTCTTGAGGTGCAGGCGCGAAATTTCTCGATCGATGCTGCCGAGTTCGGCTTCGGCATCGATGCGGGTCAGTCTCGAGTAACTGTCCAGCACGGCCAGGGTGATGTTCTGGCCGACTCCCAAGTCTGGAATGATGCCCTGGCGCTTGCGGTCCTCGGGCACCAGGCACAGGCCGGCACGGATTGACTTGAGCGGCGTGCGGGTGTCGATGAGTTGGCCATCCAGCCAGACTTCGCCTTCGTGACGACCGGGGTAGGCGCCGAACAGCGCGGTCACCAGTTCGGTGCGGCCTGCACCGACCAGCCCGGCGATGCCGAGGATTTCCCCGCGCTTGAGGGTGAACGAAATATCGTCGACCCGTTTGCGCCTGGGGTTGTCGACGTCGTAGCAGGTGATGTGGCGGGCTTCGAAAATCACCTCGCCAATGTCGTGTGGCTCGGTGGGGTAGAGGTTGCTCATTTCCCTTCCGACCATCTGGGTGATGATCTGTGGAATATCCATGTCCGCCATGGCGGTCGTGGCGATGTGTTTGCCGTCCCGGATCACCGAAATGGTGTCGCACACGGCGGCCACTTCATCGAGCTTGTGGGAGATGTAGACACAGGCAACACCCTTGGCCTTGAGGTCGCGGATGATGTCCAGCAATACCTCGATTTCCGAACGGGTCAGGGCCGATGAAGGCTCGTCGAGGATCAGCAGGCGCGCGCGCTTGTTCAGCGCCTTGGCGATTTCCACCAGTTGCTGATAGCCGCCGCCGTACTGCGAAACTGGCAGCGATACGTTCATGTCCGGCACTTTCAGTTCACGCATCAGGGCTTCGGCGCGGTGGATCATCGCCGGGTAATTCATCCGCCCACCAGGCAGCGTCAGTTCATGGCCCATGAAAATGTTCTCGGCCACCGACAGGTCGGGAACCAGCGTCAGTTCCTGGTGAATGATGACGATACCGGCGGCTTCCGTTTCGCTGATCGATTGCGCCTTGAGCGGTTGACCGTCCCAGAGGATCTCACCGTCCCAGGTGCCATGGGGGTACACCGCGGAAAGGATCTTCATCAGCGTGGACTTGCCGGCGCCATTCTCGCCGCACAGCCCGACGCACTCACCCGGCTTGACCTTGATATCGATGCCATTGAGCGCTTTGACACCGCCGAAGGTTTTGACGATACCGTTCATTTGCAGCAGATAGTCGGACATGGCAGAGACTCATAAGCGGCAGGTACGAGGCTGGTCCCGCAGGAGCGAGCTCCTGCAGGGGGGCATTACGGGGTGATGATCACTTTCCGGCAATCTGCGCCTTGGTGTAGAACCCGTCCTGTTCCAGCAGGTCGATGTTGTCCTTGGTCAACGGCGTCGGAGTGAGCAGGATGGTGTCGACTTTTTTGCTGCCGTTGTCGTACTGCGAGCTGTAGGCGGGTTTCTCGTTACGCGCCAGTTGCACCGAGAGCTTGGCGGCTTCGGAGGCGATGAGTTTCAGCGGCTTGTACACGGTCATGGTTTGAGTGCCGGCGATCACTCGCTTGACCGCTGCGAGGTCCGCGTCCTGCCCCGAAATTGGCACCTTGCCGGCCAGTTGCTGAGCGGCCAGGGCCTGGATGGCGCCGCCTGCCGTAGCGTCGTTGGAGGCGACGATGCCGTCGATTTTGTTGGCGTTGCGGGTCAAGGCGTTTTCAACAATGCTCAGCGCTTCGATAGGGTTCCACTCCTTCACCCATTGTTGGCCGACGATCTTGATATCACCCTTGTCGATGGCCGGTTGCAGCACTTTCATCTGACCTTCGCGCAGGACTTTTGCGTTGTTGTCGGTAGGCGCACCACCGAGCAGAAAGTAATTGCCCTTGGGCGCTGCGTGCAGCACGCCGCTGGCCTGCATCTCACCGACCTTTTCGTTATCGAAGGAAATGTAGGCGTCGATATCCGCGTTGAGTATCAGACGGTCATAGGACACGACCTTGATTCCGGCTTTCTTCGCTTCGGCCACTGCATTGGTCAGGACCGTGGCGTTGAACGGCACGATGACGATGACATCGACGCCACGGGAAATGAGGTTTTCGATTTGCGAAATCTGCTTTTGCTCGTTGGCATCGGCCGACTGTACGAAGACTTTGGCGTCCATTTTCTCCGCCGCCGCAACGAAGTAATCGCGGTCACGTGACCAGCGTTCCAGCCGCAGATCATCAATGGAGAAACCGATTTTCGGGTGGGTAGCATCGGCCATCACCGGCAGAGACAGCAGAGCCAGGGCGCTGGCAAATAGCGCGCGTTTTACGTTCTTCATGGTGGTGCGTCCTTTTATTTTTGTTTGAAAGACACGGCCTGACGATGAGTATCGGGCTGGTAGAACTGTAGAGAATCTGCAGACGCAGAGGACACAGATTTGTCGTGCGAATGTCACAGCGTTGTTGCGCCCGCAGACTCCGTTGGCGATCAGCGATAGATAAACCGGTTGACGAGGTTTTCGAGCATCTCCTGCCTGCCGCTGACGGCCTGCGGATTCAGCTCGTTGGCGAATGCGTGTTCGGCCAATGACTGGAGGTTGAACTCGCCCGCCAGCACCGCCTGCCCGAACGGCTGCTGCCAGCTGGCGTAGCGTTGATCCTTGAGCAGCTGGAGCTGGTCGTTCTGCACCATGGCGGCTGCCCGCTCCAAGGACAGGGCGAGGACGTCCATTGCGCCGACGTGACCATGGAACAGATCGATCTCATCGAGGCTCTGGCGGCGGACCTTGGAGTCGAAGTTGAACCCGCCATTCTTGAACCCGCCGGCCTTGAGAATTTCATAGGTGACTAAGGTCATTTCTTCGACGCTGTTGGGGAATTGATCGGTGTCCCAGCCGTTTTGCGGATCACCGCGGTTGGCGTCGATGCTGCCGAAAATCCCCAGCGAGACGGCCGTCGCAACCTCGTGATGAAAGCTATGACCGGCCAGGGTCGCGTGGTTGGCCTCGATGTTGACCTTGATTTCCTTTTCCAGGCCGAACTGCTGGAGAAAGCCAAACACGGTGGCGCTGTCGTAATCGTATTGGTGCTTGGTCGGCTCCTGCGGCTTGGGTTCGATCAGCAGGTCGCCTTTGAAACCGATCTTGTGCTTGTGCTCGACCACCATGCGCATGAAGCGGCCCAGTTGTTCGCGTTCACGTTTCAAGTCGGTGTTGAGCAGGGTTTCGTAGCCTTCGCGACCGCCCCACAACACGTAGTTGGACCCTTTCAGGCGTTGGGTCGCGTTCATGGCGCTGAATACCTGGGCAGCGGCGCAGGCGAACACTTCGGGGTCAGGGTTGCTGGCGGCGCCTGCGGCAAAGCGCGGGTTGCTGAAGCAGTTGGCAGTTCCCCACAGCAGCTTGATCCCGGTTTCTTCCTGGTGTCGCTCCAGATGATCAATCATTTGCGCGAAGTGGTTGCGGTACTCCTTCAGTGAATTGCCTTCCGGGGCAACATCCGTGTCGTGGAAGCAGTAATAGTCGATACCCAATTTGGAGAAGAACTCGAACGCGGCTGCCGCCTTGCCAATGGCCAGCTCCATCGGGTCGCCGGCGTGTTGCCACGGGCGCTTGAAAGTACCTGCACCGAACACATCCGAACCCGGCCAGACGAAGGTGTGCCAATAACAGGCGGCCATGCGCAGGTGTTCGCGCATGGGTTTGCCGAGGATGATTTTGTCGGCGTCGTAGTGACGGAAGGCGAGGGGAGAATCGCTGGCAGGGCCTTCGTAGCGGATCCGGTCGACATCGGGGAAGTACGGCATTGGCAATGTCCTTGTTGTTCTTGGGCGTGTCTCGATACTAACAACGGCCCCATGCCTGCTGATTATGAAAATCACCAACAGCGGGTGCGATTTTGCGTATTGAGATTCGCCGTCTGCACGCCTAGTCTGTGCAAACCGCCTCCGTGACAAGGGGCTCGGAACAAGCCTGAAAACAATGAAAACCGTACCGCCTGTTCACCGCATCGCACTGTTGTTCAACGGGAGCAAGATCTATGACCGCGGCATCATCAGCGGCATCGGCAACTACCTGAGCAGCACCCGCGCGTCCTGGGACCTGTTCCTGGAAGAGGACTTTCTCTGTCGGTTGAAAGGGATCGAGCGCTGGCAAGGTGATGGAATCATTGCCGACTTCGACGATCCGCTGATTGGCGAGGCGCTGGCCGATATCAAGTTGCCCGTGGTGGCGGTGGGTGGTTCTTATCAGGATGAACGGGCCTATCCCAAAGGGATCCCGTACGTCGCTACCGACAATAACGCACTGATCACACTGGCTTACGCGCACTTGATCGAGGCAGGGCTGCAGCGTTTTGCCTGCTTCAGCCTGCCTGAAGCGCAGGCAAATCGTTGGGCTCAGGAGCGGGAAAAATCCTTTCGACGACTGATGCAACGTGACGGCTTGCACGCCGAGGTCTATCGCGGCATGGGTACCAGCGCACCGCTCTGGGACAGCGCCGTCGAACAACTGATCGCCTGGCTCCAGAGCCTGCCCAAGCCCATTGGCATCATCGCCGTCAGTGACGCCCGCGCCCGGCAGTTGCTGCAAGCCTGCCTGACCGCCGGAATCGCCGTACCGGAGCAGGTGGCGTTGATCGGCATCGACAACGACCCCCTGACACGCTGCCTGACCCGGGTCCCCCTGAGCTCGGTCATCCAGGGCACCGAAACCATGGGCCGCACCGCCGCGCAACTGCTGCACCAGATGCTGCACGGCAAGCCGTCCACGGGCACGCACATCCTGATCCCGCCTGATGCGATCAACGTGCAGGTGTCGAGTTTGCACCAACCTTTGGGCAACCCCTACGTCATGCAAGCGCTGCTGTTTATCCGCCAGTATGCCTGCCAGGGCATCAAGACGGCGCAAGTGGCGGCTTATGTTGGCGTGTCGCGCTCATCGCTGGAGTCGCACTTTCGCACTGTGCGAGGCTGCAGCGTGCACGACGAGATTCTGCGCTTCAAACTGGCGGCCGCCACCAGCGGCCTGGAAAATACTGACACAGCGATTGCGGACGTTGCCCGTAATTGCGGTTTCAAATCCGCTCAATATCTACACACGGTGTTCCGTCGCGAGTTTGGATGTACGCCCCGTGAATACCAGCAGGGCGCGAGATAACGATGCGGGGGTGCAATTGGTCGATTGTTGTGTGGTGCGAAGGGCTGGTTTCGACTGTGGATTCAACCGGTCGATGCATCGAAATGCACCGGATTGTAGTCGCGGAGATCTGCGCAAAGCGCTGGATGTCTTCCTGCGAGAAGCAGCGGGAGAGGGTGAAGCTATCGCCTGTCTGGAGCCCTTCGGCTGCACGCTGTCTGAAGCTTTTCATTGAAGGGCCTTCTCCTTCGACTAAAAAGAATGCTCGGTCCCTGGAAAGTCGCCTGCTTGCACATCGCCGGCGAAGTCGCGCGTGGCCCCGAGCAGCACGCCTCGCAGGTCGGCATATTGCTTGACGAACCTGGGCAGAGGTCCGGTGCGCAATCCCGCCATGTCCTGCCACACCAATACTTGAGCGTCACAACCGTTGCCAGCACCGATGCCGACGGCCGGATCGGGCCACAACACCATTTTTGTCGATGACAAAGACCCGCTTCGTCAGGGCTTTCAACTGGCTTGATCGGTCGCATAATGGTGCTAGGGCTTTTTGCGCTTCTACAGTTAGCATTAGGCTTTATCTATGCAGTAACCGAGTGGGTCGAACATTGATCGAACGACGTCAATTCAGCGGAGGCATGAAGGGGAAAAATCTCCGCTATCTGAATGAAAACCCTGATGAGCCTGCTCGTATGACCCGGGCAGGCTTTGTACTGCTCGAGCATTTTTCGCTGCCTGCGTTCACCCAGGCACTGGACACCATTGTCACCGCGAATCTTCTACGACCCAGGTTGTTCTCTTCGCGAACGTTCGGCTTGAACGACGGCGAGGTCATCAGCGATCTGGGCCTGGTCATCCGGCCGGATGCACGTCTGGATGCTTCAGCCATTCACGACCTGGATCTGCTGGTGATTTGTGGCGGCTACAGGACAGAGCTCAAGGCTGATGATGAGTTCATCAGCCTGTTGCGAATGGCGGCGAACCAGGGTATCTGCCTGGCCGGGTTGTGGAATGGCGCATGGTTTCTGGGCAGCGCAGGTTTGCTCGATGGGTATCGTTGCGCCATTCACCCCGAACATCGCCCCGCACTCGCGGAAATCTCCAAGGCGACGCAAGTCACCAGTGAACCCTACGTCATTGATCGCGACCGCCTCACCGCGTCCAGCCCCTCGGGGGCATTTCATATGGCGCTGGACTGGATCAAGGGCCTGCACGATAAAGCCCTCGTCGAGGGGATCGAGGACATTCTGGCGTTCGAGGAGTCTCGCTATCGGCGCATCAAACCGGCTGAAAATATCTGTGTGAGCGCGCCCTTGCGCGAGGTGGTCAAGCTGATGGACGCCAACCTCGAAGAGCCTCTGGAGCTGGAGCAACTGGCGGCCTATGCCGGTCGTTCCCGGCGGCAACTGGAACGCTTGTTCAAGGAGCAACTCGGTACAACGCCGCAGCGGTATTACATGGAACTGCGGATCACCGAAGCACGGCGACTGCTCCAGCACACAGAACTGTCCCAGGTCGACGTGTTGGTGGCTTGTGGCTTCGTGTCGCCAAGCCATTTCAGCAAGTGCTATAGCTCGTACTTCGGGTACAGACCTTCCAAGGAAAAGCGGCTCGTTAAGTAAGGACTTTCTTGCGAGTCTGCGTACCTGGCTTCCGGCCCGATTGCTGCCCCGTCCCGCAGGGCAGCCATCGATCGGCTTTTGACGCTATTTGTAATGCTGCTCAAACATCGCCACCTGATCCGGCGTGATCAGCTGAAAGGGTACCCAGACATCCGCTTCGACCGGCTCGCCCTTGATCATCTTGATGGCCGCTTGTACCGCGCTGATCGCCTGGGCCTTGGGGTCTTGAAAGACGGAGGCGACCAGCATCCCGCGCTTGATCGCCGCCAGGCCGTCGGGCAGGCCATCAATGCCGACAATCGCAATCTCGCCCTTGGCTTTGCCGGCTTGCTGCAGTGCCATGGCCGCGCCGATGGCCATCTCGTCGTTGTTGGCGACGATGGCATCGAAGCCAGTGCCAGCCAGCAGCCAATTGCTGGTCAAGTCCATCCCTTTGTTGCGCTGCCACTCGGCACTTTGTTGTTCGATGATCTTGATCCCGGGGTAGTCCTTGAGCACCTGTTTGACCCCTTCGGTGCGGTCGTGCGTGGAGTTCTGCGCGAGGTCGCCCATGATGATCGCGATGTTGCCTTTGCCCCCCAGCTTGTCGGCCAGGTAGCGCATTTGCAGTTGCCCGGCCTCGATGTCATTGGACGCCACCGTGACCACGCCTTTGGGTAGCACGCGTTCGTCCGGGTGGCGGTTGACGTAGACCAGCGGAATCTTCGCCTCGACGGCTGCGCGGGTCATGTTGGCGGTGGCGGCGGTGTCCACGGGCAGGACGATGACGGCATCCACCTTCTGGCCAAGAAAACCCTGAACCTGATTGAGCTGGCGAACCACATCGCCCTGGGCATCCTCGAACTGGATCTGTACGTTCTCCTTCGTGGCAGCGTTTTCCAGGCCGCTGCGTACATAGGTCATGAAGTTGTCGTCAACCCTGGCAATGCTGACGCCGATGCGATAGTCGGCGGCGGCCCATTGGCTGACGAGCAATAACAGCGTGGCAAATAGAAGTGTGCAGCGACGCATGATGGTTTTCCTTTTGTTGTTATGAGAGATCCAAAACGTAGGGGCTGGTTACGCTGTAGCAGCTGTCGAGCCCCAGCGAGGCTGCGTTCGGCTGCGCAGCAGTCGTCAAACCAGAAGTCGCGGTGCGTCAGGCACACCGCGTCAGCCGGATTCACGACGGCTTCGCCGTCGAACGCAGCCTCGCAGGCTCGGCAGCTGCTACAAAGAGAGCGACATTTCAATCAAGCGTGAAGGCTTGCCGAAAACGCTCAAGTGCCGCTTCGCTGTCGCCGCTGGCCCAGCCCTCGAGCCCGACGACCCCGGTGTATCCCATGCCGAACAAGGCCTTGGCAATGGCCGGATAATGGATTTCACCGGTGCCGGGCTCCATGCGGCCGGGGACATCGGCCACCTGGATTTCGCCGATGGCGTTGCCGGCGCGCTGGATCAGTTCGATCAGGTTTCCTTCGCCGATCTGGGCGTGATAAAGGTCCAGGTTCATCTTCAAATGCGGGCTACCCACGGCCTCGATCAGCGCCAGGGTATCGTCGGCGCGAGCGAAGGGCGTGCCGGGGTGGTCCACTTCGGTATTGAGGTTTTCCAGCAAGAACACTCGGCCCGCGTCTTCGCCCAGGCGAGCGATTTTTTCCAGGGTCTTGCAGGCGCTCAACCACATGCGTCCGGTGGTGTGGGCCACGGGTTTGACCGGCAAGCCTTTATCGCCCAAGCCAGTGCCATGCAGGTTGAGGCTCGGGCAATTCAGTTGTGCGGCGACGGCCAGCGATTCCCGTGCGCTGTCGAGCAGGTGCTGGATGCCTTCGGGGTCGGTCAGGTTGCCCGAGATGTAGCCGGTCATGGAGGTGAAGTCAGCGCCGGTGGCGACCAGGGCCGGAATGTCTTTCTTCGTCCAGTCCCAGAGTTCGGCGCTGAAGCCCAACGCGTGAATGCGTTTGACGCGTTCGGTGAACGGCAGGTCGAGGAACACCATCTCGGCACTGATCGCCAGTTTGAACGGGATGAAACTCATGAACGGGCTCCTTGCACGCGCACTGCTTTGCCCTGTTGGACGGACTCGATACACGCGCGGGCAATGGTCAGTGCCGCTCGGGCATCTTCACCGCTGGCCAGTGGTTTTTCACCGGTGCGCAGGCAGTCGACAAAGTGATTGAGCTCGGCCACATAGGCATCCCGCAACAGGTCGGTGTCCATGCGTTGGGTGTCGGCCTGGATGCCATTGGCCAAGTAGCGCACCAGGTCTGAGTCACTGACGCTGCCCATGCTCAGCATGCCGGCACTGCCGAACACTTCCCCTCGAACATCGTAGCCATAAACGGCCTGGAAATTGGCCTCGGCCGTGGCGATGGCGCCGTTGTCGAAACGGATCGTGACCACGGCGGTGTCCAGAAACCCTTTGCTCTTGTAGTCCGGTGCAATCAGCGCATCGGCCATGACATAAACTTCGACCGCTTCGGCCCCGGGATTGAGGTAGCGCAGGGTATCGAAGTCATGGATCAGGGTTTCGAGAAAAATCACCCACTGCGGCGAAGCGGCCGGATTGTTCAGCGCCGGATCGCGGGTCAGTGAGCGCAGCAGTTGCGGCGTACCAATACGGCCGGCGACCACGTCCAGATGGGCGGTGCGGAAGCTTTTGGCAAAACGACGATTGAAGCCAACCTGCAGCGGCACGCGGGCATCGGCGGCTGCGGCGATGGCGCGGTCGGCCTCGTCGAGGGTAATGGCCATGGGTTTTTCACAAAACACACCTTTGCCGGACCGGGCCGCACTGATCACCAGTTCGGCATGGCTGCGGGCGGGGGCGGCGATCAGGACGCCGTCAATTTCCGGGTCATCGAGCAGTTGCTGTGGATCGGTATAGACCTTCTGCACCCCCAACTCTGCCGCCAACCGAGCGGCCTGGCCGGGGGTAGGGTCGGCGATGGCGGCCAGGCAGGCGCCGGGGATGTGCCGGGCGGCCGTCTGGCCGTGAAAACTACCCATGCGGCCGGCGCCGATGAGGCCCAGGCGGATGATCTTGGACGTACTCATGAATTGACTCCCTTTTATTGTTGTTCAGTAACTCGGCCGCAGGAATGTCCTCGGCTGGCATAAGCCTTTGAGCAAGCGCTGTGCCAGTATTTAAGTCATTGATATTCAAAGGGTTAATCAATATTTTTTGAAAGAAGTGTTCATTCTCAGGACATGTCTACACTGACATGTCAAAAACATGAACATGGAAGCGGATGTCGATGATGGTCAACCCACAGGTAACAGCCTTCAGCGCGCAAGACCTCGATTACATCACCGCTCTCGGCCCCGCGTCGTTGAACGAAGGCTCGATCGCCGCGCTGGAACAGGCCTGGCTGGCGTGTCTGAACGGGCGCACCGATCGACCTGCCGGGGTCAGGCAGGTGATTTGGGATTCCTGGCGGCGCAGCGTCGGCACCGGCCTCGATCCTGAGGATGGCGAATATCGATTTGTTGCTCCTGCCGTTCTGGCCGCGACGCTGGCGGCCAATCGCACGTTGATTGCAGCGGCGGCGCAGGTCATGGGGGGATTGCTGGCCTACAACCCCAGGGGCCATATCAACCTGACCGATGCTCAAGGCACGACCCTGTATTTCTGTGGTCTGGACCTCACACCGGTGGGCAGCCGATTGCTGGAGTCGGTGCAGGGCACCAACTGCACGGGGCTGGCGCTTGCCGAAGATCGCTTGGTGTATGTGCTGGCCGAGGAAAACTTCGCCAGCGGCTTGCGTCGACGGCGCATGCACTGCGCCGCCGCGCCGATCAGGGATGCGCAGGGCAGGACGCTCGCCATGCTGACCCTGACCGCTGAGCCGGGCTGGTTTCATTTCCATACGCTGGGCACCGTCCAGGCCGCGGCCGAAGCGGTCTCGCGGCAGATGGCGCTGCAGAGCCTGCTGGAAGAACAACAAACCGTGCTTGAAGTGCTCAACGAGGGACTGGTGGTACTGGATGAGCAGGGCTGCATCAAGGCGCTCAACCGTTATGCCCGGCAATTGTTCCGCGTGGGCCAGGATCTGCTCGGCACCCCGTTCCGTCGTCTGGGGCAAAGCGAACTGACCGATAAGATTCTGCTGCATGGCGGGGAAGGGCTGCGAGATCTGGATTGCACGTTTGAACTGCATGATCGCAGCCATTTGGCGTGTCTGGTGTCGGTGTGCCCGCTGGAGCAGGGTGGGCGGATTGTTTCGTTGCGTGAGAACCGGCGCATCCGCGAAATTACGCGCCGGGTCATCGGCACTCAAGCCAGCTACACCTTCGAGACCATTCAAGGTAATTCGCGAGCGATACAAGACGCCTTGCGCCTGGGACGGATCGCCAGTCGCAGTGAATCGACCACGCTGATTCTGGGTGAGAGCGGTACCGGCAAGGAGCTGTTCGCCCAGGCGATCCATAACGCCAGCGAGCGTTGCGACGGTCCTTTCGTGGCGGTCAATTGCGGAGCCATTCCGCGCGATCTGGTGCAAAGCGAACTGTTTGGTCATGTCGAGGGTGCCTTCACCGGATCGGCCCGTGGCGGATCTGCCGGGAAGTTTGAGTTGGCCGATGGCGGAACGATCTTCCTCGACGAAATCGGTGACATGTCTTTCGATGCCCAGGTCAGTCTGCTACGGGTCTTGCAGGAAGGCGAGGTGACGCGCGTGGGGGCGAAAAAATCGCAGCAGGTGGATGTGCGCATCATCGCCGCCACCCACCGCAACCTGAGCCAGGCGGTGGCCGATGGCGCTTTCCGTGAGGATCTTTACTACCGGCTCAACGTCCTGAATCTGACGGTTCCGCCGCTGCGGATGCGCCGGGAAGATGTGCCCTTGCTGGCGCGACATTTTCTCGGTCGTTGCGCGCGGTCATTGCGCAAATCGGTGCAGGGCATCTCGCCAGAGGCGCTGGATATTCTTTCGGCCTACAGCTGGCCGGGTAATGTTAGGGAGCTTGAAAACACCATCGAGCGCGCAACCAATCTGGCGATGACCGAGATGATCCAGCCGGGTGATCTGCCACTTGAAATCAAGCAAAGGCTGCGGCCATCGGTGCCGGGAAGTGTGCCCGAACCCCGGGCTGCGCTGGACCTTGGCACCCATGAAATGAACGCGATCATCGCCGCCCTCAGGGATGCCCGAGGCAACATCCGCCTGGCCGCCCGGCAACTGAACGTTTCTCGTGGCGGGCTGTACAACAAGATGAATCGGTTCGGGCTGAGTGCCGATGCTTTTCGTGCGAGCACCGACCTCTGATGGGTAATGCTGTTCACTTAAGCCGTAATGCGATCTGTAGCAGCTGCCGAGCTTGCGAGGCTGCGTTCGGCTGCGCAGCAGTCGTAAAGCCAGAACTCGCGGTGTGTCAGGCATACCGCGTCAGCTGGATTCACGACTGCTGCGCAGCCGAACGCAGCCTCGACAGCTGCTACCAGCGAACGCAGCCTCGAGCGTTCTCTGAGGTAATGATCTGCAACGGGATATGCACCCGATGCCGGAGCGGATCGAAGTCCGGCGTGGTCTGTAACTCGACCAGCAAGTCGACCAGCGCGGCCGCCAGCAATCGCGGCTGGGAGTCGATGACCAAGTCGATCAACCCTTGATCCAGGGCTTGTCGCGACAGCTCGGTCGACTCCTGCAGGATGCAACACAGCGACGGCCGTTTCGGCAACTGTGACAGGGCCCGGATGATGCCGTCGCCGCCACCGCCGACCACGCACAGCCCCCGCAAATCGGCATGGCGGGCGATGAGTTCCAGCGTCGCCTCTTCGGTGACATCGCAGTTGTCCAGGTTGATCACCGCTTCGAGTAGCCGCAACCCCGGTGCGCGCTCCGCCAGGTAACTGCGCAGCCCCTCGACCCGAGCCTGATGACCAAGAAAACGATGGCCGCCGAGCAATACGCCGACGCTGCCTTTGCGTGCACCGCAGGTGTGAGCCAGCAGCCAACCCATGGTGCGCCCGACCTCATGATTATCCTGACCGATGTAAGGTTCTTCTGCCGCCTCATGGATGTCCGACAGCAGGGCGATCACCGGCACGCCTGCGGCTCTGATCTGCGCGATGGCGGCATTGATCTGCGGGTGAGCGAAGCTGACCACCGCCAGGCCATCACACTGCACGGCCAGTTGTTCGATCTGGGCAATGATCGCGCTGGGTGTGCGATCGAAGACGTATTCGAACTGGCAGCTCAGGTTGGCCCCGGCCTGACGCTGCGCTGCCTCGGTGATGGCGGCGGCAACGTTGGCATAGAACGCCTGGGCGGTACCGAGCAACAGGATGCCGAAACGATAGCTGGGGCGACGTTCGCGAATGCGCTGGCCGATCAGCCGGGCGGCGAAATAACCGACGGCTTCGGCGGCCTGGAACACCTGCTCGGCGGTGGCTGGGCTGACCGGAGCCCGGGCGTTGAGCACCCGGTCCACGGTGGCGACACTCAAGCGAGCGTGCTCGGCAACGGTGGCGATGGTGGGGCGTTTCTTGTTGTTCATGCTGGGCCCTTGAGTCGCTTTGATAGAAAACTATCAAGCTGCAATGGGCCTGGATGATAGCTTGATAGGGAATGTATTCAAGGGATTGAGGGTGGTTTGTGCGCTCTCTATATTTTCTCCAGCGATGCCATCCCGCATCGAAAGCAAGTGCTTAAACCTTCAAGCTTGCGGAGAACAATAAAATGCCCGAACACAACGCAGCCTTTGAAAAAAACGATAAACCCGTGCCAAGGGATTATCGATTGACCGGTCCCGAAGCCGCCCGAGCGGCGCAAAAAGGTTTGGTATCGGCAACGTGGTACCAATCGCCTATCTCCCGTAAACGCATGAAAGAATTGATGCAGCGTCGCGATGGCCCGGCCCTGCGTGATACCGCCATCTGGCTGTCGGCGATGGCTGTGACCGGCTTCGGTGGCTACTGGTTCTGGGGCTCCTGGGCCTGCGTTCCGTTCTTCTTCGTCTATGGGCTGCTCTATGGCACCGCGTCCAATGCCCGTTGGCACGAAACGGGTCACGGTACGGCGTTCAAGACCCGCTGGATGAATGATGCGGTCTACCAGCTGTCGAGCTTCATGTTCATGTTTGAACCCCAGGTCTGGCGCTGGAGCCATGCGCGGCATCACACCGACACCATCATCGTTGGTCGCGATCCGGAAATCGTCGAGCCGCGTCCACCGAGTCTGATCATGATGGTGCTGAGCCTGTTCAGAATGCCTTACGCGTTGAAGACGATGGGGTCAGTTTGCCGGCATGCGGTAGGGCGCATGGGTGAAGAAGAGCAGACCTTCATCCCCGAATCCGAATGGCCCAAAGTGGCGCGAGACGCACGCGTCTGGCTGGTCATCTATGGGCTTACCGTGGGCACTGCGCTGTATCTGCAGAGCTGGTTGCCGCTGATGTTGATCGGTCTTCCGACTCTCTATGGCGGTTGGTTGTCTTACCTGTTCGGCCTTTCGCAGCATGTCGGCCTGGCGGAGGACGTACTCGATCACCGCAGCAACTGCCGCACGATTTACATGAACCGACTGCTGCGTTTCCTGTACCTCGACATGAACTATCACCTGGAACATCACATGTATCCGATGGTGCCTTTTCATGCACTGGCGCAGCTTCACGAAGAGATCCGCCACGACTGCCCGCCGCCTTACGGCAGCCTGTCCGAGGCCTTCAAGGAAATCATCCCGACTATCTGGAGGCAGCGCAAAGACCCGAGCCATTTCGTCTGTCGTCCTTTGCCACAACGCGCAGCATCGGCCGCCGCCGTCCAGGCAGAGCCTGAAGTAACGCCGGCCTGACACCTTCCTGTCTGTACCACTACCAGAGAAAACGCCATGACCGATCAATGGATCGATGTATGTGCCGTGGGCGATATCGATGATGAAGATGTCATCCGTTTTGACCATGGCCAACACACCTATGCCATCTACCGCTCCGCCGACAGCGAGTTTTTCGCCACCGCGGGCCAGTGTACCCACGAGTCCATTCACCTGGCCGATGGCCTGGTGATGGAGCACGTCATCGAGTGCCCCAAGCACAACGGGCGTTTCGACTACCGCTCCGGCAAAGCCCTCGGCGCACCGGTGTGCGTCAACCTCAAGACCTATGAGGTCCGGGTCGAGGCGGGGCGTGTCCTGCTGGCCATCACGGTTTAACTGCATGGAGTCTGTGCCATGAGTCTTGCCAATGCTCCACTGGTCATCGTCGGCGCCGGGCATGCCGGTGGTCGCGCGGCCCTGACCCTGCGCGACGAAGGTTATAGCGGTCGCCTGATCCTGATAGGTGACGAGTTTCACCCGCCCTATGAACGTCCGCCGCTGTCCAAAGGGTTGCTGCAAGGCACGGTCGATCTGGCGGGTTACAGCCTGTGCGATAGCGCTCGGCTCGCTGAACTGGACATCGAACACCTGGCCGGCAACCCGGTAAAAGGCCTGGACCCGCAACGGCATCGTCTGCAATTGGCCGACGGCAGCTGGCTGCATTACACCCGATTGTTGCTGGCGACGGGAGGGCGTTCGCGCAGACTCGCTTCGGTGCCCGAGCATCTGCGCAATGTGCTTTATCTACGCACCCATGACGAGGCGTTGGCCCTGCGCGCTTCGTTGCAGCCCAACACTCGGCTGGTGATCATCGGTGGCGGCTTCATCGGCCTCGAAGTTGCGGCGACCGCCCGAGCCTTGGGCTGCACGGTGACCTTGCTCGAAGCGGGACCGCGCCTGGCGGGGCGGGTGTTGCCGGAACGGTTGTCCAGCGTTCTGTTGGAACTGCATCGCAGCCAGGGCGTGGACGTGCGGTTGAACGTGGCCATTGAGGCAGCGCAGGGCACTACTCATGTTGAATCCGTGCAACTGGTCGACGGCCAACTGCTGCCCTGTGACCTGGTGGTGGTGGGCATCGGCATGCAACCCAACACCGAATTGGCCTTGGCCGCCGGGCTTGAGGTCGGTCAGGGCATCCGTGTCGATGCGCAACTGCGCACCAGCGCGCCGGACATCTTTGCGGCGGGGGATGTCTGTGAATTCCGGCTGCACCCGCAAGGGGCTTTCCAGCGACAGGAAACCTGGCGCAACGCCGAGAACCAGGGCCGTCACGCCGCCCTGAATCTATTGGGCGGCGAGCTACCCTTCGAGGTCATTCCCGGTTTCTGGTCCGATCAATACGACTGGGGATTGCAGACCGTGGGTGTAATCGCAAACACAGAACCCACGGCGAGCCGGACAACCCCGGGTGGCGGTTTCCTGTTGTTCTACCTCGATGCCGAACAACGTCTGCAAGGCGCTTGCGGCTGGGGCCAGGGCAATAGCATCGCCAAGGACATCAAGTTATGCGAACGACTGATCGCTTCGCATAACTCCCTCTCGGTAGAGGCCCTGGCCGACGCCGAGGTATCGCTCAAACAACTGCTGAGGAACTGACATGCGCGAATTCCTGGTCTTCCAGTCCCTTTGGGCCATGCAAGATCACCGTGGCCAATGCGAGCTTGCGCTGGAAGCGCAACTGGAGAAAATCGCCGCCGCCGGTTTCGACGGAATCACTGACCATTTCTGGGTGGCGAACCATGCCGCACGCTTGCATGCCGCCGCCAAGGCGCAGGGCCTGCAAATCGAAGGTCAGGTGTTCCCCCGCACCGTGGATGATCTGGCGGCAGCGATCGACGTCGCGTCCCGCTACGGCTGCCACCATCTCACGCTGCAAGCCGACGTCCGGCCGCACACGCTGGCGCAAGCCATCCAGTTGATCGAGGGGTGGCAGCGACTGTCCGAGCAGGTGGACTTTCCGATCCTGCTGGAAACCCACCGTTATCGCCTCACCAGTGACCTGTTGTTCACCCTCGACATTCTCGCGCAAATGCCCGATCTCAAACTGTTGGCCGACTTGTCCCACTATGTCGTGGGCCGCGAACTGCCAGAACCGGCTACGGCCGAGGACGACGAACAGATCCAGACCATCCTGCGCAATAGTTGGGGGTTTCACGGCCGTGTCGCCAACAGCGAACAGGTCCAGGTGCCTTTGAGTTTCGCCCAGCATCGACCCTGGCTGGAGCGTTTCCTGGGCTGGTGGCGCTATGGGATCGAGGACTGGCTGGCCCGACCGGACACGCCCACCAGCCTGTCCTTCACCTGTGAACTCGGCCCGCCACCCTATGCCATCACCGGGGCTGACGGACGCGACATCACTGATCGCTGGGCCGAGGCGTTGATGCTTAAGGAGTTGATGCGTCAGGTTTGGAGTGACTGCCGGGGGCGACCTCGCGATGGCCTCTGATTGAGGCAGCGGCATATCAGGGGCACTATATTTTGCGGATCATCCGCCGGGTTGAGGTCGCCGGCGCAGCATAAGCGTTTTCAAGTCGATATCCTCGGCCATCGCCTTGTTGCCGGCATCGCCGGGATGCAAGTGGTCGCCGGAGTCGATAGTCGGCAGTAAGCGACTTGGGTGTTCAGGGTCGCGGGTCATGAAATCAAAGTCGATCACGGCATCGAATGCGTGGCTGGTCCGTATCCAGTCATTAATGACCTGGCGCAGTTGTTCTTTCTCGGCGCTGTGATAATTCTTCACGATCGTTCCGTCCAGGGCGCCTTCGACCGGCATCAGGGTTGTTCCAATGATGCGAATGTTGTTCAGGCGCGCTTGATCGATCAGTTGCCGATAGCCCGCAATCAACTGTTCCTTGGCTGGCAGGCGTTCGTTCGGAGCGAAGGAGGAGCCCGGCCAACTGATGTCATTGATGCCGAGCATCACAATCACCGTTTTTACTCCGGGCTTGCCCAGCACATCGCGCTTGAAACGCGCCAGTGCGCTGACACCCATGCCATCTTCGAGCAGGCGAGCCCCGGATATCCCGGCGTTGAGCACCGCGAGGCTCTGCGCGGCCAAGCGTTGAGCGAGGAAGTCCGGCCAGCGTCGATTGCTGTCCAGGGTCGAGCCATTGCCATCGGTAATCGAGTCGCCGAGCACCACCAGGGCACGGGCGTCGGCCGGTGCATCCACCAGGATGTCGCTGAGAAACAGCCGCGCCTCCACCCGCTCGCTGCCTTCCAGTCGCTGAGCGTCGATGTGTTTGCCAGGGGTGATAAACGCGGTTTGTTTGCCATCCCAATGGAACGTCGTCAACGGCGTGTGCTGCGGCAGATAAAGAGAAATCGCAAGCTCACTGAGTGCCGGCACTGCCAGATCTATCGGATCACTGATCCGCGTTTCACCCGCTGCGAGGGTGACCTGTTCCTGATCGTTGAACTTCAGGCTGTGCCCGGAGCCTGCGCGAATCTGATCGACGCCCTCAACGAAGGCGATACGCGCGGCACCGATGACCAGCGGTTGCTTGCCATACTCGTTGGAAATCACCACCCGTACCCGGCTTCCGCCGCTGCTGATGCGCACTCTCTGGTGAAGGGTGCTGTCGGTCAGCGCTTCAGGAATTCGCGTGGGCAGTGGCAGTTCGTTGCCCCAGGTGGGTTGAGGGCTAGCCATCCAGGTGGTGACCCAATTTTCCGCCGCCATGACAGGGCTCGCGGCAAGCAGGGCGGTCAAGGCGAGAGGCAACGGTATTCTTGAGTGAAGGGCTTTCATTCAGGTGTCTCCTTGAGGGTAATGGATCAAGAAGGCCAGATTGGTCTATTCAAAATACGTGTGGTAGAAGGGGGAACTGCATACAGCCCATTCCAGAATCGAATGCCTATGGACAGTCTTAAAGCGATGCACTGTTTTGTCCGCGCCATTGAGCTCGGAAGCCTGTCATCTGCCGCGCGTGAGTTAGGCAGCACTCAGCCCACCGTCAGCAAACTGGTCGCGGCCCTGGAAAAGCAATTGGGAGCCCGCCTGCTGATTCGTGGCACTACCGGGTTGACGCCTACCGAACAGGGAAAGCGTTTCTACGAGCGTGCCAAAGGCGTGCTGGAAGAGTACGGCGAGGCCGTTGCGGATGTGCGTGGTCTGACCGAACGCCCCGAAGGTTTTCTGCGCGTCAACGTTCCGGTCAGCCTCGGTGTGTTGCGGTTGAATGCGTTGCTGTTGTCGTTCATGGAGCAGTACCCGGCTATTGAAGTTGAACTGATCCTCAATGATCGTTTCGTCGACCTCACTGAGGAAAACGTCGACCTGGCCCTGCGCCTGGGGGGCAGCCTGCCACCGAACGCCGTCGCCCGACGCATAGCGACTTCACCGCGCTATCTGGTGGCTGCACCGGAGTACCTGCGCAACCATTCCCCATTGAAAAGCCCGGCAGACCTGAGCGAACACAACTTCCTGCGTTTTGCGTGGTTGACCGCGGGCGACCGTCTGGAGCTCAACGGCCCCCATGGTGAGCAGGTCAGTGTCACGACTCAGGGGCGCTATCGAACCAACAGTTCATTGGCCATTCGCGACGGTCTTCTGCAGGGCGCGGGGCTGTGTATCACGCCGGCCTGGCTGGTCAGCGACCTGCTTGAAAGCGGGCAGTTGGTCCGGGTGCTGCCCGACTGGAGCGGCCCACCGAACGACGCTTTTCTGATCTATCCCGAACGCCGCTACCGCCCGCTGCGCACGCGTTTATTGATGCAGTATCTGGCCGAACGGGTAGGGCAGTTGCCTGGTTTCTTGCCTTGACGGAGCACCCTTGATTTGACGAGTATTTGGTTGTGCTATACAACTAAATGCACATTTTGTTCGAGGTGCTTGCCGTGACCCATGCCCAGTCAGACCTGATCAACCAAGTCCGTTCAGCGTCGCGCCTCATGGTGCGCGAGTTGGGGTTCATGCAAGCCACGCTGGCGGCGACGGACTATTCGCCTTCGTTTGTTCACACGATCGTGGAGATTGGGGATCGGGGTTCGCTGACGGCGGGAGAGCTTGTGGAGCTCCTCGGCCTGGAAAAATCCACCGTGAGCCGGATGGTGCGCAAGCTCATTGAGGCCGGTGAGATCGAAGAAATTCCACACGAGGAGGATGCGCGCTCCAAGAAGCTGCGACTCACGGTGCGGGGCAAGAAAACCCTGCGAGCCATTGATTCGTTCGCCAGGCAACAGGTGGACGCTGCCTTGGTTTATCTGACGAATGAGCAACAACAGGCGGTGAGTGAGGGCATCGCCAACTATGCCAGCGCCCTGCAAGCCCATCGACTCGGTACAGCGCCGCAGCCCCCCGCGCAGCTGGATATCGCTCGGGGCTATCGGCCCGGAATCATCGGCCGCATGGTGCAAATGCATGCTGACTACTACGCAAGGCATTCGAATTTCGGCCAGCCGTTCGAAAGCCTGGTTGCATCGGACATGGCGGAGTTGATGGGGCGTTTGCACAATCCACGCAACGAAGTCTGGGTGGCTCTGGATGGCGAGCGAATTGTCGGTTCCATCGCGATCGACGGTGAAGGCGAGGGCGGCGAAGCGATTCTGCGCTGTTTCATTCTGGATGACTCGGCGCGAGGCAAGGGCGCAGGCAAACGCTTGCTGGCTGAAGCCATGAAATTCTGTGACGAACAGGGCTTTTGCGCGACGCGGTTGTGGACGTTCAAAGGCCTGGATGTGGCTCGCAAACTGTATGAAGACTTTGGCTTCAAGTTGGAACAGGAGCAGGAGGGCCAGCAGTGGGGCGCAACGGTTATCGAACAGTGTTTTGTCCGACCTGGCCCGGTTGCTGGGCCGCTAAATGGAGTTGGCGATACGCATCCACCAATTGAGCTTGCGTGAATGCGCGATTTCGCCCGCTGGGATTGGGCAGGACCCAGACCGAGGCATCACCAAAAGTCTTTGACTGAAGCCCCCACGCAATTTCCCGTTGACCGGACAACGCGCTGTACGCAGCTTTGCCGAGAAACGCCACAAAGCGTGGCGCATAGTGTGCGATCTTTTGTTCAAAATCCGCGGCGGCAGCGGTGAACTCATGCACGGACAGCTGATCCGCTCGCGCTGTAGGCCGTTCAACCACTGCGGTTAATCCACATTGATATTGCAAGATCGTCCGGTCGTTTTCCGGGTGCACCTCTGTAGGCGTAAAACCGGCTAGATGGAGTGTGCGCCAGAAGCGATTGCCTCGACCCGCAAAATGATGGCCCAGGGCGGCGGCAGTCACGCCCGGATTAATGCCGCAAAAAATCACCGCAAGCCGTTCGGTGAGAATGTCTTCGAGTCCTTCACTCACCCTACACCTCACACACCGCAAATCACGTTGACCGCATTGCGGGCAAGCTCCGTCAATTCCGCGCGGGATTTGCCCGCCCGCGCCCGTATCGAAATGCTATGCAACAGGGATGACGCGAGTACGGCGAGGGCGGCTGGGTCGACATCGTCTTTCAACTCACCGGCGCTGACTGCCGCGCGCAGACGTGTTTCCAGATCGGCATCGAGCCGGCTGAGCCGGTCCGCAAGAACCTCTCGTATTGCAGAATCCTCGACGGCTTCGGTCGTCGCCGTGCCGATCGCAAAGCAGCCACGCGGTTGCCCCTCGCCCGAGAAGTAGATCGACAACTGCCCCTCATAGAAGCCCATTAGCGCCTGCTCCAAGGTCAGGTCTTTGTCCGTAAGCGCCTCCTGCATGGCAGCGGAGGCAGACTCCCAATACTGCTCGAGCGCCTTGATGTAGAGCGCGTGCTTGTCACCGAATGCCGCATAAAGGCTTGGGCGATTCATGCCGGCCGCGGTGGCGATGCTGTCCAGGGAAGCGCCGGAATATCCGGTGCTCCAAAAAACCCCAAGTGCCTGTTGCAGCGCTGTCTGCGGGTCATATGCGCGGGGGCGGCCTCGGCCTTTGCCCTCTGTAATCTTTTTTTGTGCCATGTCGTACAAAATCCTTGTGTGGGGATGAGCTGCTCTATATTCTTACACCATCGCACAAAATTAAGGAACCAGAAGTTCCTGAACGTCAGGTTTGTTGTAGCTGAGCTCGAACTGGGTGTTGCGGCGACGAAACCGGTGCGGCGGAGCGATCCTCCCTGACCGTGCACGGGTTTGCTTTCTCACAGCAATTTTTGCCATCAGGGCCGCAGGCGATTCTCGCAGGTGCTGGCCCGATTTCCCGGTTAAAGGTGTATTCGATCATGACTAAACAGTTCGACATCCCGGCTACGCAGACCTTCGAGCACGCAAGGCCTGACGCGCCCATCAAAAAACCGTTCAAGCAGAAATTGCGGCCATTGCTGATCGTGGGTTTGCCGGTGCTCTTCGCAGCGCTGGGCTATGCCCGCTATCAAGCAGGCGAGGCGTTCATTTCGACCGATAACGCCTACGCCCGAGTGGCGAAGGCGTCGATCAACGCGCGTATTTCCGGACAAGTCGTCGAAATCGCCGTCGAGGACAACCAACCGGTTCACAAAGGCCAGATGCTGTTTCGGATCGACCCGAAACCGTTTCAGATCGCGGTTGACCGTGCGCAAGCGCAGCTGAGCGTGGCGCGGCTGCGCATCGATGGGCTCAAGGCCGGTTACCGCCAGCAGCAGGCTGAACTGCAATCGGCCAAAGAGTCGGCCGATTTCGATCAGCGCGAGTTTGCCCGCAAAAAAGCGCTGGTCGCTACCGAGTTTGTCTCGCGGGCGATTTACGAGCGCGCCGACACCGACCTTAAAGTGGCCCGGCAACGCATCGCGTCGATCGAGCAACAGATCGCCAGCACGGTTGTCGCGTTGAACGGTAATCCGGACATCGAAGCCGATAACCACCCGACGGTTCGTGAGGCGAGGGCGCAGCTGGATGAGGCGCAGCTCTACCTCTCATATACGACGGTATATGCGCCGGACGATGGCATCGTGGCCAAGGTCGACGATCTGCAGGTAGGCAACTACGTCAGCAACGGTGCGCCGGCCTTTGCGCTGCTGTCCGATCGGCAGATTTGGGTCGAGGCCAACTTCCGCGAAACGCAGGTGACCCACATGCGTCCAGGCCAGGAAGCAACCATCAGCATCGATACCTATCCCGATCACGTTTTCAAAGCCCACGTGACCAGCATGAGCCCCGGTGCCGGATCGGACTTCGCCTTGCTGCCGCCTGAAAATGCGACCGGCAACTGGGTCAAGGTTGTCCAGCGGGTACCGGTGCGCCTTGAACTCGACGAGGCCGACCCTGCGTTTCCGCTTTTTTCGGGCACCAGCGCCACGGTCAAGGTCGATACCGGGTATCACACGCCATGGTGGCATCCGCTCAAGGCGCTGTTGACCGCAGGTAACTTCTGATGAACGCCAACCTTGCCAGACCTCAAGGTGCGGGAACATTGAGGTTCGCCGCGCTGCTCGCGACCTATATGCAGTCGGCGAACCTGCCGTTGCCGAATGCGGTACTCAGGTTTATCCAAGGCAGTCTGTCGATGACTGACGACCAGGCAGGCTGGGTATTCACCTCATACCTCGCGGCGAGCGCCATCACCATGCCGGTTGCGCAGTGGCTGGCCGGGCGTTATGGCTTGAAGCGGGTTTATCAGGCCGCGTTAGCCTTCTTCGTTCTTGGCTTGCTGCTCGCCACAGTTGCGACGACTCCGCTGGAGTTCGTCGGTGCGCGAATTATTCAAGGCTTGGCGAGTGGCGTGCTGGCGCCGCTGTCGATGGCGATTTCAATGGAGACGTTGCCTCTGGAGAAGCGTGCGAAATTTGGCGCGACGTGGACGGCAATCGTGCTCTTGGGCATCGTCAGCGGCCCGAGCATCGGTGGTTGGGTCAGCGAGCATTTTGGCTGGCGCCCGATCTTCTACATCAGCCTTCCGTTGTCGGCATTCATCTTCCTGGTGATGGCGCTTTTGCTTGCCGAGAAGAAGGCCGAGCAACGTCCGTCGTTCGATTTCTTCGGCTTCGGCAGCTTCACGCTGGCGTTGATCAGCCTGCAAATGTTGGTCGACCGCGGCGAACGCCTGGACTGGTTTGCCTCGACCGAAATCTGGCTGGAGGCGGCGGGCTGCGCGTTGGGGCTGTATCTGTTCGCCGTGCATCTGTTGAGCAAGAAGGTGCATTTCCTCAACAAGCGTCTGTTCAAGGACCGCAACTTCGTACTGTCGACGATTATCTTTTTCGCCGTGGGTTTCGTGCTGTTGTCGACCATGGCACTGACGTCGCCGATGCTGGACGAGATCCTCGGCTATCCGCCTGATACGACAGGTTCGCTGACGATACCGCGTGGTGTGGGGCTGGTAGGGGCTTTCCTGCTGATGGGCCGTGTTCCCGAGCGTTTCGACCGTCGGTTGTTCGTGGCGATTGGCGTGGCCGTGGTGATTTACGCCAACTGGCTGATGCTCGGTTATTCGCCGTTGATGGACTGGTCGCCGGTGGCGATTGCCGGGGCGATCCAGGGGATTGGCATCGGCATCTTGATGCCGTCGCTCACCAAGATCGCGTTCAGCACGCTCGATCCCAAGTTACGCCCTGAAGGCACCGGTTTTTTCAATCTGTCGCGTGTTTACGGGAGCACCCTCGGCGTTGCGATCGTGCAGATTTTCTTCTTCAACAATACGCAAGCGATGCACCTGGCACTGGTCAGCCATCTGACGCCTTATCGCGCCGCTGCGCATGCCGCGCCGATGTCCCTGCAAGCACTGGCGGGGCTCAACGAAATGATCACCGGCCAGGCGGCTTTCATCGCGGTGATCGACCAATTCAAGCTGTTGATGGTGGCGATGCTGGTGGTCAGTCCACTGGTTGTCTTTCTTCGCAAGCCCGTTCCGACCAACTAGTTTTCGTGGAGTTTGCCCAATGAAATCCAATGCGCGCTTCATCAACAGACAAACGTTCAACACCACGTTCGGTGCGGTGTCGGTTCTTGCGTTCCTGACAGCCTGCACCGTCGGCCCCGACTATCAAATGCAGCCACCGAGCCTGTCGCAGCATTACGACCAACAGGCCGAGCAGCGTCTCGGCCAGGGCGGCAACCAGCCTGGCGGGCAACACATCAACCTTGGCCAAAAGGTCAGCGGTGACTGGTGGACGGCCTTCCATTCGCCGAAGCTCGACCAGGTTGTGCGTCGCGCCATCGAGGGCAATCTTGAGCTCGTGGCGGCGGATGCAACGATCCGGCAAGCGGCGTCGTCCGTCGCGGCGGCGGAGGGGGCGCTTTATCCGCAGGTCGATTTTGGCGCCCAGGCGGGGCGTCAGCGGGTACACAACGCAAAAGAGCCTTCGATCTCCAATTTCTACGCGATCGGGCCGCGGGTCGGTTTTGACCTTGATGCGTTCGGCGGTAACAAGCGGCGGGTCGAGCAGCAGCAAGCGTTTACCGATCTTCAGAAGCATCGATACGAAGCGGCGTACCTGACCCTGACGGGGAATGTCGCCAGCCAGGCATTGTTGGTGGCGTCTGCCAATGCGCAGATGGCAGCCGTCGAAAAGCTGCTCGCCAATGACGCCAAGAACCTCGACTTGGTGCGCAGGGCACATGCCAGCGGCGTCACCACGCAGATCGACGTTTCGCTGGCTGAGACCCGGCTCGCCCAGGACCGCACACTGTTGCCGCCCCTCGCTCAGCAGCGTGATGCCGCGCGCCATGCGCTGTCGATTCTCACGGGCAAAGGCCCCGGCGACTGGATCGCGCCGGACTTCGATTTTGCCGAGTTCGTATTGCCGGCCAACGTGCCGGTGAGCGTGCCTTCGGAAATGGCCCACGGCCGACCGGACGTCCTGCAAGCAGAGGCCGAGCTGCACATGGCCAGCGCGGCAGTCGGTGTCGCGACTGCGAACCTCTATCCCCATGTAACGCTGTCCGCCTCGTTGGTACAGGCCGTTTCCGGCAATGGCGGTGCCGCGCTCTGGGGTTTGGCTGCAGGGTTGGCGGGGCCGATCTTCGACGGCGGAACGCTCAAGGCTGAACGTCAGGCTGCCGTCGACGGCTACAAGGCGACGCTCGCCGGTTATCAGCAGACGGTCATTCAGTCGTTCGGCCAGGTCGCGGACTCGTTGCAGGCGATCAACCATGACGCCGAGCAAAACCTGGCGCAGGAAGACGCGTTGCGCGCTGCAGAAACCAGTTTTCGGTTGAACCAGCAAGCCTACGCGCAAGGCGAGAACAGCATTCTCCAGGTGCTGGAAGCGGAACGTGCCTATGAGCAAGCGTTGCTGGGGCAAATTCGGGTGAAGACCGCGCAGTATCTCGACACGGTGCAGCTGTATGTAGCCCTCGGCGGTAATTCCGTGGGCGCGTTTGAGCAACGGATTGCCAGTCGCGAAGCACATAACCCTTCGTATCAATAACGGCTACGGCCCCGAACATTGGAGTCAAGAGATGTCTTACGAAGCTTTTCACGATGCACTTCGCGATACCCGGTTTGCGCTGAACCACGGCTCAGGTGAAATGCCGGCCGTTGGGTTTGGCACGCTGTTCAGTGATCTCAGCGTCACCACACAAGCGGTCAAGGACGCCTTGGAAGCGGGCTTTCGCCATTTCGATTGTGCAGAGCGCTATCGCAATGAGGAGAGTGTCGGCGCTGCGATAAAAGAGATGCTGGAGGCGGGCAAGATCCGCCGGGAGGACGTGTTCATTACCACTAAACTGTGGAACACCAACCATCGTCCCGAGCGAGTCAAACCTGCCTTCGAGGCCAGCTGCCGCCGCCTCCAAGTGGACTCTATCGACTGCTACCTGATCCATACGCCGTTTGCCTTTCAACCCGGTGAGAATCAGGACCCGAGAGACGAACAGGGTCGCGTCATCTACGACTCCGGCGTGACACTGATCGAGACCTGGAGAGCACTCGAACGCCTGGTGGATGAAGGCCGCTGCAAGTCCATCGGCTTGTCTGATATCACGTTGGAAGCGTTAAAAGAGATTGTGGCAGTGGCCCGGATCAAACCTGCCGTGGTGCAGGTCGAGTCCCACCCTTATCTGCCGGAATGGGAACTGCTTGAGTTCTGCAAACAGCATGGAATCGTCCTCCTGGCGTTCGCGCCACTGGGCCATGGCATGGAGCCGAAAGTGTTGGAAGACTCGGTGATTACAGGGATCGCCAAGCGCTTGCAGAAGACTCCGGCTCAAGTGGCATTGGCCTGGTCTGTACAACGGGGCGTTGCTTTTTTGACCACGTCCGCTACACCTAGTCATATCAAGGAAAACCTGGATATTTCCACCCTGCCGCATAGGGCGATGCTTGAGATCAAGGAAGATATTACGACCAGGGTACGATTCAACTCGGTCGTGGAAACCGGTGTGCCTGGATTTATTCCACGGAAAAAGTGACACGTGAAGAGGAGGGCGGCCTGCTGTAAGGCCGCCCCTGTTATCCACGGCCTTGAGGTGAAAACGATGGACGTTTTCCAAACCATGCGGTTTTTCATGGCTGTTGCCCAGAGCGGCAGTTTTACCGCGGCAGCCGAGCTATTGGACACCACGACAACCAACGTCTCCAAAGCCGTTTCCAGCCTCGAGACCAGGCTTCAAACCCGTCTGATTAACCGCACCACCCGACGCCTGGCGCTGACCGAAGCCGGTGCGCGCTATTTGCAACGATGCGAGAGGATTCTTGACGAGGTACGTGAAGCCGATGAGGAAGCCGGGAGCGCTCACACCCGGCCCGTGGGCAGGCTGAAAATTCATGCCATGTCAGCCATCGGTAATCACTATGTGATCGATACCATTGCCAAATACAGAGAGACTCATCCCTCGGTCATGTTTGATTTGACGCTGACCAATCGGCTACCTGACTTGCTTGAGGAAGGGTATGACATGTCGATTGTTTTAGCGCGGGATCTGCCCGATTCAGGGTTTGTCGCTCAGCGGCTTGGCATCACTTACAGCATTCTCTGCGCTTCGCCTGCTTATCTGAAGAAACGCGGAATCCCGGACTCTCCGGGTTCTCTTGGTACACATGATTGTTTGAGGATTGTTAATACGGTAATGCCGGTTGAACACTGGGCATTTGAGGGGCCTGAAGGCGTGGAGTCAATCAACGTCCCATTGTCTCCTTTTCATATCAATACGGCTGATGGAATGACCGTTGCGATAACAAACGGGATGGGCATCGGTATTCAGCCGATTGCTTCTGCGGTCAATGGTCTCAGGGCCGGCACGTTAGTGCGCGTGCTGCCGGAGTATCGGCTTGAAGAGTTGAATCTATTTGCAATCTACCCATCACGAAAATTCGTGGATGCGAAGACAAAGACTTGGGTCGAGTTTCTTAAACATCACATCCCGGGCATGTTGGCATCCGATGAAAAAATCGTAGGTTCGGGAAAAAATATCAGTTATTGAGTGGGTTGCACCACAGGCATGGAGTGTCGACCCTCCATCGTCCGCACGGTACTCAACCGTTTGAACATCCAGTGCCCATCACTTGATATTGCATGACATGCCGTTGATCGTGGGAGTCTTCATAGGTCATTTGCACCGGAACCGGTTTGCACTCGTCCGGAATCTCTGAGAGGTAAATGACTTTCTTAATGTCGAGCTTCGTTTCGTACGTGTAGATCTCAACAGGTGTTTTACTGGTCGCGTTAGTTGAATGGCCATCGTCTGCAATGGCGTGTGCGCCTATACCGGCAAGTGCCAGAAGAACCGCAATTTTTAAAGTTTTCATTATCTTCACCGTATCGTCCAAGGTTTACTCTGGGGCCGAGATGATCGTAAAACTCATCTCGGATTTCCGAGTGACTACCTCGTGAGCTAATGGATACTGACGCTATTGGCTCACTGGGTAGAGACGATGTTAGGTGTCTGAACTTCTTTCAAATAGCGGTCGACTGGACAAACACTGTTGCCGGTTTTCGCATGAATGGCCCAAAGATCGCAGGCTCCTACAGGGCATGGGTACGGGGGTACTCAACCTCTGCAGGAGCCTGCGATCTTTCTATTTTTGGCTACCCGACAAGGGCGGGGTGCGAGGCGGTATCAAGCGTTTCGTCCCCGTCGACTCGAACGCCGAAGCCAGGCGAAGCAGCGTTGAATCGTCATAGGCGCGACCGGCAAATGTCAGCCCGACGGGCATGCCGATGTCCGGCATGACACCCATCGGCACCGTGACCGTAGGAACGCCCAGGTGGCGGATGGCGAGATTGCCGTTGGCAACCCATACCCCGTTACTCCACGCGATGTCCGCAGACGTCGGATCGACATCGGCATTCGCCGGCCCAACGTCGGCTACCGTCGGAAAGATCACCGCGTCGAGCCCCAGCCGATCCATCCATTCCTCCAGATCGATTCGACGGGTCAGCTCCAGTGCACGCAGTCCATCCGGCAGCGTGTCGATCTGATCCCACGGCGTAATGCCGCGTTCGGCCATCCGCACATACTCGTCCATGCCTGCGGCAAGATCACCCTCGCGGTTGGGCAGCGTCCCCGGGTCGTGGGGGAAAATCAGCGGCCCGTTCACGTCGACCAGGCGATTGAGTTTTGGATCGCCGTTGGCTCGCAGAAAATCATCGAACGCCCAAGCCGTCAGATCCCACAACTCATGGTGCAGGAACTCTTTGGACACCAGGCCCCGATTAAACACAGTCGGTGCGCCAGGACGATCGCCCTCGCAATTGGTGACCAGCGGGAAATCGACTTCGAGCACTTCAGCGCCGGCCGCTTCGAGTGCCTTGCGCGCCGCATCCCAAAGCCCGATCACGGAAGGGCGGGTGTTGATGCGCTGGCCCGTCGGCCCACCGATGCCAGGCGCATCGCTGGTGCCCGCGTCGGGATCGGCGTTGATGTACATGCGAGGCACGCCGAAGCGCTTTCCTTTGAGCGCATCGCTTTTCGCGGCCAGCGATCCGTAGGAAGCGGGGCGCACCGAAGCGACACTCGGAATTGGCACCCAAGGTTGCATCCGCCATAGATCACCGCGTGTGTCGGGATCATCGGCCACCACCACATCGAGCACCTCGAGCAGGTCCGCCATCGTCCGGGCGAACGGCACGACCACGTCCATCGTCGGCGTCAACGGCCAGTTGCCGCGCACCGAGATCACCCCGCGCGAAGGCGTATAAGCACACAAACCGTTGTTCGAGGCAGGGCCACGTCCGCTCGACCAGGTTTCTTCCGCCAGGCCAAACGCCGAGAAACTGGCGGCGGTTGCCGTACCGGCGCCGTTCGATGAGCCCGATGCGAAAGGGGCGGTGAGGTAGTCGGCGTTGTACGGACTCTCCGCACGGCCATATACCCCGCGCTGCATGCCGCCGTTGGCCATCGGCGGCATATTGGTCTTGCCCAGGCAGATCGCCCCGGCGGCGCGAAGCCGTTCGATGGTGAACGCATCGCGATGAGCGATCAGGTTGGCGAAGGCGGGACTTCCAGAGGCGGCGGTCAGCTCCTTCACCAGATAACTGTCCTTGGCCGTGTAGGGGATGCCATCGAGCGGCCCCAGCGTCTCGCCCTTGGCCCGACGAGCATCGGACGCCTGCGCTTCCTTGAGCGCATCGGGGTTGCGCACCACCACCGCGTTGAGGGCGGTGGGCGTGTCGGCGCCGTCGTAGGCGTCGATCCGGGCGAGATAGGCCTGCACAAGCTCAACCGCCGTGGTCCGGCCGGATTCGAGCGCGGCACGCAGCTCGGCGATGGAAACTTCGGTGACCTCGATCATGCTGTTACCACCGGCTGTTGATGGGGGGCGCAGTGGATGTTTCCATTGCGCTGGATTTTGGGCTCAGAGACATCATTTCTCTCAAAATGGGGTTTCATATCGGTTCTCGTTGCACTGCATTGCGCGACAGTATCGGAGAACTTATGGCCCTCTGTCATTCGCCGAACACCTCTGCGCTCTGAAAGTGATGAGGTGGCGTGAAGGGTTGACCGTAGAGAGATCCCGGGAAACTGTCTTGTTTGGCCTGGCACGCCAGCCAGGCGCAGAACAGGTCCAGCTTCTTGTTGGGTTCCGGGCTTCGCTTGGCGATATAGGCGTAGTGACTTTGGTGGAAACCGAACGGTGCCAGCAAACGGCCAAGACGAATGTCATCGGCCACCAGATGCCAAGGGGCGACACAAATCCCTAGGCCGGCAATCGCCGCCTCCAAGGTGAAATAGTAGTGTTCAAACTCTACGCCGGCCGGCGCGGTAGCCTGATATCCAATGGCATCACTCCAGCTGGTCCAGGCATCCGGACGCGTTTTTGTATGGAGCAGTGGATGCAAGAAAATGGAATCTAACCCAGTCAGTTGGATACGCGCGGATAACGCGGGTGACAACACGATGCCCAACCTTTCAGGAAACAGCAGGAGGGTATTCTTTTGACCCTCAACGGCCCCCTGCTCGGCAGTGATCATCACGTCATATCGGTCTCGGTCCGGATCGGTGGCATGGACAAAGGAATTCAAGCGAATCTTGATATCAGGGTACTTCGCATTGAAATCGAAAAGACGGGGTATCAACCACTTGACCGTAAACGTGCTGAAGCAAGACACATCCAGAATACCCGTCGCGGTATCGCTGATTCGGCCTACAGCGGCCTCGATCCGATCCAGCGCAGCCGTCAATTCCGGCAGGAGTTCTTTCCCGGCAGCGGTGAGTTGCGGTTTGTTTTTCGGACCCTCGAACAGTTCCACCCCGAGACTCAGCTCTAACTGGCGTACCTGACGACTCACTGCTCCGGGCGTGACAGAAAGCTCATCGGCGGCAGACGTCATTTTGCCCAGCCGGGCAGCGGCCTCGAAAGAGCGGAGTGCATTCAATGGGGGGAGACGACGTTTCATAAAGTGACTTTAACTCAATTACTTCGGGCGCATAAATCGATTTCAAACCCCATCCCGGTTTCGCAGAATCACCCCGCTGTCCGCATGCCTGGTGACCTGTTCGGGTTTGCCGGAGTGGTAGGCACCTATCCAAAAAAAATTGAGAGAGTCTCACATGCCATTCGTTCGAACAGCCGTCATCAAAGGCACTGACCCGCAGCAACGCCAGCGCATCGTCGACGGCATACACCAAGCGTTGGTGGATAGCATTGGTATGCCCCAGGATGAACTGTTCAATCTGGTGGTGGACTACGATCCGGAACAATTTTTTTACAGCCGTACCTTTAATGGCGTTGCGCGTTCCGACCATTTGATCGTGATTGAAATAACGATGCGCAGAGGTCGCAGCGACGCGATGAAGCGGGAGTTATACAAAAAAATTGCAGACAATCTTGGCGCTCAAGCACAGGTTCGCCCGCAAGACCTTTTCATCTTCATGCATGAAAATGACTATTCAGACTGGTCGGTGGGCTCGGGCAAGTTTGCAATGGAGCTGGTGCAACAGCTCGGTAACACCTCTGCCGTGTAAGTCAGCTAACGCAAAGCCTCACTCCACCAGGTCTCAGCAACTGCGACGCTCTGTAGCAGCTGCCGAGCCTGCGAGGCTGCGTTCGGCTGCGCAGCAGTCGTGAGTCCGGCTGACGCGGGTTGCCTGATGCACCGCAAGGTCTGGTTTGACGACTGCTGCGCAGCCGAACGCAGCCTCGCAGGCTCGACAGCTGCTACGGACGAACGCAGTAGTTGCTACAGACCGCATTACGCCCCAGCCTGTTTATTCAACTCCTCTTCGACAGCCGCGATTTCTGCCTGCCGCTTGATGATCATGTCGCCCACGGGCGGGCCCTGGAAGCGTCGTTTTTCGAAGCTGAACCAGATGATGGCCGTCAGAATCAGAAAACCGATGGTGATGTACAGCGCCCAATCGTTCGGCGGTTGGATACCGATAGCGAAGATCAGCACCATCGAGAGGACCGAGAGGATGGCGAACAACGAGTAAAACGCTCGCCCCATGTTCCACGGTCCCATGGTCGGCCACTTCGAGGTTCCGTAGGTGAACAGGCCCAGCACGATGGGGATGATGAACGAGAAGAACAGGAAGATCACCGTGCAGGAAACCACAATCGTGTACACCGGCGTTTCGCCGATCGACACCAGCGACGATCCCCACACGAACAGCACCGCGAGGATGGAGCCGGTCCAGATCGCTGCCACCGGGCTGCGATGGCTTGGCGAAACCGTGGCCAGCGCCTTCGAGAAGGGTAGGCCTCCGTCACGGGAGAACGCGAAGATCATGCGCGAGACCGAGGTCACGGTCGCCAGCCCGCAGAGGAACTGCGAGATGAAAATCGCCACGTAAAGCGCCATTTTGATCGCCGGGTTCACCTGGGTGTCCATCGCCCAGAAGAACACATTCCAACCCTGCTTCGCCGCTTCATCCATGTTCGGCAACATCAGTACAAACGAGCAGAGCATGACCCAGCCGAACATCAACGACCAGGCCACCGACGTGACCATGCCGATCGGCACCGACACGGCAGCCTTGTGGGTCTCTTCAGACGTATGCGCGGAGGCGTCATAGCCGGTGATGGTGTAGATCGGCAGGAGCAGGCCGAGCATGAACACCCAGCCGTTCGACACTTGTGGCCAGACGTTGCCGCCCGCCGCGCCGGAGTAGTTGCTGAAGGTCACCAGACGGGCGAACTCATAACTGGGCGCGGCGATCAGGCAGACGATGGTCAACGCGGTGGCCGTGGCGAAGATCAGATAGCCCGAGAAGTCGGTGAGCTTGGCGGTCAGGCCGATGCCGAAGTGGTTACACAAGGCCTGGATGCCGGTCAGGATCGCCAGGAAAACGATCCGTGTGGTGATTGTGTCTTGCATGCCCAGGGCCGGTCCGAAGGCTCCGAAAAAGAAGTAATAAGTGCCGACGTTGATCGCGCCGAGCACCGTGATCAGCCCCAGCAGGTTGAACCAGGCCGTCAACCAGCCGGTGAAGCGGTTACCGAGAATCGAGCCCCAGTGATAGAGGCCACCGGCGGTGGGGTAGGCCGAGGAAATCTGCGCCATGGCCAAGGCGAAAACCCCGGAGATCAGGCAGCCCAGTGGCCAGCCGATGCCGATGGCCGCACCGCCTGCACCCGAAGTGCCCTGTGCCAGCGAGTTGATGCCACCGGAGAGGATGCAGATGATCGAAAAGGAAATGGCGAAGTTGGAGAAAACACCCATGCGTCGCGAGAGTTGCTGGGCATAGCCCATGCTGTGCAACACCTTGATGTCGTCGTCTTGTGGCGCGGTGGCGCCGGGTTGGCTTACAGGACTCATAATGTGTGCCTTGTCAGGTTTGATACACATCCATCCGCGTTGTGCGTTGCCGGATGGGACTGTCTTCAACCCCCTGTCTTACTGCTCCTGCGTCTAATGGATAAAACCCATCCATGTTGTGGCCGTTCTAAAGACGGCCGTGATAAGCCGCTTCGAAAATTTCTGCCGCGCCATTTCGTGTCAATGGCAGCGGATTACCGCCGGCGCAGGGATCGACAATCGCCATGTCGGCGATCAGGTCGGCCTGCTGATCATCCACCCCCAGCTCCACCAGCGTATGCGGCACGCCGATGTCCTTGCGCAGCTTGAGGACGAAGGCCATAAAGCTGTCGAAGCCCGGGGAGGGCAGGCGCAGATACGCCGCCAGACGGGTGATGCGCTCCTCAATGGCCGGGCGATTGAACTTCAGCACATAGGGCATGAACGTGGCATTGGTCATGCCGTGGTGGGTGTCATACAGGGCGCCCACCGGATGCGAGAGCGCGTGCATTCCTCCCAGGCCTTTCTGGAACGCAGTGGCGCCCATCGCCGCCGCCGCCAGCATTTGTGCGCGCGCGTCGAGGTCGGAAGGGGTGTGCACCGCCCGCACCAGGGCATTGGCCACCAGGCGCATGCCTTCCACCGCGATGCCTTCGGCCATGGGATGAAAACCGGGAGCGCAGTAGGATTCCAGGCAATGGGAAAACGCGTCCATGCCGGTGCCGGCGGTGACCTTGGCGGGCATGCCGACGGTAAGGGCGGGGTCGCTGATGACCACCCGCGGCATCATCTTCGGGTGGAAAATGATGCGTTTGGTGTGCGTGCGCTCGTCGATGATCACCGCCGCACGGCCGACCTCGGAACCGGTGCCCGCAGTGGTTGGCACGGCGATGACCGGGGCGATGCGGCTTTCGTCGGCGCGTGTCCAGTAGTCGCCGATGTCTTCGAAATCCCACACCGGTCGGGTCTGGCCGCTCATGAACGCGATGAGCTTGCCCATGTCCAGGCCGCTGCCACCGCCGAACGCCACCACGCCGTCATGGTTGCCGGCACGCCAGGCGTCGAGCCCACCGGCCAGGTTGGCTTCAACGGGGTTGGGCTTGAGGTCGCAGAACAGTGCGACACCGAGGCCGGCGGCGCGCAAGGATTCCAGCGCCGCCGTGGTGATCGGCGCACGCGCCAGGCCACTGTCGGTGACCAGCAACGGTCGCTGGATCCCTTGGCTGCGGCAGGTATCGGCCAGTTCGGCGATGCGGCCGACACCGAAGCGGATGCTCGTGGGGTAGTTCCAGTTCGCGGTCAGGCTCATGGCTCAAATCTCGTGGCGCAAGTGGAAGGATTTGGCTCGGGTCAGGTGCTCATAGCCCAGGCGCGACAGCGTTACGCCGCGCCCGCTGTTCTTCACCCCGGTCCAGGCCAGGGCCGGGTCCAGGTAATCGCAGCGGTTCATGAACACGGTGCCGGTGGCAATCTCGTTGCCGATGCGTTCGGCGGCGGCCAGGTCTTGCGTCCAGATCGAGGCGCTGAGCCCAAACTCGCTGTCGTTCATCAAGGCGATGGCTTCGTCGTCGCTGGCCACCGGCATGATGCCCACCACCGGGCCGAAGCTTTCCTCGCGCATCACCGACATGTGATGGGTGACGTCCACCAATGCCTGTGGCGCGAGGTAGGCGCTGCCCGGCGGGCCGGCGGCGAAGTCCTTTGGATCGATCAGCGCCCTGGCCCCTTGTGCCAGTGCATCGGCGATCTGCTTGCGAACGAACTCAGCGGCGCCCGGTGTGACCATTGGCCCGAGGGTGGTGGCTTCGTCCAGCGGGTTGCCCAGCACGTATTGGCGGGTCAGGGCAGCGAAGCGCTCGACAAAGGCCGGGTAGATTTTCTCATCGACATAAATCCGTTCGACGGCGCAGCAGCTCTGCCCGGAATTGAAGAAGCTGCCGTCTACCAGGTTTTCCACCGCATGATCGAGGTTGGCGTCTGCCCGGACGTAGGCCGGGTCTTTGCCGCCAAGCTCCAGGCCCACGCCGAGGAAACCTCCAACGGCCGCGTGTTCCATGGCCTCGCCACCGCTGACAGAACCGGTGAAGTTCACCTGCTGCACCCGTCCGGAGGTAATGATCGCCGCCGCATAGACATGACTGAGCAGCAGGTTATGGAACAGCCCTTCGGGCAGCTGGGCGCGGCGAAAGGCTTCGGCGAAACGCTCCCCGACCAGCAGCGTTTGCGTGGCGTGTTTGAGGATCACGCTGTTGCCCGCCATCAGCGCCGGGATGATCGTATTCACCGCCGTCAGATACGGATAATTCCACGGCGCGACGACCAGCACCGTACCCAGCGGCTCGCGTTTGATATAGCGCCGAAAACCCGCGACAGGCGTGGGCTCTACCGCTGCCAACGCTTCAGGCGCAATGGCGATCATATGCCGGGCACGTTCTTCGAAACCGCGCAGTTCACCAGCGCCGAAGCGTATCGGGCGGCCCATTTGCCAGGCCAGCTCCGGCACGATCTCGTCCTTCATCGCCAGCATCGCGTCCACGGCAGCGCTGCAAAACGCGGCGCGTTCGCTCAGTGGCCGGCGTTTCCATTGCGCCTGGGCGGTTTCGGCAGCCGTCAGGGCTTGCTCGATCTGTACCGCATCGGCACGGCGGCGTTCGGCATAGACCCGGCCATCGACCGGGGAGATAAGTTGAACGGTCTCAGTCATGGCGTGCTCAATAGCGCTCGAAGCCGCGCTGCAGTTCCCAGTCGGTTATCCGTCGGTCGTACTCTTTCTGTTCCCAGTCGGCGGTGTGCACGTAGTGGTCGATCACTTCATCACCGAACGCCTCGCGCAACATGCTCGACGCCTTGAGCGCGGCGCAGGCCTCGCGCAGGGTTTTCGACACTTCAGGCAAATGCTCATCGACGTAGGCATCGCCCTCGAACGGCGCCGCGAGTTCGAGCTTTTCGTCGATCCCGGCCAGGCCTGCGGCGATCAACGCGGCGAAGGCCAGATAGGGGTTGAGGTCGGCCCCGCCGATGCGGCATTCGATGCGGATGGATTTGCTGCCCTCGGCGCACAAACGAAAGCCGGCGGTGCGATTGTCCCGGCTCCAGACCGCCCGCGTTGGCGCGAAGGTGCCGGCCTGAAAGCGCTTGTACGAATTGATGTAGGGCGCAAGAAAGCAGGTGACGTCATTGGCGTATTTGAGCTGCCCGGCGACCCACGAGCGCATCAACTTCGACATGCCGAACTCGGCCTTGGGGTCGAAGAACAGCGATTTTTTGCCGTTCTTGTCCCACAGCGAATTGTGGATATGGCTGCTGGAACCGGCGGCGTCATAGCGCCACTTGGCCATGAACGTGATCGCCTTGCCTTGCAGTTGCGCGATCTCTTTGCAGGCGTGCTTGATGATGACGTGGTGGTCGGCCATGGTCATGGCGTCGGCATAACGAATGTTGATCTCTTCCTGCCCCGGCCCCCATTCGCCCTTGGAATTTTCCACGGGAATGCCGCAGGCCTGCAGGTGTTTGCGAATCGCCCGCAGCACTGGCTCCTCGCGGGTGGTCTGCAGGATGTTGTAATCCTCGATGTAGTGACCGGCGGTCTTGGGCTGGTGGTAATTGCGCTCGTGGATCGCCTGATAACTCTCATCAAACAGATAGAACTCCAGCTCAGAGGCGAACATGCCGGTATAGCCACGCTCGCGCAGGCGCTCGACCTGTTTTTTCAGGATCGCTCGCGGGCTGTGGGGCAGGTCTTTTCTGTGGTGATGATCGAGCACATCGCAGAGCACCAGCGCCGTGCATTCCAGCCACGGCACGCGCCGTAACGTAGACATGTCGGGTTTGAGCACAAAATCGCCATAGCCTTTGCTCCAACTGGCAGCGGCGTATCCCGGCACCGGCTCCATGTCGATGTCGTCGGCCAGCAGGTAATTGCAGCAGTGGGTTTCTTCGTGGCCGCTGTCGATGAAAAACTCGACCTGGAATCGCTTGCCGACCAGTCGCCCCTGCATATCGACCATGCACACCAGCACGGTATCGATTTCGCCGGCGGCAGCGGCGCGTTTAAGTGCTTCGAAACTGAGAAGGGGCTCGGTCATCGCGTCAGTCCTGCGTGAATGATCTGGACCTGTCTGAAATAGCTGTTGCAGACGCTCTCCAGAAAAAACCAAAACCTGCAGACGCGAGCATCGTGAGCAATAAGCTGTTGAAAGCTTAGCCTACTGTTGCTAGGCGCACGTTATGGTGAGCGGGGCTTGATGATTCATGCTGTTCACTTAAGCAGTTTCAGTCGCGACGCGTTCTTTGTAGCAGCTGCCGAAAGCTGCGCTTGGCTGTAGCAGCTGTCGAGCTTGCGAGGCTGCGTTCGGCTGCGAAGCAGTCGTCAAACCAGACGTTGCGGTACGTCAGGCAGACCGCGTCAGCCGGATTCACGACTGCTGCGCAGCCGAACGCAGGCTTCGCCAGCTGCTACAGATCGCAGCATTGGTCTGCTTGGTGGCGGTTAGCTCCAACGCTGTGGACGTTCGTTTCCCCAATCTGGTGTGGCGAGGAGCAAATCCCCTCGCCACCGGTTGCGTTAGTTATTCCTTCGGTTCGACGTGATCCAGCGCCTGGTTCACCGCCAGTTCACCGAGCATGACCACTTGCGCAATGCCCAGCAGGGTCTTGCGATGTGAGGTTTCCAGCAATGCTGCGAAATTGTTGAGCATGAGGGTGGCCGAGCCGAGCGTTTCGCTGGCGTTGGCCAGCAGGGCTTCGGTGTTGTACTTCGGGTTGGCGAGGTACATGGGCTCGGGTTCGTGGGTGGAGGCCATGATCTGGGCGGCCGGGTTGAGGTAGTGGTCGAGGGCGCGCTCGGCGGCTTCGTGGAGTTTCTTTGAATCGGGGGATTCGTAGGGGGATGTTGGGTCTGTGGCAGGCGGATTGGGTGTAGGTTTGAACATGGATGAAACTCCTGGAAAAACTATTTAAGGAGCCATCACCCTTTGCTACCAAACGAAGGGTGGCGGCCATGCACAGGTTGGTAGACCGGTCCAGGAACCCGGCGCGCCCGAAGGAGCCCTACGCATGGCCACCATAAAAACAGAGGTGAAAAAACGACCTCTGCAAAAGGCGGCGCTATGCGCCTGGAAATACCGGGCTACCAAACCCGATCACTGTTTTTCAGTGACCGGGAAACGATAAAACCCGAGCCCAAAGCGCACAAGCCGGCGGATTCTGGCGCAGTCGTAGGCAACGACGCAAGGCGTTGTAGCCTTGATGAAGTAACACCGGGTGTCTTTAAACATGCAGCTTAAACACCGTGGGTGTATGTGGTGATTCGCCCCGTCAGGAAAGGACTGACGGGGCGTTTTTTGTTGCGTTGGGTGCAAATCTATCGCTGCTCTTACGTGTGATGAATCTCCCGATCCTTGGTTTCCGGCAGGAAGAAAGTACCAAGGATGGCCGTCATCACCGCGATCACGATCGGGTACCACAGCCCGTAGTAGATATCACCCGTGGCCGCGACCATGGCGAACGCAACTGTGGGCAGGAAGCCGCCGAACCAGCCATTGCCGATGTGGTAGGGCAGCGACATCGAGGTGTAGCGGATGCGCGCCGGGAAGAGCTCCACCAGCCAGGCAGCGATCGGGCCGTAGACCATGGTCACGTAGATCACCAGGATGGTCAGGAGCAGCAACACCATCGGATAGTTGGTCTTGGCCGGGTCGGCCTTCTCGGGGTAGCCGGCGTCCTTGAGGGCGGTACCGAGGGTGGCGACGAAGGCGTCGTTGCGGGTCTTGAAGTCAGCGGCGGGCATGCCGGTGCCTTCGAAACTCGGGATCACCTTGTCACCGATGCGCACCTGCGCGACGGCGCCAGGCGCGGCTTTCTCGTTTTTGTAGGGGATGGCCTTCTTCGCCAGCACAGTCTTGGCGAGGTCACAGGAACTGGTGAATTTGGCCTTGCCCACCGGGTCGAACTGGAACGAGCACTGGCCGGGATCGGCGACCACCGTGACCGGATTCTTCGCCTGCGCGGCAAACACGTCGGGGTTACCGAACTCGGTCAACGCATGGAAGATCGGGAAGTAGGTCACGGCTGCGAGGATGCACCCGGCCATGACGATGCCCTTGCGGCCGATGCGGTCGGACAGGCTGCCGAACAGGATGAAGAACGGCGTGCCGATCAGCAGCGAGCCGGCAATCAAATAGTTGGCGGTCTGCGGGTCGATTTTCAGTGTTTGCAGCAGGAAGAACAGCGCATAGAACTGCCCGGTGTACCAGACCACCGCCTGGCCGGCCGTGCCGCCGAGCAAGGCCATGATCACAATCTTGAGGTTGTCCCAGCGGGCGAAGGATTCGGTCAGCGGTGCCTTGGAAGACTTGCCTTCTTCTTTCATCTTCTTGAATACCGGCGACTCGGCGAGTTGCAAGCGAATGTAGACCGAGACGATCAGCAGCAGGATCGACAGCAGGAAGGGAATCCGCCAGCCCCAGGCCTCGAAGGCTTCGGTGCCGAGCAGGGTGCGGCAGGCGAGAATCACCAGCAACGACAGAAACAGGCCGAGGGTCGCGGTGGTCTGGATCCACGAAGTGAAGTAGCCGCGCTTGCCTTTGGGCGCATGCTCGGCCACGTAAGTCGCCGCGCCGCCGTACTCACCCCCTAGGGCCAGGCCTTGCAGCAGACGCAGGGTGATCAGGATGACCGGTGCCGCCACGCCGATGGTCGCGTAGCCGGGCAGAAAACCCACGACGGCGGTGGAGACACCCATGATCACAATGGTGATGAGGAACGTGTGCTTGCGCCCGATCATGTCGCCCAGTCGGCCGAACACGATGGCGCCGAAGGGCCGCACGGCGAAACCCGCAGCGAACGCGAGCAGCGCAAAGATGAAGGAGGTTGTTTCATTGACGCCCGCGAAGAAGTGCTTGGCGATGATCGCCGCGAGGGAGCCGTAAAGATAGAAGTCGTACCACTCGAAAACCGTGCCCAGGGACGAGGCGAAAATGACCTTGCGTTCCTCCTTGGTGATCCCTCGGTTGGGCATGCTGCCCGTGGCTGTAGTGTCAATCGTGGCCATGAGTCTTCTCCGTCTTGCTCTTGTTGAAGGCCGGAGTACCTCATCACTTTTGCCGCACCCAGGCCCTAGGGCTGATGTCGTCGGATTACCAATTGCGCGAATAATGGAAACAGGGCTGACGGCCTCGCATTGCTGCATGGTTTCTTGAAGCATAATCGGCTTCGCGCAGATATCCACTCGCCAACGTGCCCGGCGGGGGCCACTCCCACCGGGCACATTCGCGGATTTAGCCCTTGGCCGCCATCGCGGTGACTTCCACACGCATGCCTTCGACCGCCAAAGCGGCCACGCCAACGGCGGCGCGAACCGGCCAGGGCTTGGCGAAGAAGCGCTGGTAGACCTCGTTGAACGCGGCGCGGTCGGCCATGTCGGTGAGGTAGATGGTCAGATGCAGCACCCGGTCCATGGAACTGCCGGCGTTCTCCAGCGCGACCTTGAGCGCCTGCAGAGTGCACTCGCTTTGCAGGGTGATGTCGCCCAGCTCCAGACTGCCGTCGGCGCGGGTAGGAATTTGAGTGGAGACCAGCAGGCCGCCGAAACCGGCGACGTCGGAGGAGATGGATTCCGCGTCGGGATCGGGGAGGAAAGTGATGTCGTGGTTTGCCATGGGGGTCTCTTGTTTGTGGGGGTGAAGGGGGGCTGGGGCATTCAATGGTGCGACGCCTTTTTTGCGCGGCCAGTTTACAGCCTCATCGTCAGGCCGTTCGTTCTGTTGTGTATCACCTGCTAAACACTTTCAGCCACATCAATCTGCAACGAAAGCATGCACTTCGCTGCGCTGTCCGACGCTGGATCTATCGCGGCATCCACCATGGCCCTGACCGCCGTTTGCGCCAGCGCCTCGATCGGATGTGACAGCACGGCTTGAACGATGCCGTCACGCAGGGCGGTCCCGGTGACGGGGGTCAGGTCGTGGCACACCACGACGGGTAGCGCGATGTGCTGGGCTTTCAGTTCGCGCAAGGCGTTGATGACCCCCTCGATACCGCCACCTGCCACATACAGTCCGACCAAGTCGGGTTGGCTGGTGAGCAGGTCGAGCGTGCCGGCATAGGCGAATTCCTCGTCCTCCAGAGTCAGGCGCGTAGCCAGCAATTCCCAGTCCTGGGGTTGTTCCGACAGGAAGGAGCGAAAACTCATTTCACACAGTTCCTGGCACTGAAAGCGCTGGGTGCCGACCATCACGGCCACTGGCCCCGGTTGCGCTGCCAGGTGCTTGATGAACCAGCCGGCGGTGCGGCCCATGGCACGGTTGTCGACGCCGACATAACCGGCGCCGGCCGAGGCGCTCAGCTCGGACACCAGGGCGACCACATGAATGCCGGCCGCTCGCAATTGCGCCATGGCCTCGCGAACAGCCGGATGGTCGGCGGCCACCACGCCCAAGGCATCGACTTCGCCTTGCAACTTGAGGATGCGTTCTGCGGTGGCGGCCGGGGCCAGGTCGTCGATGTAGTGGATCAGCACCCGAACCTGGGCCCGCACGCTGGCCGTCGCCGCCTCAGCCAAGGCCTTTGCCAGCCCCTGATAAAACGCCACGCCACGCTTTTGCAGCAGAAACCCCAAACGCACGGTCGGGCGCTGCTGCAGCACTCGTTGCTCGATCACATTACGCCCGTAGAAGCCCAGTCGGGCGGCAGCCTCGGCAATGCGTTGCGCGGTATCGGCGCGCACGTTGGCCCGCAGGTTCATCACCCGGTCCACGGTGGACAGGCTCACCCCGGCGGCCAGGGCCACGTCTTCCATGGTTGAACGACGACCGATCGGGTTGACGGCTTTTGACGAAGAATGCTCTGACATGAAATGAAAGCCTATCTGAAACTTTTGACGGGTTTTGACAGGTATTGCCGACCGACTATAGCAGCCATGGACCTGCCCGCCTTAGGATTTCTCCCAGCGAAACATCGCTACCCATAACAATAATCACCGGAGCCTGACATGACCCTCCACATTTCCACCGCGCCTTGTTGCTGGGGCGTCGACGACGTCAACAATCCTCATCTGCCGGCGTGGCAACAGGTTCTTGGCGAAGCGGCGCAAGCGGGGTATCGCGGCATCGAATTGGGGCCATACGGTTACCTGCCACTGGACGCCGACGCGGTGGGCTCGGTGCTGGTCGAACACGGCCTGCATGTGGTGGCTGGCACGGTATTCGACAATCTGGTCGACCCCGCCAATCTACCCAGCCTGCTGCATCAAACCCGTAATATCTGCGCATTGCTCAAGCAGTTGCCGGCGATCCCACTGGAGCCGGGGCAACGTTTCGCCATGCCGTGTCTGGTGGTCATCGATTGGGGGCATGAGGAGCGTGACTACGCCGCTGGCCACTCTGACCGCGCGCCGCGCCTGGCGCCCGATGCCTGGCGGGGCATGATGGCCCACATCCGCGCCATCGCCGAGTTGGCGTGGACGGAATTCGGTGTGCGCACGGTGATTCATCCGCACGCCGGGGGCTACATCGAGTTCGCCGACGAGTTGGCCCGACTGGTCGAAGACATCCCCTACGAAGTGGCCGGCCTGTGCCTGGACACCGGCCATCTGTACTACGCCGGCATGGACCCGGTGCAGACCCTGCGCCAGTACGCGGACCGCGTGGATTACCTGCATTTCAAAGACATCGATCAGGCCGTGTTCGATCAAGTGCTGGGCGAACACATCACCTTCTTCGCCGCGTGCGCAAGAGGCGTGATGTGCCCGATCGGCCAGGGTGTCATCGACTACGGCGCCTTGCGCGAGCTGATCACCGAGATCGGTTACCAGGGTTACATCACGGTCGAGCAAGAGCGTGATCCACGTAACGCCCATGGCAGCCTGCGCGACGTGGCTGCCAGCCGTGACTACCTGTCCCGGGCGGGTTTCTGATTTCTCTCATGCGAAGGACATTTCGATGATCAATGGCAGCAAGCGAATTCCTCAACCAATCCGCTGGGCGATGGTGGGCGGCGGGCGTGACAGTCAGATCGGCTACATCCATCGTTCGGCGGCCCTGCGTGACCAGTCGTTTGCACTGGTGGCCGGTGCCTTCGACTTGGACCCGCAACGCGGTCGCGACTTTGGTGTGCAACTGGGGGTCGACCCCGAGCGTTGCTACGCCGACTATCGCAGCCTGATTGAGGGCGAAGCCGGGCGGGCGGATGGTATCCAGGCTATTTCCGTGGCGACGCCCAATGGCACTCACTTTGAAATCACCAAGGCCGCTCTGGAAGCGGGGCTGCATGTGGTCTGTGAAAAGCCGCTGTGCTTCACCCTTGAGGAGGCGCAAACCCTGCGCGAAATCGCGTTGTCGCGAAACCGGGTGGTGGGGGTGACCTACGGCTACGCCGGGCACCAATTGATCGAGCAGGCGCGGGAAATGATCGCCCAGGGTGAGTTGGGTGAGGTGCGCATGGTGCACATGCAGTTTGCCCATGGCTTCCACTGTGAGGCGGTCGAGGCGCAGAGCGAGGCGACCAAATGGCGGGTCGATCCGCGCCTCGCCGGCCCCAGTTATGTGCTGGGAGACGTTGGTACTCATCCGCTGTACTTGTCGGAAGTCATGCTGCCCGAGCTCAAGATCAAACGGCTGTTGTGCACCCGCCAGAGCTTTGTCAAAAGCCGCGCACCACTCGAGGACAACGCCTACACACTGATGGAATACGAAGGCGGGGCCATGGGCAGTGTGTGGTCGAGCGCGGTGAACGCCGGATCCATGCATGGCCAGAAAATTCGGGTGATCGGCTCCAGGGCCAGCCTTGAATGGTGGGATGAGCGGCCGAACCAGCTGTCATTCGAAGTCCAGGGTAAACCTGCCCAGGTGCTGGAGCGCGGGATGGGTTATCTGCATCCCCATGCGTTGCTTGATGACCGGATCGGTGCCGGGCACCCGGAAGGGCTGTTCGATGCCTGGGCCAACCTCTATTACCGTTTCGCCTTGGCCATGGACGCCGCCAACCGTGGTGATCATGAACAACTGGCAACGCTGCGTTATCCAGACATCAATGCCGGTGTCGAAGGCGTGCGTTGGGTCGAGCGCTGCGTCCATTCCGCGGACCTGGGTGGGGTGTGGGTCGATTACTGAGTCACGGGTGCCCCTGGCAGATCGGCGTGCGGCTGAGCAGTCGTGAGATAGACTGATCAGCGGACATCGGACGGTGGGGGGCGCAAGTGGCGCAGTTCACATGGATTCGCTGATCACCGCAGCAGCGCGTGCGCTCGCGGCGGGTGATCCGCTCGGCGCGCTGAACCGCATCGCCCTGCGCAACGACGCACCTGCACTTGCCCTTCGTGGCATCGCGATGGCGCAACTGGGTGACCTTGTGCGAGCGAAGGCGCTGGTGCGAAGTGCCGCGCGGGCGTTCGGTGCGAAGGAGGCCTTGGCCCGCGCGCGGTGTGTCGTCGCCGAAGCCGAGATCGCGCTCGCCTCGCGTGACCTGAACTGGCCGGTGAAGGCGCTCGACGCCGCGCGGGCGACGCTTCAGGCACACGGCGATTGGGTCAACGCCGCCCATGCGCGCTATCTCGAGATTCGCCGCTTGCTGCTGATCGGGCATCTCGACGAGGCCGAGCAACGTCTCGCCGAACTCGACCCGACGCCATTACTGCCTGCGTCGAGGGCCGCTTACGAACTGGTTCTGGCGGGCATCGCGATGCGTCGTCTGCAAACGAAAGCGGCGCGTGCTGCACTTGTTCGGGCCGAGCATGCCGCGCAGCACGCGGGCATTGCGGCGCTCACCGCCGAGGTCGAAAGCGCCTCGCATATCCTCGATACGCCAGCGGCGCGGCTGATTATCGATGGGCAGGAACGGCCGCTGCTACTCGATGAGATTGAAACGTTATTGGCGTCCCCCACGCTGGTGGTGGACGCCTGCCGGTACGTCGTGCGCGACGCAGGCTCGTCGGTTTCGCTCGCCCGGCGTCCGGTGCTGTTTGCGCTCGCCCGGGCGCTGGGCGAAGCGTGGCCCGCCGACGTGCCGAGGGAAGCGCTGATTGCGCGAGCCTTTCGGATGAAGCACGTGGATGAGTCCCATCGCGCACGGTTGCGCGTCGAACTTGGGCGGCTGCGCAGGGCGCTGCACCTGATCGCCGACGTGGTCGCGACCCCGAGAGGGTTTGCGCTGGTGCCACGGGTTGCGTCTGACGTCGTGGTGCTGGCGCGGCCTGTCGAAGAGCAGCATGCGACGCTGCTCGCTTTTCTCGCTGACGGTGAGTCGTGGTCGAGTTCGGCCCTGGCGTTGGCGCTCGGCGCCAGTCAGCGCACCGTGCAACGAGCCCTCGACACGCTGGCGGCGACCGGCAAGGTGCAGTCATTCGGTCATGGTCGGGCTCGTCGCTGGATGTTCCCGCCGGTACCTGGATTCGCGACGGGATTGTTACTCACGGCGTTGCTGCCCAGTGATTAGCATCCTCATCACTACCCCAGTGATCGCAGTCAGTAAACGAGGAGCAAGACATGAAACATTCAACGGCTGAAATCATCCGCGAATACGGGCCTTTTCCAGGCGTCGACCATGTGCATGGCGTCACCCATGACGGTCAGCGTGTCTGGTTTGCCTCCGGCGACAAACTCAACGCCCTGGACCCGGCCAGCGGCAAAACCCTGAAATCGATCGATGTCGCCGCCCACGCCGGCACAGCCTTCGACGGCCAGCACCTGTTTCAGATCGCCGAGGATCGCATCCAGAAGATCGACCCGCAGACCGGCCGTGTGATCTCCACCATCCCCGCGCCCGGTGGCGGTGGTGACTCAGGGCTGGCGTGGGCCGAAGGCACGCTCTGGGTCGGTGAGTATCGCGAGCGCAAGATCCATCAGGTCGACCCCCAGACCGGAGCGGTGCTGCGCACCCTGGAATCCAATCGTTTCGTCACCGGAGTGACCTGGGTCGAGGGTGATCTGTGGCATGGCACCTGGGAAGGTGACGAGAGCGAGCTGCGACGAGTCGATCCGGCCACGGGCGAGGTGTTGGAGAGTGTCCAGATGCCGGCTGGTGTCGGCGTGTCGGGGCTGGAGTTCGATGGCCACGACCGGTTTTTCTGTGGCGGTGGCAACAGCGGGAAGGTGAGGGCTGTGCGCCGGCCTGAATGAAAGGCTGCGACTATAAAACGGCTTTGTATCAGAGCGCTTGCAGAGGCGGCGAGTGTGACTGCCGCCTTTGGGACCGTGCCTATGGGGGAACTTGGAAATAGCCGATAGGCCCGCTCCCTGAAAAATCTGTGGAATATGAGTCATTTACGATACAACCATTACCCATTCTTTACATTGGAACGGTGCTCAAACCCCCGCAAACACTGTCTGAAAGGGCGAGAAAGGTTGTTTTTCTCGCCTAAACAGAGAGTGACGTAATGAAGTTGAACAAAGTTGTAAAAGCGGCGGTGGTTTTCGCCTTGTTGTCGTCCCTGTCGGGCTGCTGGATGTTCTTCCCACCAGGTGGTGGTGGTGGTGGTGGTGGTGGTGGTGGTGGTGGTGGTGGTGGTGGTGGCCATCATGGAGGTTTTGGGGGTGGGCCCGGTGGCGGACCACGCTGAGCAGCTTCACTCAGCGTGTCAAAAGGTGAACGCTTGCGCCGAGCGTGACGAACGCTGAGTCATCTCGGTTTCCAGCAGATGCTCAACCAGCACATCATTCAAAAAACGGAACTGATCGTTGAGCCCGACCACTTCGTTACTGAAGTGGTTGGTGGCTGCCGGTATCAGCAAGGTTTCGAATTGCTTATCGAACACCAGCGCGACCGCTTTGCGAGAGATCACCTGCTGGGAATAGTAGTTGCTGCCGAACACCGGGAAACTCACGGTAAGGCTGACGGAATAAATCATGATGTCGGCTCCTCGGTTTGATCGATATCCAGCACGAAGCGGGAAAACAGGGTCAGGGTGATGGCCGTCAGGGCAAGGCAGGTCAGGAGATGGATCAACATGGTGTGCCCCTCCGATGTGGGGTTTAAGTGGCGATAAGTTGATCCTGCGCCCAGCGTTTTTTTTGCGGAAGGCATTCGCGGCGATGGTGAATATCGACGTGGATGATGGTGGCGTTCCTCGATGGACTTGCGGGCCTGCTCGCGCAGGCATTTTTGAAGGCGCTACCACACTTCCTGACGGACGGCCCCCGGCCCCGACCTATACTCAAATCAACATGCTTTTGCGCGTCAAACACTCCGTTCGACGCAGACTGTAGGACACGCGATCTTGAACCTGCGTTCGCTGATCGCCGCTGTGTTGTTGGTGGTACTGGCGGGATGCGTCACGTCTGCGCGTGCCCCGGTAGCGGTGGCGCCGGTAGTGGTTTCCCAGAGCACCTGGCAGCAGGTGGACCAGGAAATTGTCGCGGCTTCGCAGCAGGCCACCGAACAGGCCAGGGTATACGCCCGCGGGTCCATGGAACATTGGCGCACGCGGGTTTACGAACAGACTGAAGAAGTCTTCATTCCGTGGTTCAGTAGCTACTGGACCCAGGAATGGCTGTCAATGAAGGTCAGCTGGTACACCCTCAGTGCCGGGGGTGAGCAGGATGCCTCGGCCAAACGCCTGGCGGCCTATCTGTTGGAGCAATATCACCACAAAGTGCTGGACCCGGTAGCGGTGGAGATCGATCCCGACGAGATCCTCGGGCAGGCGACAGCGTATTACGTGCAAGCTCTCGGCCAGCAACTTCAGGTCATCTCCCAGCGTCATGGCGTGCCGATGGCGCAGCTCAACGACCGTATCCAGAAAATTCCGGCGATTTCGCTGGGACCGCCGCCCGCCCGTGACGCGTCGCTGTATCAGGTGGTGCACAGTGAACCGCTGACTAAGTTGCCGGCCTACGCGGCGTTGATCGACAAGATCCACGCGGCAGGCGGTGAGAAGGGTATTGCCTCGACGGACGCCGGCATGACGCCGGTGGCCAAACGCGCAAGTAAGCGGATGGAAGCCGAAATGGCCCCACGAGGCGCGGCCGGTGCCGTGGCGGCAGCGGCGGGGAAACTGGCCGGGGCGTTGATTTCCCTGGGAGTGGCGGGGGTGCGTGCGGTTATTCAAGCCAACGACCGACCTGATAGCGAGGCGCTGATCCGCAGCAGCCTGGGCGACTCATTCGACAAGGCGTGGCTGAAGCTGGTGCAAAACCCTACCACCGGTGTCATGGCCGGAACGCTGTACATGGCCGGGCAAATCGAAGGCGGCTTGGCCCAGCCTGCTGCACAACCTGTCGCTCAGCCCGTCGAACCGTCGGTCGGCTTGGGCGCGGGAACTGTCGATTGGAGCCACGCTGGATCGACTACCCAGCAGATCAACCCATAACCCGAGGAGAATGATCATGGCTTACGTTGATGGCTTCGTCGCAGCGGTGCCCAAGGCCAACCGCGAAAAATTCAAGAAACACGCGGAGTCCGCCGCGGCGATTTTCAAGGAGAACGGCGCGCTCAGCCTCGCTGAATGCTGGGGCGACGACGTGCCTGATGGCAAAGTGACGTCGTTTCCCATGGCGGTCAAACTCAAGGAAGACGAGACCGTGGTGTTTTCCTGGATCGTCTGGCCGGACAAGGCCACCCGTGACGCTGGCATGGCGAAACTGATGAGCGATCCACGGATGCAACCGGACGTCAATCCGATGCCGTTCGACGGCCAGCGGGCGATTTTTGGCGGTTTCGAAATGCTCGTCAAAGCCTGAAGAGGCGGCAGGATCACTCCGGCGTTGGGGTGATCCTGCAGCTTTTGCGATTGCGAATCTCGCTGTCCGACGGCCGCTCCTTGATGAACTCGAAGCGCGGCTCGCCTTCGTTGTAATGAACCAGCCAGCCCCATTCCAGCTCGGACTCATCCTGGCCGGGCTTCGGTGGCACGGCCCACCATGGCTCTTTGCTGATGACCTGACGCATGGCGTCCTCCCGTCAATTCGGTTGCTTCAACTATAACGCGCATGCCGGCAGGTGCCAGAAATGGACTTGCTGGCGTGGTATCCCTTTGTAAAATCAAAGGGTCCCCGAGCATTGAGGTGCCAGACATGAGCGATGAAACCCGCGAGCCGTTCAAACGGCTGTTCTTCGCCCTGAACTGCGCCCCCGAACAACGCCGGGCCATTGCCCAATGGCGCGCCGCACTGGGGCTCAACATCGGGCGCCCGGTGCCGGCGGAAAACTTTCATCTGACCCTGCTGTTTCTCGGCACGGTGGGCATGGCGCAAATAGCGGGTGTCTGCAAGGCCGCCGCCAATATCCGCACGTCCGGCGTGCCGTTGACGGTGGTGCTGGATCGGCTGGACGTCTGGCGTCGCTCCGGGGTGTTGCTGCTGGCGCCCGCGCAGGCGGCACCGGAGCTGCTGCGCCTGGTGTATGCGCTGGAGCAGGCCATGCTGCCGTTCGGTTTTGAAGACACCCATCGGGAATTCCGCCCGCATTTGACCCTGATGCGCGACTACCGGGCGCCGGTCCCCGAATCCGCGACGCCGCCGGAGTTTTACCTGCGCGCCGATCGCTTCAGCCTGTTCGAGTCTCATAAAGGCCGGTACATAGCGCTGGCCGAGTGGCCGCTGGTCGCTTCATAAGCCCACAAAAAAAGGCGCCCGAGGGCGCCCGAAACTCACCTTAACCGAGGAAGCCAGGTGAGGCCGTTCATCAGAGAGGAGTGCAGCGGTGGTAAGGCGCTGCGTGAACGGAAAACGGGAAAGCGATGATCGTTCCCACGCGGAGCGTGGGAATGATCAGTGCCAGTGGGGGGTTACTTACCGAGCTTCACCCGCGTCCAGCCCCGGGTCATGATCCGCTGGGTGGCGATTGGCATGTCAGGAATGGCATACAACGTCGCCATCACCGCTTGCGGCGGATACGACCCCGGGTCGTCGCGAATCGCTTCATCCACCAACGGCGTGGCCGCCGCGTTGGCATTGCTGTAGCCGATGCTGTTGGTGACTTCGGCAATGATGTCCGGGCGCATCAGGAAGTTCATGAACAGGTAGGCGTTGTCGACGTTGGCGGCGTCCCGTGGGATGGCGACCATGTCGTAAAAGCTACCGGCGCCTTCTTTCGGGATGCTGTACTCGATCTTGACCTTGTCGCCGGCTTCCTGGGCGCGGGCCTTGGCTTGCAGCACATCGCCGGAGTAACCGACGGCGACGCAGATGTTGCCGTTGGCAAGGTCGGAGATGTATTTCGACGAATGAAAGTAGGCCACCGATGGCCGGATCTTCATGAACAGCGCTTCGGCTTCGGCGATTTGCGCCTTGTCCCGGGAGTTCACCGGGTAGCCCAGATAGTGCAGGGCAGCCGGAAGCATTTCCGTCGGCGAATCCAGAAAGCTGATGCCGCAGGCTTTGAGCTTGGCGGCGTTTTCCGGTTTGAACAGCAAGTCCCAGGAGTTCACCGGCGCATTGGTGCCGAGCACTTCCTTGACCTTGGCCGGGTTGTAGCCGATGCCGATCGAACCCCACATGTACGGGAAGGCGTGGCCGTTATCCGGGTCGCTGGCCGAGGCGTTTTTCAGCAGCACCGGGTTGAGATTCTTCCAGTTCGGCAGCTTCGATTTGTCCAGTTCCTGATAGACCCCGGCCTTGATCTGCTTGGCCAGGAAACTGTTGGACGGCACCACGATGTCATAGCCCGATTTTCCCGCCAGCAGCCGTGTCTCAAGGGTTTCGTTACTGTCGAACACATCGTAGGTCACGCGGATGCCGGTCTCGTCTTCGAACTTCTTGACGGTGTCCGGGGCGATGTAATCCGACCAGTTGTAGACGCGCAGAACCTTGTCATTGGCCTGGGCGCCAGCGGTGATTGCGCCCAATAAGGACAGTGTCAGCAGAGTCCTGCCAAACATTTTCATCGGTACAACTCCATTCTTTTTATTCAAATCACATAAAACAAAAATGCGGTGAACACAAAACCTGTGGCGAGGGGGCTTGCCCCCGTTGGGCCGCGAAGCGGCCCCCAAACCTGTAAACGAGGTGTATCAATCACACTGAATTCGCTGGTTTACGACTGCTTCGCAGCCGAACGGGGGCAAGCCCCCTCGCCACAGGATGGTGCTCACTTAACTGAAAATCAGTGGCACTAGACCGTCGCTTCTACCATTTGCTTTTTCGGTTGTTGCCAGGACTCGCTGGCCGTCTGGTCCATCGCTTCCTGGATCGCTCGTTTGCGGGTGGCTTCGGCCCTGCGGCTGAAGTACCAGACCATGAACGTGACGATCGACACCGCCAGCAAAATCAGACTGGCCACGGCATTGATCTCAGGCTTCACGCCCAGACGCACCGCCGAGAACACTTCCATCGGCAGGGTCGTCGACCCTGGCCCCGACACAAAGCTCGCCAACACCAAATCATCCAGCGACAAGGCAAACGACATCATGCCGCCGGCCGCCAGTGATGGCGCGATCATTGGAATGGTGATCAGGAAGAACACCTTGAGCGGCCGTGCACCGAGGTCCATGGCGGCTTCTTCGATGGACAAATCCAGCTCACGCAAGCGCGCCGATACCACCACCGCCACATAGGCTGCACAGAATGTGGTGTGAGCGATCCAGATGGTGACGATGCCGCGTTCCTGCGGCCAGCCGATCATCTGCGCCATGGCCACGAACAGCAGCAACAGCGACAGACCGGTGATCACTTCCGGCATTACCAGCGGCGCCGTCACCAAACCACCGAACAGCGTACGGCCCTTGAAGCGCGTCACGCGGGTCAGCACGAACGCCGCCAATGTGCCGAGCGCCACCGCGGCAATCGCCGTATAGCAGGCGATTTCCAGCGAGCGCACCACTGAGCCCATCAGTTGCGTGTTGTCGAGCAGGCCGACGTACCACTTCACCGACCAGCCGCCCCACACCGTCACCAGCTTCGAGGCGTTGAACGAGTAGATCACCAGAATCAGCATCGGCAGGTAGATAAACGACAGGCCGAGCACCAGCATCAATCGTGAAAATCCGAAACGGTTCATCCCCGTCCCTCCATCTCTTTGGCCTGGCTACGGTTGAACAGCAGAATCGGCACAATCAGGATCGCCAGCATCACCACCGCCAGGGCGGACGCCACCGGCCAGTCGCGGTTGTTGAAGAACTCCTGCCACAGCACGCGGCCGATCATCAGGGTTTCCGGGCCACCCAACAGTTCCGGAATCACGAACTCACCGACCACCGGAATGAACACCAGCATGCAGCCTGCGATGATCCCGTTCTTGGCCAGCGGCACCGTGATTTTCCAGAAGTTGTTGAAGTTGCTCGAGCCCAGGTCCGATGCGGCTTCCAGTAGGCTGCCATCGTGCTTCACCAGGTTGGCGTACAGCGGCAGGACCATGAACGGCAGGTAGGCGTAAACCACCCCGATGTACACGGCGGTGTTGGTGTTGAGGATCTCGATCGGCTGCGACGTGAGCCCGGTCCACATCAAAAACGCATTGAGCAATCCGTTGTTGCTGAGGATGCCCATCCACGCATACACGCGGATCAAGATCGCGGTCCAGGTCGGCATCATGATCAACAGCAGCAAGACGTTTTGCGCTTCCTTGCTGGCCTTGGTGATCGCATAGGCCATCGGGAAACCGATCACCAGGCACATCAGCGTGCTTAAGAATGCGACCTTCAACGAGCCAAAGTAAGCCGAGATGTACAACTCATCTTCGGTCAGCAGCGAGTAGTTGCCGAGGTTCAGCAGCAGCTGAAATTTCTGTTCGGCGAAGGTGTAAATCTCGGAGTAGGGCGGAATGGCCAGGGCTGCTTCCGAGAAGCTGATCTTCATTACCAGGAAGAACGGCAACAGGAAAAACAGGCACAGCCACAGGAATGGAATGCCGATGACCATTTTGCGGCCACTGGGCACCAGGAGCAGGAACTGCTGATTGAAGGTTCTCATGAGCGCAGTACCACGCCGCTGTCGTCTTCCCACCACACGTAGACCTGATCGTCCCAGGTCGGGCGTGCGCCACGGCGTTCGGCGTTGGCCATGAACGACTGGACGATCTTGCCGCCAGGCAACTCCACATAAAACACCGAGTGGCCACCGAGGTAGGCGATGTCATGCACCTTGCCTTCGGACCAGTTGTAGCGAGTCTCGGGCTTGAGGGTGCTGACCAGCATTTTTTCCGGGCGGATGGCGTAGGTGATCGACTTGTCCTGCACCGAGGTGCTCACGCCGTGGCCGACGTAAATCTTCTGCGCAAGGTCCGGGCTGTGAATGATCGCGTGGCCTTCCAGGTCTTCCACAACGGTGCCGTCGAAGGCGTTCACGTTGCCGATGAATTCGCAGACCATGCGGCTGACCGGCGCTTCATAAATGTCGACTGGGCTGCCGATCTGGGCGATCCAGCCCAGGTGCATGATCGCGATGCGCTCGGCCATGGTCATGGCTTCTTCCTGGTCGTGGGTCACCATCACGCAGGTCACGCCGACGCGTTCGATGATTTCCACCAGCTCCAGTTGCATCTGCGAACGCAGCTTTTTATCCAGTGCGCCCATCGGTTCATCGAGCAGCAACAGCTTCGGGCGCTTGGCCAACGAACGCGCCAACGCCACACGCTGACGCTGACCGCCGGACAACTGATGCGGTTTGCGTTTGGCGTATTGGGTCATGTGCACCAGGCGCAGCATTTCTTCGACACGGGCGTCGATTTCGCTGGCGGGCAAACGGTCCTGCTTGAGGCCGAAGGCGATGTTCTGCGCCACCGTCATGTGCGGGAACAGCGCATAGGACTGGAACATCATGTTGATCGGCCGTTCGTAGGGCGGCATGTCAGTGATGTCGACACCGTCGAGCAGAATCCGCCCTTCGGTCGGGCGCTCGAAGCCGGCGAGCATGCGCAGCAGCGTCGATTTGCCCGAGCCGGAACCACCGAGCAAGGCGAAGATTTCGCCTTGATGGATTTCCAGGGACACATCGTCCACGGCGGTGGTTTCGTCGAATTTCTTGGTGACGCGGTCGACTTTCACCAGCACCTTTTTCGGTGCCTGGTGACCATCAAGAGCCTTCCTGTAGATGCTGGAGGCGTTTGCCATATGAAACTCCCAACAGGTTTCAGTCGTCGGGCCAACACGGCCTGACTTAAGAGTGGATTGCAAACCCGGGCCGGGCGATGCCATTGAATTCAACGCTTACCGCTCGGGCTTATTCGGCACCGCCGTCCTGGCTGCCTGGTCGTACTTGTTGTTATTGCGGTTCATCTATTACGCAAGCCACCGGCGCGCAAAGGCACGCCCGCCAGACTCACGGGGGCAGTCAATCGATTAGAAATGTTTGAAGTCAGCGCGTATTACGCAGCGCCGCCCGTTGTCGGCACGCCTCGCCAAACGCCTGGAAAATACTCAAGTAAGGGGGATTCGAAAGCACCTGCCATTCCGGGTGCCACTGCACGCCGACGGCGAAGGTCTTGCTGTGCTCGACGGAGATCGCCTCGATCAAACCATCCGGCGCGATCGCCTCAGCGCGAAGGCCGGGTGCGAGTCGGTCGATGCCCTGGCTGTGAATCGAATTGACCTGGAATACCTGCGGCAGGTCCAGTGCTTCGAACACACCGCCCGGTTGCACAGTCACCGCATGGGCCGCGGCGTACTGCACGGCCAGATCGGGACTGTCCGCTTCCCGGTGATCGAGCATGCCGGGCAGTTCGTGCACCTTCTGATGCAGGCTGCCGCCGAACGCCACGTTCATTTCCTGAAAGCCCCGGCAGATGCCGAGCACCGGAACACCGGCGGCGATGGCTGCGCGCAATAAGGGCAGGGTGGTGGCGTCCCGTTGCGGATCGTGATCCGTACCGGGAGCGCTGGCCGGGCCTTGATAGTGGAAAGGCTCCACATTCGACGGCGAGCCGGTCAGCAACAGACCGTCGAGCTGCGCGAGCAGCGCATCGGTTTCGGTCAGGTCGCCTAAGGAAGGAATGACCACTGGCAGCCCCAATGCCGCGACGCTGACAGCACGCAAGTACTTGTCGCCGCTGACGTGGTAGGGGTGCAGGCCAATCTGTTTGACGCACGCAGTAACGCCGATCAATGGCTTGAATGCCATTTTTATCACCTCGAAGTTTCACACTTGAACGAGCTTTTCCGGAGCTTAGCCTTGTTGATTTTAATTAACAACTCTCATGTAAAAAATTCTAAACGCCGAACGTCCGATGCTGAGGGTCTACGCGGTGTTCAAGCCTGATATGGCACTCTGGTGCCCAAAAAAGGCCAGAAAATAAAGGCTGAAAGGCCATGTGTTCGCTATTGACTTCACTTTGCCGTTCGGGTTGACTGGCTCTCGCAAGTGAAGTGAACATAATAATTAACAGCTAATAGGTGCATCATGTCGGTCCCTCTGCGTGCCGTTCAACTCAACGAAGCAAACGCATTCCTTAAGCAACATCCTGAGGTTTTGTACGTCGACCTTCTGATTGCGGATATGAACGGTGTGGTGCGCGGCAAGCGCATCGAGCGCACCAGTCTTCACAAGGTCTACGAAAAAGGCATCAACCTGCCGGCGTCACTGTTTGCCCTGGACATCAACGGTTCCACGGTGGAAAGCACCGGCCTGGGTCTGGACATCGGCGACTCGGATCGCATCTGCTATCCCATCCCCGATACCCTCAGCATCGAACCCTGGCAGAAGCGCCCGACCGCGCAATTGCTGATGACCATGCATGAGCTCGAAGGCCAGCCGTTCTTTGCTGACCCGCGCGAAGTGCTGCGTCAGGTGGTGAGCAAGTTCGATGACATGGGCCTGACCATTTGCGCGGCGTTCGAACTGGAGTTCTACCTGATCGACCAGGACAACGTGAACGGTCGTCCGCAGTCGCCACGCTCGCCGGTGTCGGGCAAGCGTCCGCACTCGACGCAGGTGTACCTGATCGACGATCTGGACGAATACGTCGACTGCCTGCAAGACATCCTCGAAGGCGCGAAAGAGCAGGGCATCCCGGCTGACGCCATCGTCAAGGAAAGCGCCCCGGCGCAATTCGAAGTCAACCTGCATCACGTCTCCGACCCTATAAAGGCCTGCGACTACGCGGTGCTGCTCAAGCGTCTGGTGAAGAACATCGCCTACGACCACGAGATGGACACCACGTTTATGGCCAAGCCATATCCGGGTCAGGCGGGCAACGGTTTGCACGTGCACATTTCGATTCTCGACAAGCAAGGCAACAACATCTTCGCCAGCGAGGATCCCGAGCAGAACGCCGCGCTGCGACATGCGATCGGCGGTGTGCTCGAGACCCTGCCGGCGCAGATGGCGTTCCTCTGCCCGAACGTCAACTCCTACCGTCGTTTCGGCGCGCAGTTCTACGTACCGAACTCGCCAAGCTGGGGCATCGACAACCGTACCGTGGCGGTGCGCGTACCCACCGGTTCGGCGGATGCCGTGCGCATCGAGCATCGTGTCGCCGGTGCCGATGCCAACCCGTACCTGCTGATGGCCTCGGTATTGGCTGGCATTCACCACGGCCTGACCAACGAAATCGAGCCGGGCGCCCCGGTGGAAGGCAATAGCTACGAGCAGAACGAGCAAAGCCTGCCGAACAACCTGCGCGATGCATTGCGCGAACTGGACGACAGCGAAGTCATGGCGCGCTACATCGACCCGCTGTACATCGACGTGTTCGTGGCGTGCAAGGAAAGCGAACTGGCCGAGTTCGAGAACTCCATTTCAGACCTTGAGTACAACTGGTACCTGCACACAGTTTGATGGGCCTGAACGGTGGGTCAATGCCATTGATGTCGAATGTGAGGCCCCCCTTCGCGGGCAAGCCTCGCTCCTACAGGGATGATGCGTCCCTTGTAGGAGCGAGGCTTGCCCGCGAAGGCACCAGCACAGCCACCATCGAAATCACCTGACACGCGACATTCGCCGGCACCAATAGAACGATCAACTATTCCTCTGCGTCGAGTCACAACCATGACAAACACTCGCAGCGACTGGGAGCAACGCTTCCAGTCCTTGACACTAGAAGGCCGCGCATTCATCGACGGCCAATACTGCCCGGCACTCAGTGGCGACACCTTCGAATGCATCAGCCCGGTCGACGGCCGCTTTCTGGCGAACATCGCCAGCACCGACGAAGCCGACGCCAATGCGGCAGTCGCCGTCGCGCGCCGTGCATTTGAATCCGGCATCTGGGCGCGGTTGGCGCCCGCAGAACGCAAGCGCATCTTGATTCGCTTCGCGGACTTGATCCTGGCCAACCAGGAAGAACTGGCGCTGCTGGAAACCCTCGACATGGGTAAACCGATCAGCGATTCCATGAGCATCGACATTCCAGCGGCCGCCAACGCGATCCGCTGGAACGCCGAAGCCATCGACAAGATCTACGACGAAGTCGCCGCCACCCCGCACGACCAATTGGGCCTCGTCACTCGTGAGCCGGCAGGCGTGGTCGCCGCGATCGTGCCGTGGAACTTCCCGCTGATCATGGCCAGCTGGAAGTTCGCCCCAGCCCTGGCGGCAGGCAACTCGTTCATCCTCAAGCCCTCGGAAAAATCACCGCTGACGGCGATCCGCATCGCGCAACTAGCCCTCGACGCCGGCATTCCCAAAGGCGTGTTCAACGTGTTGCCGGGCTTCGGTCACACCGTCGGCAAGGCGCTGGCGTTGCACATGGACGTCGACGTGCTGGCCTTCACTGGCTCCACCGCGATTGCCAAGCAACTGATGATCTACGCCGGGCAAAGCAACATGAAGCGCGTGTGGCTGGAGGCGGGCGGCAAGAGCCCGAACGTGGTGTTCGCCGACGCGCCGGACTTGCGCGCAGCGGCTCGGGCAGCGGCCAGTGCGATTGCCTTCAACCAGGGCGAAGTCTGCACCGCCGGCTCGCGCCTGCTGGTGGAGCGCTCGATCCGCGAGCAGTTCATTCCGTTGCTGGTGGAAGCGCTGCAAGCCTGGAAACCGGGGCATGCGCTCGACCCTGAAACCACCGTCGGCGCCGTCGTCGATCAGCGCCAATTGGACAATGTGCTGCGCTACATCCAGGTCGGCAAAGACCAGGGCGCGCAACTGATTGCTGGCGGCAATCGCACCCTTGAAGGCACCGGTGGCCTGTACGTGGAGCCAGCGATATTCGACGGCGTGACCAACGCCATGACCATCGCCCGGGAAGAAATCTTCGGCCCGGTGCTGTCGCTGATCACCTTCGATACCACGGAGGAAGCCCTGCAGATCGCCAACGACAGCATCTTCGGCCTCGCCGCTGGTGTGTGGACCAGCAATCTCAGCAAGGCCCACACCTTCGCTCGCGGCTTGCGCGCCGGCAGTGTCTGGGTCAACCAGTACGACGGCGGCGACATGACCGCGCCGTTCGGTGGGTTCAAGCAGTCGGGTAACGGTCGGGACAAATCGCTGCACGCGTTCGACAAGTACACCGAACTCAAAGCGACCTGGATCAAGCTCTAACACTTTTACAGCGGCGGTCGCCGGCATAGGCCGGCGGCCCTCGGAGAAATGTATGAAACACAGCTCTACACAAAATCATGTAAACAGCTATTACGCCGCAACCCGCAACCAGACCGGCGATTACCCGGTGCTTGAAGAACTGGTGGAATGCGATGTCTGCGTGATCGGCGCCGGCTACACCGGGCTGTCCTCGGCGCTGTTCCTCAGCGAAGCGGGCTATAGCGTAACGGTACTGGAAGCAGCCAAAGTCGGCTTCGGCGCCAGCGGTCGCAACGGCGGTCAGCTGGTCAACTCCTACAGCCGCGACGTCGATGTAATCGAAGAGCGCTACGGCGACAAGACCGCCGAAGTCCTTGGCAGCATGATCTTCGAAGGCGCCGACATCATCCGTTCGCGCATCAAGGAATACGACATCAAATGCGACTACCGCCCCGGCGGCATCTTCGCAGCGCTGAACAAGAAGCAGCTCAATGGCCTGGCCGAGCAGAAGCGTAACTGGGAACGCTATGGCAACAACAACCTGAAAATGCTCGACGCCTCGGACATCCAGCGCGAAGTCGGTTGCGACAACTACGTCGGCGGCCTGCTGGACATGCAGGGTGGTCACATCCACCCGCTGAACCTGGCCCTGGGCGAAGCCGCTGCGATCATTCGCCTGGGCGGCAAAATCTACGAACAATCCGCCGCCGTAGACATCTCCTATGGCGAACCGATCACCGTGCGCACCGCCAAAGGCGTGGTGCGGGCCAAGTACCTGCTGATCGCCGGCAACGCCTACCTGCCGCAAGACCTCGACAACCGCGTGACCCGCAAAAGCATGCCTTGCGGTTCGCAAATCGTCGTCACCGAGCCGTTGTCGGAGAAGGTCGCCCGCAGCCTGATCACCAATAACTACTGTGTCGAAGACTGCAATTACCTGCTCGACTACTACCGCCTCACCGCCGACAACCGCCTGCTGTACGGCGGCGGCGTGGTCTACGGCGCCCGCGAGCCTGACGACATCGAACAACTGATCCGCCCGAAGATCCTCAAGACCTTCCCGCAACTCAAGGACGTGAAAATCGACTACCGCTGGACCGGCAACTTCCTGCTGACCATGTCGCGCATGCCGCAATTCGGCCGCATCGAGAAAAACGCCTATTACATGCAAGGCTACAGTGGCCACGGCGTCACTTGCTCGCACCTGGCCGGCAAACTGATCTCGGAAATGATCCGCGGCGACGCCGAACGCTTCGACGCCTTCGCCTCCCTGCCACACATGCCGATGCTCGGCGGCCGCACCTTCCAGGCCCCACTCACCGCCATGGGCGCGGCGTATTACGCCTTGCGAGACCGCTTCGGCATCTAGGTTGAACCTGCCGGCGGTCTCCGCCGGCCAAGCCTACGCATCAATCCTGTGGCGAGGGGGCTTGCCCCCGTTCGGCTGCGAAGCAGTCGTAAAATCAGCCCATTCGGTGTACCTGATACGCCGCGTGGGCAGGTTTTTGGGCCGCTTCGCGACCCGACGGGGGCAAGCCCCCTCGCCACAGTTTCTAAACCAGAACTGACTGACATCAGAAGCCGACAGCTTTTTTGCCAGCCGTTTATCGAACCTGCTGAGCTGCACCGACAAACGTGATTTAATACCCGCCTTCCACGGTTCCGGGACGGGAAACGGCGTAATCCGCGGCCACCAGTCGCCCGCCACCCACCCCCATTACCCCTTAAGTAGTTCTCACATAAGGCTGTCATGGACACGGGCTCACGACTCAAATTAGTACGCGAAAGCTACAAACTGTCCCAGCGCGAGCTGGCCCGGCGTAGCGGCGTCACCAATGCCACCATCTCCCTGATCGAACAGAATCGCGTCAGTCCCTCCGTCAGCTCCCTTAAAAAACTGCTCGAAGGCATCCCCATGTCCTTGGCGGACTTCTTCACCTTCGACCAACCGCCGCGCGAGCATCAGTACGTGTTTCGCGCCAATGAACAGCCGGATCTCGGGCGTCATGGGTTGCGGTTGTTGTTGATCGGGGCTTCGGTGCCGAGTCGGCAGATGCGGCTGTTGCGCGAGCAATACGCGCCTGGGGCGAGCTCTGGGGAAGAGCCAATCGTGCATGCTGAGGGGGAGGAGTGTGGGCTCGTAACTCGCGGCACGGTTGAGTTGACGGTGGATGGGCAGATTAGTGTGTTGAATGCCGGGGATGGGTATTACTTCCCGACGACGCTGCCGCATCGGTTTCGCAATATTGGGGCGGATGAGGCAGAAATCATCAGCGCCAACACCCCGGCTAACTTCTGATACCTAAAGCAGACATTAAACCTGTAGCAGTCGATAGCAGCCGTTCATGGTCGCTATCAATGAAACCCGGACAGAGTCCGGGTTTTTTATTGCTTAAAAAAAGATCCTGCCGTTTGGCACTTGGCTTTTTCTCTGTGGACTACAGCGCCTTGGTGTTGTGAGCATTTTTCTACACCACATCAGGAAACGTCCTGCGCTCTCGTCGGAAGCGCCCGATTTAGCCATTACAAGTTGTCCCTTAACCTCCATCGAATGGATCCATTCATTGACGCCAGAATAATGGCCATCTAATATCTAGCCACCATTGTGCCATTACTCTCCATTCGAGGGATCGAACATGTACCCACCCGCCCTCGTGGCGAGGTTGTGCCTGGCTTTGCTGTGCCTTTCTCCGCTGAATCTTGCTCACGCCGCCCCCACCCCCGGTGAAACCGATCTGATCCGCGAACGTCAGGATCGCTTGCTCGACGAGCAGCGTCGGCGTCTCGAAGAGCTCAAGGAATTACCCGGCAAGGCAGCCAAGCCCGCGCCACCGACGGCCCCGGCCGACGCCCGTTGTTTCCCCATCAAGGACATCGAGCTCAAAGGCGCCGACAGTCTTTCGGACGGCGAGAAAAATCGTCTGCTCAAACCTTACATCGGTCAGTGCCTGGGCGTTACGCAGCTCAACGAGTTGCTGAAAGTCATCACCGATCTGTACATCGAGAAGGGTCTGGTCACCAGCCGTGCCTACTTGCCGCAGCAGGATTTGTCCGGTGGGCATTTGAAGGTACTGGTGGTCGAGGGCCGGCTCGAAGGGTTGAAGGGCGCGGAGGGCAGCCAGCTGTCGGACCGTGAACTGGCCATGGCTTTTCCCGGCAAGAGCGGGGAGCTGGTCAATCTGCGGGAAATCGAGCAGATGGTGGATCAGCTCAACCGCTTGCCGTCGAATCAGGCGCAGATGGAGTTGTCGCCGGGCAAGAACGTCGGTGGCAGTGAAGTGCTGGTCAAGAACACGCCGCAGAAGCCGTGGCGTGCCGGGTTGTCGCGCAGTAACGACGGCCAGCGCAGCACCGGCGAGCAGCAGTGGGGCACGACGTTCGATTGGGACAGCCCGCTGGGCCTGGCCGATCAGTTGATGCTGCGTGGTGGTCACGATGCGATGAGCGATCACCAGCACACCTCCAACAACGCGATGCTCAATTACAGCGTGCCGTGGGGCTGGTGGAACTTCAGTTACACCTACAGCCAGAGCGAATACCGCTCGCAAGCCCAGGCCAATGGTTTCAATTTCAAGCAGACCGGCGACAGCGAAAACCATCAGCTGCGCGCCGAGCGGGTGATCCATCGCGACGCCCTGAGCAAGACCTCCCTCGGCACCGGTCTCTCGTACCTGCGCACCAACAACTTCATCGAAGACAGCAAGCTCAAGCTGAGCAGCAACCGCATCAGCGAAGCGCAGTTCGGTATCAACCACGGTCGGCGGGTCGGCAGTGCCTTCGTCAACCTCGACCTGGGCATGCAACAAGGCATCGGCGCGTTCGACGCCCAGGGTAACGGTGATCCGGGCCCCGGCGAGCCGAACGCGCGTTACCGCAAATACACCGCCACCGCGAGCTATCTGCAGCCGTTCAAGCTGTGGGGCGAGTCCTTCAGTTTCAGCAGCCTGATGACCGGCCAGCGCAGTGAAGACGTGCTGTTCAGCCCGCAGCGCACCAGCCTTGGCGGGCAGTCGTCGATTCGCGGTTACAAGGACCAGTCGTTGTCCGGCGACAGCGGCGGCTACTGGCGCAACGACCTGCGCTGGAGTCGTCCGGTGACGCTGGAATGGCTGCGCCCGGTGTTCGCTGAATACGGCACCAGCCTGGGTTACGACCAGGGCGTGATCCGTGGCGACCGCTACAACGGCGATCAGCACGGGCGCATGTCCAGCGACTCCGTGGAGCTGTTCGCCCGGGGTCAGCATGTGGCCGCCAGCGTGACTTTTGCCCATTCCCTGGAACGCCCTGACGTGCTGACCGAACGCGAAGCGCCGATCTATTTCCGCGTGGATTTCTTTCTCTAAATTCTGCTTTAACGAGATTCGATCATGGATGTTCGCCAACTGGCCTTTCTGGCCGGCCAGCCCGCTGCTGCCTTAAAAAACCGTGAACACTTCTGGGGCATGCCCAAGCGCGGGCTGGCGTTCCTGTTGGCCAACGTCATGTTCTGGCAGCCGATGTGGGCGCAGGCCGACGGGATCGTCGTCAGCACGCCGGGTACCACGCTGGATAACGCCGGCAACGGAATACCGATCGTCAACATCGCCACGCCCAACGGCAGCGGTCTGTCGCATAACCAGTTCCACGATTACAACGTCGGCACTCAGGGCGTGATCCTCAACAACGTCGCCAGCCAGACCGGTGCGACGCAGTTGGGCGGGATCATCATTGGCAACCCGCACCTGAAAAACAGCGGTGGGGCGCAAACGATACTTAACGAAGTCATCGGCGGCAGCCCCAGTCAGTTGCGCGGTTACACCGAAGTGGCAGGGCAGTCTGCCCGCGTCATTGTTGCCAACCCCTACGGCATCAGTTGCAACGGCTGCGGCTTCATCAACACCCCGCGCGTGACCCTGACCACCGGCAAACCGGTGCTGGACGGTAGTGGTCGTCTGGATCGCTTTCAGGTCGATCAGGGCAGTGTCTCCATCGATGGCACGGGCCTTGATGCCAGCCAGGTCGACGGCTTCGAAATCATCACCCGCAGCGCGAAGATCAACGCCGAGATCCATGCAAAAAACCTGACCATCGTCGCCGGTCGCAACGACGTGAATGCGGACAACCTCAACGCCACCGCCCGTGCCGATGACGGCAGTGCCAAACCGCAACTGGCTATCGACTCTTCGGCCCTGGGCGGCATGTACGCCGGGGCGATCAAGCTGGTGGGCACCGAGCAGGGCGTCGGCGTGAAGCTGGCGGCGGAACTGGCGGCCAGCGCCGGGGATATTCAGATCGACTCCAACGGCCAACTGAGCATGGCCAAAGCCACCGCCAGCAACGTCGTCGACATCAAGGCCAAGAGCCTCGATGCCCAAGGACCGATATACGCCGGAACGCAATTGGCCGTGCAGACCGCCGAAGATCTGGTCAACCGACAAAGCCTCGCGGCCAGGGACACGGTGCATCTGACGAGCGGTGGCAAACTGACCAACCTCGGCGTCATCGAAGCCGGGGTCAATGCCGACAACAGCCGCAACGCCAGCGGTGATCTTGTCCTCAACAATCAGGCGCTGAGTAACAGCGGCAGCCTGTTGGCCAGCCGTTCCTTGAACGTGCAGGCTGATGGCTCGCTCGACAACCAGAACGGCATCATTCAGGGACGCGACGTCACGCTCAATGCCGCTCGATTGCTCAACCAGGGGATCAATGCGCGGATCTTCGGCGAAGGTCGTCTGGCGTTCAACGCCCCGGCCATTATCAACCTCAACGGATTGATTCGCTTCGCCGATGGCCAGGCCGCGACCCTGACCCTCGACAGCCTGGACAACCGCCAGGGCCGCATCGAAATCGCCGACGGTAGCCTGACGCTCAACGCCCGGGAGCTGAAGAACGGCGATGGCAAAATGATTGCCGGCCGTCTGGACCTGGTCACCCGTCAACTCGATAACACCAACGGTTTGATCGCGGCCAATCAGACCAACGCCAAGGTCACGGCCAGTGAGCGCCTGGACAACGGCAAAGGCAAAATTCAGGCTCAGACCGCTCTGTCGGTGTCCGGCGGCGAACTGCTCAACCAGGGCGGCACGCTGGTTGCCGATGAAGTGACCGTCAACGCCACCCGCGTGGATAACAGTCAAAAAGGCGTGATCAGCGCTGAAGGCGGTGCGCTGAACCTGACCCTCGACGAAGACCTCGATAACCACGACGGCAAGGTGCAGGCCTCAAGAAAACTGACCGTCACCGCCCAGAGCATCAACAACCGCAACGCCAGCCTGACGGGCAAAACCCTCGAGCTGACCAGCCGCGGCAAACTCGACAACACCCAAGGCACGATCTCGTCCGGAGACAGCGTTCTGGCTACCCAGGATCTGGACAACACCCAAGGGCTGATTCAGGGCAACACAAGCCTCAAACTCGTTGGCCGCGACCTGAATAACACCGAGGGCAAGCTGCTGGGCGGCACCGTCCATACGACACTCGACAATCTCACGCAGAACACCAACGGCACCATGAGCGCTGGGGTTGGCAAGCTCACGCTGATCGTCACTCAACACCTGAACAGTGCCCTGGGCCGATTGCAGGCCACCCACGGGGACGTGGACATTCATGCCGCGAGCATCGACAACCGCGCAGGTGTCGTGGCCGGTCAGCAATTGCTGCTGGTCGCCGAAGGCGGGCGCATCGACAACCGTGGCGGGCGGGTCATGGGTGATCGCCTGGACTTGCAAGCCGCCAGCCTCGACAACAGCGATAACGGCCTGCTAGCGGCGGGCGTTGACGGCGCACGGTTGGTCCTCAAGCAGACGGCCCCCGGTCAGTCACAGTTGTTGAACATCAAGGGCCGGATTCAAAGCGAAGCCGGTCTGCAGATCGAAAGTGACACGGTCGACAACAGTGCCGGTGTCCTGCTCGGTAAAACCATCGACGTCACCGCAGGGCAACTAAGCAACAACGACAAGGGCGGCATCGTCAGCAGCGATGGCACCATCGAACTGAAAATCGCCGGTGTTCTCAGCAACGTCACCGGCGTGGTCGACGCCGGTGATCAACGCCTACTGCTCACCCGACTGACGGAACTCGACAACCGTGGCGGCACCTTGCGTGGCAAGCGTCTGGATATCAGCAGCACGGCCGTCGACAACCGCAACGAAGGCCAGATCATTGCCGGCAGCGATGGCCTGAAAATTGTCGGCGCGAGCCTGCAAAACCAGCAAGGTGTGATCCTCGCCAACGGCAGCCACGCAGAACTGGCGCTGGGCCAGGGCAGCCTGCAGAACCAGGGCGGGACTCTTCAGGCCGACAGCCTGGATATCACCGCTGCCGACCTCGACAACAGCGCCGTCAACGGCAAGGCCGGGCTGATCTCCAGTCTGCTGGGTGACTTGCAATTGACGGTCACTCGCCTGACCAACCGTGCTGGCAAGTTGTTCGGCAAAGACCAGGTCATCTTCGATGGTTCAAGCCTGGACAACGCCGGCGGTGAGATCAGCGGCACGCGGCTGGGGCTTGAAGCCGTCAGCCAGATTCTCAACCAGGGCGGGCTGATCGAATCGGCCACCGACCTGAACCTCATCAGCGGACAGTTGAATAACAGTGTCGGTGGCCAGGTCCGCGCGCTCGGTGGCGCGTCGAGTCAGATCAAACTGACCGGCAACCTGAACAACCAGAACGGCGTTATCGAGATCGGCAGCCAGGACCTGATCCTCAGCGGCGTTCAGCTCAATAACCTCAGTGGTAGCGTACGTCACGCGGCGCAAGGCCTGTTCGATCTTGACCTGAGTAACCTGACCGGCAGCCAGGGCAGCCTCACCGGTCTGGGCAATGGCAGTTGGGACATCGGCTCAGTCAACGGGGTGGGCACCTGGCAACTCAACGGTGGCCTGACCTACACCAGCGCCCAAGACCTGACCCTCAATGCCGGTGACCGTATCGCCAGCGCTTCGGCGCTGAGCCTGAATGTCGCCAACCTGACCAACGCCGGCGAGCTGCTCAGCGACGGCAACCTGTCGCTGACCCTGGGCGGCAATCTGTTCAACAGTGGCCGAGTCTCGGCCAAGCAAAAACTGACCATCGGCGCCAACGATCTGATCCAGCGCGATGGTCGTCTGGTCAGTGGCGGCGACACACAACTGACCCTGCGTGGCACCCTCGACAGCCTCGGCCGCCTGATCGCCAATCAAAACCTGACGGTGACGGCGGCCCGGATCGATAACAAAGGCACCCTCGGCGCGCAAGGCAAGGTCACGCTCAAGGCGGCCAATGGCATCAGCAACGGCGCCGATACGCTGTTGTTCAGCGGCGGTGCGATGGAGCTGCACGGCAACAGCCTGAGCAACTATTTCGGTGATATCTACAGCCGCGGCAACCTGACGTTCAGTGCCCCTGATGGTGGCCGTGCGGCCTCGTTCAGTAACCTTTCGGGGACTATCGAAAGCGAAGGCGACATCGACATTAACGTGGCGTCGCTGGTCAACGCCAAATCCGAATTCGAGCTGACGTCCGGGCAATCTTCCGGCAGCCTGGATTGGCAATGCGGTCAGCACTGCGGGGGACACGACGGCTGGAAACGCGGCAAGATCACCATCACCACCCAGTTCAACGACACCGTACTCAAGGACTCTCGCGCCTCACGGCTGGTGGCTGGGAAAAACTTCACCGTTCACGCCAATCAGGTCGAAAACCGTTACAGCCTGATGGCAGCCAACGGCAACCTCGACCTGACCGCTGACAGCCTGCTCAACCAGGGTGCCGCGTCACGTTCGGGACAGCGGGTCGTGATAATCGGCACCCCCGGTCGTATCGACAATAGTCTCTGGGACAAAATGGAGTTCATCGATGTCCCGGCGTTCAACGCGGCGACAGCGGCGGGTAATTTCGATGAGGTACGTTTCAAGGAACTGAGCGACCGGTCGAGCGACAGTCGGTTCGCGGTACAGAGCGACGTCACCACCTGGAATGAAAACGGCAACAACGTTTACGCCGCCGTGTTGCAAGCCGGTGGCAACGTCCGACTGAGCGTCACCAACACCATCCAGAACGGCACGCTCTACGACAACACCTTCGGCCAGTTGACCGGTTCGCTGAGCAGCGACCAGACCGCCTCGGTCGGCGGCATCAATATCAACTTGGGCAAACGTAGCACCGACGCCAGCGCCCAGGTGGCCAAGGATGTCACGCGCATCGAGCGCGTGGATGCCGATGGCGTGAAGCAGGTCAGCTTCGTCCCGGTCGACTTCCGGGGTGTGCCATTTGCCGCCGTAGACCCGACGGCGTCCTCGACATTCCGACTGCCCAAGGGGCCGTACGGCATGTTCGTGCAGAGCCGCAACCCGCAAAGCCGATACCTGATCGAAACCAACCCGGAGCTGACCCAGTCCGCGGCATTCATGAGTTCCGATTACCTGCTGGGCAAGCTCAACTTCAGCGCCGATGAAGCCGCGCGCCGTCTCGGTGACGGTCGCTATGAATCCCGTCTGATCAGCGACGCTGTAATGGCTAAGACCGGCCAGCGCTTTCTCGCCAGCGGCCTGAACGATGATAACGAGCAATTTCGTTATCTGATGGACAACGCCCTGGCCAGCAAAAACGAGCTGAGCCTGTCGCTGGGCGTCAGCCTGACTTCCGAGCAGGTCGCGGCCCTGACCCACGACATCGTGTGGATGGAAGAACGCATCGTCGATGGCCAGAAAGTGCTGGTGCCGGTGCTGTATCTGGCCCAGGCCGAATCGCGCAACGTGCGCGGCGGCAGCCTGATCCAGGGGCGCGACCTGACCCTGATCGCCGGCAACGACCTGGTCAACGTCGGCACCCTGCGCGGCACTCACGACCTGTCCGCCGACGTCAAAGGCAGCCTCTATCAGGGCGGCCTGGTCGAAGCCAACGAACGCCTGAGCCTCATGGCCACGGACAGCATCCGCAACGCCCTGGCCGGCGACATTCGCGGCAACCAGGTCAGCCTCACCACCCTCAAGGGCGACATCGTCAACGACCGCACCGCCATCGCCGTGGGCGAAGGCTCCGGCATGCGCACCCAGGTCGACGCTGGTGGCAGCATCAGCGCCCGCGACACACTGACGATCAAATCCGCCCGCGACCTGACCAACTCCGGCGCCATCAGCAGCGGCGGCGACGCCAGCCTGAGCGCCACCCGCGACCTCAACCTGCTGGCCACGCGCAACGAAAGCGAAATCCACGACATGGCAGAGGGCGGCCACCGCTCCACCATCACCACCACCGTGGAAAACCTGGCGTCCAGCGTCACCAGCGGCGGCAACCTGACCCTCAACGCCGGCCGCGACCTCAACGTCATCGCCAGCACCGCCAAGGCCGAAGGCGACCTCACCGCTGACGCCGGGCGCGATCTCACCCTGGCCTCGGCCGGCGACGAACACAACGTCGAAACCCGCAGCAAGGACGGCAAAAAACGCATCCACGAAGAGGACAACCACACCGTACAGAAAGCGGCCGAGTTCAGTGCCGGCGGCAATGTGATCACCCGCTCCGGCGGGGACACGACGCTGGTGGCGAGCAAGATCAGCGCGGGGAATGAAGCGTATGTGTACGCGGGTAATAACCTGAACCTGCTGGCGGCGCAGAACAAGGATTACACGCTGTATGACATGAAGGAGAAGGGTGGCTGGGGTGCCAAGAAAACCCAGCGTGATGAAGTCACCCAGGTAACCCACGTCGGCAGCGAGATCAAGACCGGTGGCAACCTGACGCTGATCAGCGAGGGCGATCAGCGCTATCAGGTGGCGAAGCTGGAGAGTGGCAAGGACATCACGCTGGACAGTGGTGGCTCCATCACCTTTGAAGGGGTGAAGGACCTGCATGACGAGAGCCACACCAAGAGTGATGGCGACGCCTTCTGGACCTCATCGAAAGGCAAGGGCAATACCGACGAGACACTGCGCCAGACCCAGATGATTGCCAAAGGCAACATCACGATCAAGGCCGTCGAAGGTCTGCGAATCGACCTCAAAGAGGTGAATCAGCAAAGCGTCAGTCAGACCATTGATGC